>JBIOTN010000177.1:0-16012 GCA_044866005.1 Candidatus Rokuibacteriota bacterium | reverse complement strand
TGGCCAGGGCGTCGGCGCGGGCGTTGTACGCGGCGAAGTCGTTCTGGCCCGCGAAGGTCGCCTCGTGGCCCGCCTGCTGGCGGTAGGTCACCGTGAGCCGGCGCTCGGCGATGCGGCGGCGGCAGGCCTCCACGACCTCCGCCACGAGCGGGTCCCGCGCCTTCCAGCGCCGCTCGAGCCAGGCGCCGACCCCTTCGTAGTCGTGGACCACGGTCAGCGCCGTCCCGGGCGGGGCGAGCTCGAGCGCCAGGTAGAGGGCCCCGAGCTCCGCGAGCACGTTCCGCAGCCGGTTCACCGCCGCGGTGACCTGGGGCCGCGCGTCGAGGCCGGGGATGCCGGCCTGGCGGAAGACCGCGTAGACGGTCGTGCCGACCTCTCGCACCGCGAGGGGCCCCCCGCCGCCCTGCTCGACGAGGACCACGCCGATGCCGCCCATGTGGTTCCCGTCCACGAAGGCGTAGGTGCCCGGCGCCAGGCGGATCGCCTCGCCGCGGAGCATGGCCTCGGCGGTCTCGCGGCTCGAGACCGCCTGATAGCGCGCGCCGGGAATGCCGGAGACCGCGGCCTTGCACTCGGGCCACGTCGCGTAGATGCCGCGGATCGACTCGGGGTAGGTCACGACGTAGACCTTCATATCCTCGGAGGGGGGCTTTGCCCCCCTTCCGATGCCTCCCCCCAGGAGGGGTGGCGCCGGCGAAGCCGGCGCTCGGAGCGCTTCGATCCGGAGCGCGCGGACGATCGGGACGCCGCGGCTCTCAGCATCCGGCTACGGTCGGGCGGCCCGGGCGATCGCCGCGATCTTGTCGGCGAAGGCGACCTGGCTGTCGTCCTCCGGGGCGTAGCCGATCTTCTGCCGGGCGTTGACGATGCTCCAGAACCGGTGACTGTTCCCGCTGATCCCGTAGACGATCAGGAACGGCACCCCGTGCTCGTCCTCGATGCTCGGCGTCTCCACCATGCGGATGGCCTGCTGGACCTGGTCGCGCCGGGAGAGGTAGGCGCCCAGCGCGCGGTGCATGACCTTGAGGTCGCCCGGCTTGATCTCGTCGAGGTCGGTGTCGCGCGGCGCCCCGATGCGCCACTGGACGACCTCGAGCTTTCGCCCGTCCACCTTGCCCGTGGCGAAGACGAAGCCGAGCAGCTCGTACGCCGCCTTGGCCCAGCCGTACCAGTTGTCGGACAGCGGCCGCATGTCCGGCGTCACCATCTCGAGGCGATCGGCCCAGATCAGCCGCTCGTAGTAGTCCGCCGCGTGGTTCGAGCTGGCGACGACGACCCGCGGGACGCCCTCCTCGAGCGCGGTCCGGTAGACGTTGTAGGCGAGGGCGACGTTCCGGTGCTCGGCCCAGAACTTCGCGTCGCTCGCGTCCTGCCACGTGGTGGCGTCCAGGCCGGGCGCGCTCACGTAGCCGCAGTGGAGGACGGCGTCGGCCCCGCGGAAGTGCTGCCGGTAGGCGTTGCGGTCCGGGTTCGTGAGGTCGGCGACCACGACGCCGGGAACGGGCGTGCCGTCGCGGGTCGTGGGGCGCACGTCGATCGGCACGAGGTCCCACCGCTCGCGGAGCTCCTTGAACATGCGCTGGGCGATGTACCCTGCCGCGCCCGTCAGCACCACGCGCTTCCTGGCCATGCGAACCCTCCTCAGAGCTGGACGGCCTTCATCTGGGGCTCCGGATAGCGTAAGCCCGCCGCGGCCCCGGCCGGCATGGCCTCGTCGATGCGCTTCCGGTCCGCGGCGTCGAGCTGGATCGTCACGGCGCCCGCGTTCTCGTCCAGATGGGCGCGGCGCGTCGTGCCCGGGATCGGGATGACGTCCGGCCCCTGCGCCAGGAGCCAGGCGAGGACGAGCTGGGACGGGGTGACGCGCTTCTCGCGCGCGATCTCCTCGATGCGACGGACGAGCCGGCGGTTGTGGTCGAAGTGCTGACCCTGGAACCGCGGGTGCTGGTGGCGCCGGTCGCTCTCCGGCAGGTCGGCCGGGCGCTGGATCGCCCCGGTCAGGAAGCCGCGCCCCAGGGGCGAGTAGGCGATGTACGAGATGCCCAGCGCCCGCGTGGTCGGCAGGGTCTCCTCGGCCGGGCTCCGGTAGAGGAGCGAGTACTCGCTCTGCACCGCGCTGAGGGGATGGACGGCGTGGGCGCGCCGGATCGTCGCCGGCGCGGCCTCGGACAGCCCGAGATAGCGCACCGTCCCCGCCTCGACGAGGCGCGCCATCGCGCCGACCGTCTCCTCGATCGGCACGGCCGGGTCCACGCGGTGCTGGAGGTAGACGTCGATCACCTCCACGCCGAGCCGCTTCAGGCTCGCGTGGCAGGCGCGCTCGACGTAGTCCGGCCGGCCGTTCACGAGGTTGCCCTTGCCGTCCGGGCTGCGGACCTGGCCGAACTTGGTGGCGAGGACGGCGTCCTGGCGCCGGCCCTTCAGGGCGCGGCCCACGAGCTCCTCGTTGTGCCCCCAGCCGTACATGTCGGAGCTGTCGAGGAAGTTGATGCCGAGATCGAGCGCGTGGTGGATCACGGCGATCGACTCGGCCTCGTCGGTGGGGCCGTAGATCCCGGACATGCCCATGCACCCGAGCCCGATCGCCGAGACGGTCAACGGGCTGTTCCCGAGCGTGCGGTATTGCATCGTGGTCTCCTGTTCAGGCTCCCGAGAGGCGTTCCGCGCGCGGCGCGGCGGGAGCGGCGGGTCCACCTTAGCCGCGGGCCCGCAGGCGGTCAAGCCTCGGCGGGCCCCCCGCCGAGGGGTGAAGGCCACGCCGGGTAGGCAGGACACGTGGCCTTGACAAGTCGCTGCGCGCTCGATAGAGTGACGGCGATGGCTCCTTTAAGTGGGCCCTGCGAGGTCCATAAGGAGAGACGATGAAGACAGGGACGGCGCCAGCACCCTCTCCGGGGACCGGGGAGGGTTTTTTGTTGCCCGGAAACGGCCCGGCCCGGCGGTGCCTCCCATGACGCTGCGGGAGAAGGCCCAGGTGCTCGACGCGCAGGGCATCGACCGCGCGCTCACCCGGATCGCCCACGAGATCGTGGAGCGCGCGGGCGGCACGAGCGACCTCGCCCTCGTCGGGATCCGCACCCGCGGGGTGACCCTCGCCCGGCGGATCGCCGAGTGCCTCCAGGCGATCGAAGGCGTGAAGCTGCCGGTCGGGGCCCTCGACATCACCCTCTACCGCGACGACCTGAGCCTCAAGGCGGAGGCTCCGGTCCTGCGCGGCACCGAGATCCCGTTTCCGGTGGGCGGGCGCACCGTCATCCTGGTGGACGACGTCCTCTACACGGGCCGGACGATCCGCGCGGCGCTCGACGCGATCATCGACCTGGGCCGCCCGCGGATGATCCAGCTCGCCGTCCTGATCGACCGCGGCCACCGCGAGCTACCCATCCGGCCCGACTACATCGGGAAGAACCTCCCCACCGCGCGCCGGGAGATCGTCCAGGTGCTCCTGCGCGAGCACGACGGGGAGGATCGGGTCATCATTCGCGAAGGGGCCTAGGAGGCGCCATGGGGCTCAAGCGGAAGGACCTCCTGGAGATCCGCGGCCTGGAGCCGGCCGAGATCCAGACCATCCTGGACACGGCTGCCTCCATGAAGGAGATCGCCGGCCGGGAGATCAAGAAGGTCCCCGCCCTGCGCGGGAAGACCGTGGTGAACCTCTTCCTCGAGCCCTCCACGCGAACGCGCACCTCCTTCGAGATCGCCGGGAAGTGGCTTTCGGCCGACGTCGTCAACGTCTCGGGCTCGTCCTCGAGCGTCGTGAAGGGGGAGACGCTCATGGACACGGCCAAGAACATCGAGGCCATGAGCCCGGACTGCGTGGTGATCCGGCACGCCGCGGCCGGGGCCCCGCACATGCTCGCGCGCGCGCTCCGCTGCGCCATCATCAACGCCGGCGACGGCATGCACGAGCACCCCACGCAGGCCCTCCTGGACCTCTTGACGATCCGGGAGAAGCGCGGGCACCTGGAAGGCCTGTCGGCGGCGATCGTCGGCGACATCGCCCACAGCCGGGTGGCGCGCTCGAACATCGCCGGGATGCGGAAGATGGGGATGGCCGTGACGGTCGTCGGGCCGCCCACGCTGATGCCGCCGGGGGTCGAGGAGCTCGGGGTGAAGGTCTCTTACCGGCTCGCCGACGCGATCCGGGACGTGGACGTGATCATGATGCTCCGCCTCCAGCAGGAGCGGATGACGGGGGCGTACATCCCCTCCTTCCGCGAGTACTCGCGGCTCTACGGGCTGACCCTCGAGAAGCTCGCGGAGGCGCGGGACGACGTGCTGATCATGCACCCCGGCCCCGTGAACCGCGGCATCGAGATGGCCCCCGAGGTCGCGGACGGCCCGTACTCGGTGATCCTGGAGCAGGTGGCGAACGGGGTGGCGGTGCGCATGGCGCTCCTCTACCTCCTGGTCGGCTCGCGCGGCGAGGGCGCCGAGGCGGCCGAGAAGGGCGGGGCATGAACCTCCTGGTCAAGAACGGCCGCGTCGTCGACCCCGCGAACGCCGTCGACGGCCCGGCGGACGTGCTGATCCTGGACGGCCTGGTGAGCCGGGTGGGACCGGGGCTGACGGCGCCGGCGGGGACGGCCACCGTGGACGCCGCCGGGCGGGTGGTGGCCCCGGGGTTCCTCGACATCCACGTCCACCTGCGGGAGCCCGGCCTCGAGTACAAGGAGACGATCGCGACGGGGACCCGCGCGGCCGCGGCCGGCGGCTTCACGGCCGTCGCGTGCATGGCGAACACCGAGCCGGTCAACGACACCCGGGCCGTCACGGATTACATCACCGCGCAGGCGCGGGCCGAGGGCGTGGTCCGGGTCTACCCGATCGGCGCCGTGACGCGCGGCCTCCGGGGGACGGAGCTGGCGGAGCTCGGCGAGCTCGGCGACGCCGGGTGCGTCGCCTACTCCGACGACGGCCGGCCGATCATGAGCTCGGCCCTCCTCCGCCGGGCCCTGGAGTACGCGCAAGCCTTCGGCAAACCGATCGTGTCGCATGCCGAGGACGCGACGCTCGTCGCAGACGGGGTCATGCACGAGGGGTTCGTCTCGACCGATCTCGGCCTGCGCGGCATCCCCGCGGCCGCGGAAGAGATCCTGGTCGCGCGCGACATCGCGCTGGCCGAGCTGACCGGCCACCGCCTCCACGTCGCCCACGTCTCGACGGCCGCCGCCGTGCGGCTCCTCCGGGAGGCGAAAGCCCGCGGCGTGCCGGTGACGGGCGAGGTGACCCCGCACCACCTGCTGCTCACCGACGAGGCGATGCGCAGCTACGACGCGAACGCGAAGATGGCCCCGCCGCTGCGGTCGAAGCGTGACGTCGATGCCTGCCGCGAGGCGCTGGCGGACGGGACGCTCGACGCGATCGCGACGGACCACGCCCCCCACGCGCTCGCCGACAAGGAGGTCGAGCTGGATCGCGCGGCCAACGGCATCGTCGGCCTGGAGACGGCCGTGGCGCTGTGCCTGACCCACCTCGTCCGCGAGGGGGTGCTGGATCTGCCGACGCTGGTCGCCCGCTTCACCGTCGGCCCGGCCCGGGTCCTCGACCTTCCGGGGGGCAGCCTGACTCCGGGCGCCCCGGGCGACGTCACGATCCTCGACCTGGAGCGGGAACACGCCATCGATCCTGCCCGTTTCCACTCCAAAGGCCGGAATACGCCCTTCGGCGGCTGGCGGTGCGTCGGGCTGCCCTGGATGACGGTCGTCGGTGGCCGCGTGGTCATGTGGGAGCGCGTCATCAAAGGCGGAATCGCGCGATGAGCCGGGCGGTGCTCGCACTGGCCGACGGGCGGGTGTTCGAGGGCGAGGCCTTCGGCGCCCGTGGCGAGGCGATCGGCGAGGTCGTCTTCAACACGGCCATGACGGGCTACCAGGAAGTCCTGACCGATCCCTCGTACAAGGGCCAGCTCGTCTGCATGACGGCCCCCCACGTCGGGAACACGGGCGTGAACCCCGAGGACGTGGAGTCCTCCCGCCCGTGGGTCGAGGGCTTCATCGTCCGCGAGGCCTCCGCGCTCCCCTCCTCCTGGCGGGCGACCCAGCCGCTCGACGCCTACCTCGCCGCGCACGGCATCGTCGCGATCCAGGGCATCGACACGCGCGCCCTGACCCGCCACCTGCGCGACCACGGCGCCCAGGACGGTGTGATCGCGACGGGCGAGCTGGATCCCGCGCGGCTCGTGGCCAAGGCCAGGGCCGCCCCCGGCCTCGTCGGGCGCGACCTCGTGAAGGAGGTGACGTGCCAGACGGCCTACCAGTGGGCGGAGTCCGTATGGTCGCGGGAGGATGGCTACGGGAAGCCCCCGGCGCCGCGGTGGCACGTCGTCGCCTTCGACTCCGGGGTGAAGCGGAACATCCTGCGGCAGCTCGTGGGGCTCGGCTGTCGCGTCACCGTCGTGCCGGCCTTCGCCACGGCGGACGAGGTCCTCGCCCTCGAGCCGGACGGGCTCTTCCTCGCCAACGGGCCGGGGGACCCCGAGGGCGTGCCCTACCTCGCGGAAGCGGTCCGCCGGCTGGTCGGCCGGCTCCCGGTCTTCGGCATCTGCCTGGGCCATCAGATCCTCGCGCTCGCGCTCGGCGGCCGCACCTACAAGCTGCCGTTCGGGCACCACGGGGCGAACCACCCGGTCAAGGACCTCGCCTCCGGCCGCGTCGAGATCACCTCGCAGAACCACGGCTTCGCCGTGGATCCCGACTCCTGCCCGCCGCAGGGGCTCGAGGTGACCCACGTGAACCTCAACGACGGGACGTGCGAAGGGCTCCGGCACCGGAGCCTGCCCGTCTTCTCCGTGCAGTACCACCCGGAGGCGTCGCCGGGGCCGCACGACGCGCACTACCTCTTCCGTCGGTTCGCAGACCTCATGGACCACACGAGAGGCAGGTGACCGGATGCCGCGTTACTTCATCGCCTACCGGAAGACCGACGAGCCCGGCCAGAAGCCCGAGTGGGCGTCCTTCACGTCGGAATCGGACGCGTCGCTCGAGGCGCACGCCGTCCGCGAGCGGGTGGAGAAGCGGCTCTCCGTCTTCGGAGAGAAGCTCGCGGGCTCCGGGGAGGTCCGCTGGCTCGGGTCCAGCCGCCTGGTCGAGTTCCTCGTCAAGCGGGAGGAGGCGCCGCCGGAGGTGTCGATCGTGTACGGTCTTCTCGAGGACCGGTAACCCCGTGCCGATGCCCGTCGCATCTCGGCGTCCTGATCTGCTCGGGTCCCGGCCCGGCGGGAGAGGGTAGGATGCCCAGGCGGACGGACCTCCGGAAGATCCTCCTCATCGGGTCCGGCCCCATCGTGATCGGTCAGGCCTGCGAGTTCGACTACGCGGGGACGCAGGCCGTGAAGGCGCTCCGCGAGGAAGGGTTCGAGGTCGTCCTGGTCAACTCGAACCCCGCCACGATCATGACGGACCCCGAGATGGCGGACCGGACGTACATCGAGCCGCTCACGCCCGAGGTGCTCGAACGCATCATCGCGGCGGAGCGTCCCGATGCGCTCCTGCCGACGCTCGGGGGCCAGACCGGCCTGAACCTCGCCGTCAGCCTGGCCGACCGCGGCGTGCTGGACCGCTACGGGGTCGAGCTCATCGGGGCGAAGCTCCCGGCGATCCGGAAGGCCGAAGACCGCGAGCTCTTCAAGGAGGCGATGCAGAAGATCGGCCTCGCGCTGCCGCGCTCCGGCTACGCGCGCTCGGTGGAGGAGGCGCGCGAGGTCGTCCGCGAGGTCGGCTATCCGGTCATCATCCGCCCCTCCTTCACGCTCGGCGGCACGGGCGGCTCGATCGCCTGGAACCCCGAGGAGCTGGAGGGCGCGGTCCGCTGGGGACTCCAGCAGAGCCCGGTGGGTCAGGTGCTCGTGGAGGAGTCGGTCATCGGCTGGAAGGAGTTCGAGCTCGAGGTGATGCGCGACCTGGCGGACAACGTCGTCATCGTCTGCTCGATCGAGAACTTCGACCCCATGGGCGTCCACACCGGCGACTCCATCACGGTCGCGCCGGCCCAGACGCTGACGGACAAGGAGTACCAGGCGATGCGCGACGCCGCGCTCGCGATCATCCGCGAGGTGGGCGTCGAGACGGGCGGGTCCAACATCCAGTTCGCGGTCAACCCCGAGGACGGCCGGATGGTCGTCATCGAGATGAACCCGCGCGTCTCCCGCTCCTCCGCGCTCGCCTCGAAGGCGACGGGCTTCCCCATCGCCAAGATCGCCGCGAAGCTCGCCGTCGGCTACGCGCTCGACGAGCTGCGGAACGACATCACCCGCGAGACCCCGGCCTCCTTCGAGCCCACGATCGATTACTGCGTGGTGAAGGTGCCGCGCTGGGCCTTCGAGAAGTTCCCCGAGGCCGACCAGACGCTGACGACCCAGATGAAGTCGGTGGGCGAGGTGATGGCGATCGGGCGGACCTTCAAGGAGGCGCTCCAGAAGGCGCTCCGCTCGCTGGAGCAGGACCGCTACGGCTTCGGCCTGCCCGGCCCGGCGCCCGAGCCGGACGCCCTGCGCGATCGCCTCCGCGTGCCGAACGCGGAGCGCGTCCTCTACCTGGCGGAGGCGTTCCGGCACGGCTTCTCCCGCGAGGAGATCGCCGGCCTCACGCGGATCGATCCGTGGTTCCTCGAGCAGATCCGCGAGCTCGTCGTCTTCGAGGAGGCCTGGCGGAAGGCCCCCGATCTCTCCGCGCCCGCGCTCCGCCGCGCCAAGCGGCTCGGCTTCTCCGACCGCCGCCTCGCCGAGCTCGGCGGGCGCACCGAAGGGGAGATCCGGCTCGTCCGCCAGGCCCACGGGGTCCGCGCGACCTTCAAGGTCGTGGACACGTGTGCCGCCGAGTTCGCCGCCTACACGCCCTATCTCTACTCGACCTACGAGGACGAGGACGAGGCGCCGCGGACGGACCGGCCGAAGGTCGTGATCCTCGGCTCGGGGCCGAACCGGATCGGCCAGGGGATCGAGTTCGACTACGCCTGCGTCCACGCGGCCTTCGCGCTCCGCGAGGCGGGCGTCGAAGCCATCATGGTCAACTGCAACCCCGAGACGGTGTCGACCGACTACGACACCTCGGACCGCCTCTACTTCGAGCCGCTCACGCTGGAGGACGTCCTCAACATCGTGGAGAAGGAGCGCCCGCTCGGGGTCATCGTCCAGTTCGGCGGCCAGACGCCGCTCAAGCTCGCCGTCCCGCTGGCGCGCGCGGGCGTCCGGATCCTGGGGACCCCCCCGGAGGCGATCGACCGGGCGGAGGACCGGGCGCGCTTTGCCGAGCTTTTGCGGAAGCTCGGACTCAACCAGCCCCCGAACGGCTCCGCGCGATCGGTCGAGGAGGCCCTGCGGATCGCGACGGGCCTCGGCTACCCGGTGCTCGTCCGGCCGTCCTACGTGCTGGGCGGCCGGGCGATGGAGATCGTCTACGACGGGGAGCGGCTCCGGAGCTGGATGGTCGAGGCCGCGCACGTGTCGCCGGAGCATCCCATCCTCGTCGACAAGTTCCTCGAGGACGCGCTCGAGATCGACGTGGACGCGCTCTCGGACGGCCGCGACGTGCTGGTGGGCGGCGTGATGGAGCACATCGAGAAGGCGGGGATCCACTCCGGCGACTCGGCCTGCGCGCTGCCGCCCTACTCGATCGGGGACGACCAGGTGGAGCGGCTCCGCGCCCAGACGCGGGCGCTCGCCCTCGAGCTCGGCGTCATCGGGCTCCTGAACATCCAGTTCGCGATTCGGGGCGACACGATCTACGTCCTCGAGGTGAACCCGCGCGCCTCCCGCACCGTGCCGTTCGTGTCCAAGGCGATCGGCGTCCCGCTCGCCAAGCTGGCCACCCGGGTGACGCTGGGCGCCAGCCTGGCCGAGCTCGGCGTCGCCGAGACGCTCGAGCTGCCGCACGTCGCGGTGAAGGAAGCCGTCTTCCCGTTCGTGAAGTTCCCCGGGGTGGACGTCATCCTGGGACCGGAGATGCGCTCGACCGGGGAGGTGATGGGGCTCGACCGGGAGTTCCGCGTCGCCTACCTCAAGTCGCAGCTGGCCGCCGGCTCGCCCCTCCCCCGCCAGGGGAAGGCGTTCCTCTCGGTGCGGAACCGCGACAAGCGGGCCCTCGTCCCCATCGCGCGGAGCCTCCACGAGATGGGATTCCGGCTGGTGGCCACCCAGGGGACCGCCAAGCTCCTGGAGCGGCACGGGATGCCGGTGGACGTCATCCACAAGGTCGCGGAGGGGTGGCGGCCGAACATCGTGGACCTCATGAAGCAGGGCGAGATCTGCCTGCTCATCAACACGCCCGAGGACGGGCGCGCCCGGCGCGACTCCTATCTGATCCGCCGCACGGCCGTCATGCAGAACATCCCGTACTACACGACGATCGAGGGGGCCCAGGCGGCGCTCGAGGCGATCGAGGCGCAGCGCGCCGGCCCGCTCGAGGTCCGACCGCTCCAGTCCTACCACGACACGGCGCGCGCGTGAGCCTCGAGCCGCGGGACCGCCTGATCGTCGCCCTGGACGTCGCGGGCCCCGGCGAGGCGGAGGCGCTGCTCGGCCGCCTCGCCGGCGTGGTCTCGACGTTCAAGGTCGGCGTCCAGCTCTTCACCGCCGCCGGCCCCGCCGCCGTGGAGCTCGTCCAGAAGCGGGGGGCCCGGGTGTTCCTCGACCTCAAGTACCACGACATCCCGGCGCAGGTGGCGGGGGCCGTGCGCGAGGCCGCGCGGCTCGGCGTGGCGATGCTCACGGTCCACGCCGCGGGCGGCGCCGAGATGCTGCGCGCCGCGGCGCAGGCGGCGGGGGAGGGGGGCCGGGAGCGCCCGCGCATCGTCGCGGTCACCGTGCTGACGAGCCTCGGCCGCGCCGCGCTCCAGCGTGAGCTCCAGGTGCCGCTCGCCGTCGAGGGCCACGTCCTCCACCTGGCGGATCTCGCCCGCGCCTCGGGCTGCGATGGCACGGTCGCCTCGCCCCGGGAGGCCCGCCGGCTCCGCGCGACGATGGGGCCGGGCTGGCTCATCGTCACGCCCGGGATCCGGCCCGCGGCGGCGGACGCCGACGACCAGGCGCGGGTGGCGACCGCCGAGGCGGCCCGGCGGGCGGGGGCCGACTACGTCGTGGTCGGACGCCCGATCACGGCGGCGCCCGACCCGGCGGCGGCGGCGGCGGCGATCGTCGCGGAGCTCGCACGGGCCGACACGTGACCGCGCTCGGGGAGGTCGATGTCTCTCGCCTCTACGAGTCGAGAGGCGCGCTGCTTCGCGGGCACTTCCGCCTCACGTCCGGACTCCACTCCGGGATCTATCTGCAGTCCGCCCTGGTGCTGCAGTTCCCTGAGGACGCCGAGCGGCTGGCGCGGGAGCTGGCCCGCCGGTTTCGCGGCACCCCGACCTCCACGGTGGTGGCGCCCGCCGTCGGCGGCATCCTGGTGGCGCACGAGGTCGCCCGCGCCATCGGCGTCCGCGCCCTGTTCACCGAGCGCGAGGAGGGCCGGATGACCCTGCGGCGCGGCTTCAGCCTGGACGAGAAGGACCGGTGCCTGGTCGTGGAGGATGTCGTGACCACGGGAGGCTCCACCCGCGAGGTCATCGCCGCCGTCGAGGCCGCCGGGGCCGCCGTCGTCGGCGTCGGGGCGCTCGTGGACCGCAGTGGTGGCGGGGCCCGGTTCGATCAGCCGTTCGAGGCGCTCCTCCACCTGACGGTCCCCGCCTACGAGGCCGCCCTGTGCCCGATGTGCCGGAGCGGCGTGCCGATCGTCAAGCCGGGCAGCCGGCCGACGGGCATGGCGTGATCCCGCGCCGGCCACCGACCGGCGGCGAGCCCGAGGCGCCGCGCCCTGCCCGCCCCTTCAACCACCCGAGCGAGCGCCAGCTCGCGGCCCTCCTGACCTATTACGGGATCGAGTGGCGCTACGAGCCCACGACCTTCGCGCTCGCGCGGGACGGCGGGGGCCGGATCACGGAGGCCTTCACGCCCGACTTCTACCTGCCGGCCGAGGACCTCTACATCGAGCTGACCACCAGGCAGCAGCGGCTGGCCACGCGGAAGCACCGGAAGCTCCGGAAGCTCCAGGCCTGCCATCCCGAGGTGCGGATCAAGCTCCTGCGGCGGCGGGACTACGTGGCGCTGGCCCGCCGCTTCGGGTGGCCGTGCCAGTAGCCCTCCTTCGGAGGGGGGCGCTGCCCCCCTCCGATGGCCCTCCCGGCGCCAGCCTCGGCCCTTCTGATCGATTGGCGGCCGGGACGGCGTCCCGGCCGCGGCGGCGAAGGGATCGGGCCTGCCTCCCCCGGCGGGAGTGGAGAACGCCGCGCGCCCTTGCGCGCGGTTCTCGGTGCGGCGGACATGCCTGAGCTAGCGGACGACCTGGCGGCGGTGCTCCTCGAGCCCGAGGCGATCCGCGCCCAGGTCACGCGCGTCGCCCGCGAGATCGCTGCCGACTACCCGGCGACCACGCCCGTCCTGGTCGGCGTCTTGAAGAGCGCGGTCGTCTTCTTGGCGGACCTCGTCCGCGCCCTCCAGGTGCCGGTGGTCGTGGACTTCGTCTCCGTCGCCGGTTACGGCCCGCGCACCGCGTCCGGCGTCGTGCGGATCCGCAAGGACCTCGACCAGAACATCGAGGGCCGGGACGTGATCGTGGTCGAGGGCATCATCGACACCGGCCTCACGCTCTCCTACCTCTTGCGGAACTTCCGGACCCGGCAGCCGCGCTCGCTCCGGGTCTGCGCGTTCCTCAACAAGCGCACCCAGCGCATCATCGACCTGCCGGTCGATTACCACGCCTTCGAGCTGCCGGCCGACTTCGTCGTCGGCTACGGCCTGGACTACCAGGAACGGTACCGCAACCTGCCGCTGGTCGGCGTGTTGCGGGAATCCGTCCTCGATCGCTGAGAACGCGCCGCGCCGCCCTCCGAGGGTCTAGGGGGTCGTCGGGTTAACTGCGGGGGGCGCTCCGAGCGGCGGCGTTGCCGCCGGCCCACCCATGCGGCCCTTAGAGGGGGCAGGGGGAGTCTTCCGAGATCCCCCGGAAGCGACTAGGGGCCCCGGCTCACCTCCAGGATGACGGTCTCCCCGAACGCCGCGGCCACCGTCACGCCGGGCACCGCGCCGCGCAGGGCGGGCTCGAGCCGCTGCCGGGTCTCCTCCGCGTATTGCCCGCGGTCCGCCACCACGAAGCGCACGCCGAGCGCGCGCAGGCGGCCCACGGCCCCGGGGGCGGGGAACTCGTTCAGGAGCTCCACCGTCTGCGCGTAGTCGGACGGGAAGGCGCCGCTGTAGCCGTTCACGAGCGGTCGCCAGTGGGTCGTCGAGGCGAGCATGCGTCGCGTCTCCCACTGGGCCTCCCGGTACATGGGGAGCTCCACGACCGCTCCTGGCGACCCGACTGCGGCGAGCCAGCGGGTCGCGGGCCCGAAGTCGCCGGGGGCGTCGACGAACGGGAGCGGCACCGACCAGGCCTCGACCACCGCCAGGCCGCCGAGCGCCACGACCGCCACCCGGCGCCCGTGCCGCCCGAGCCCACGCGCGAGCGCGGCGACCCCGTAGCCGGCCAGGACCGCGAGCCCCGTGGTGACGAGGATCGCGAAGCGCGCGGGAACGCGTAGCGCGTCGAAGCCCGGCACGCGCTTGTGAAGCTGGTCGTAGAGGGGACGCGCCACCAGGACGCCGTCGACGACGAGCGCCGGCCCGAAGGAGCAGAGGACGGCCAGCGCGGTGAGCCCGACGTAGTAGCCAGCCGGGTGCGGCCAGCCCAGGCGGCGGAGCCAGCCGAGTCCCGGCAGCGGCACCGGGCGTCCGTGGAGGAGGCGCCGCAGGGCGAGGGCGAGGAGGATGAGCCCGACCGCGCCCTCGAAATGCCGTTGCGAGAGGCGAAGCGGTCCCAGCCGGACGGCGAAGCCGCCGACGACGCACGCGTTGGCGAGCGTCAGGAGCAGGTAGCCGGCGAGGAGCGGATCGATCCACCGGAGCCAGCGGCGGCGGCCTGCCGCGGCTTCCTGCGCCCCGGGGGCGGCAGCCTGGCCCCTCGCCGGCCGCGCGAGCTCGGTGACGAGTCCGACCGCGGCGAGCGCGAGCAGCACCGCGCCGGGGACGAGCGCGCCCTCGGGCGAGCGGAGCGATCCCGTCAACTCGCCGAGCCAGCGGTTGGCCGGCGGCGCGGCGAGGTAGGAGGTGGGTCGCGCCGAGTAGAGCGCGAGCTCGCTCCGCGCACGCGTGAGGCCGATCTCCGCGCGGACGCGGTAGTACGGGAGGAAGGCCGGGAGGAGGATCAGGGTCACGATGCCGCCGACGAGCAGGCCGCGGCGCGTGAGCCGCCCGAGGGCCGGGCGACCGGCGGGCCCCCCGACCCAGAGGACGAAGAGGACGACGGCGAAGGCCGAGAAGTAGGCATGGTACCCGGACGAGAGCGCCTGGAGGGCGAAGGCCCCCGCGGCGAGCGCCCAGTTTCGCCACCGGCCGCCGCCGGTCACCACCCGATGGAGCCCGAGCAGGAGGAGCGGGAGCCACTGGTGACTCAGGAGCTGCACGTGACCGAGGTGGCCGAAGCGATAGTGCGAGAACGCGTAGAGGACCCCGGCCACGCCGGCGGCGCCCGCGTGGCCCGTGAGGTGGCGGACGAGGAGGAACATCGTCAGGCCGGCCAGGGGAAAGGTGGCCAGCAGGACGGCGTTGTGGCGGAGCACGGGCCCGCCGCCGGCCAGGGCGACGGGTGCGGCGAGCGGGACGAGCCCGAGCAGGTGGTCCGAGAAGGCGAGGGTCCGACGGTGCGGGTGGAAGATGTTGGCGTCGAAGATGTGGAGGGGCGCGTGGCGAAACGCGTGGAGGTCCCAGGCGAGGATCCAGCTGTTGAGGAGTGGGTCGCCGAGATCGATGGCGGCGGATCGGAGCCGAGCGGCGAGCGGCCACGTCAGCACGACCGCCGCGGCAAGGAGCAGGACCGTGACCGCGATCGCGTCGCGCCAGCCCCGCGCGTCCTCGGGCCGCGCCGGGGCCGGGCGGGCCGTGGCGGCCGGCCGGGCCGGGTTCGGTCCGGGGGGCCGGGTCAGGCCCGCGCCTGGTACTCCGGCCGCCAGCGGAGCAGGCGCGCCTCGACCCGCCGGATCCCGACGGCGAGCACGATGCCCGTCGCCGCCAGCACGATCAGCGCCACCATCATGTCCGCGGCGTTCAGCGTGCCGAGCGAGGCGATGATGAGGTAGCCGATCCCGCCGCCGGATTCCCCGCCGATGAACTCGCCGATCACGACGCCGATCAGGGCAAAGGAGACGGAGGGCGTGAGCGACGCGAACGTCCAGGCCAGCGCGGATGGCACCACGACTGTCCGCATGACCTGGCGCTCCGACGCGCCGAGGAACCGGGCGGAGTGGACCAGGTCGGGGTCCACGGCCCGCGCCCCCTGGAACGTGTTGAAGAAGACGATGAAGAAGACGATGAGCCAGGCGAGGACGACCTTGGCGGCGAGGCCGAAGCCGAAGACCATCGTCACCAGCGGGACGAGCGCGATCCGGGGCAGCGAGTTCAGCGCCACGATGTACGGCTCGAAGATCAGAGCGAGCCGCTCGTGCCGCCCCAGGACGAGCCCCGCGACGAAGCCGCTGGAGACCCCGACGGCGAAGCCGAGCGCGGTCGACTCGAGCGTCGAGAGCAAGAGCTGCCAGAGCGGCACGCGCGCGGCCGCCGAGTTGAGCTGCCAGAACCGGGCCCAGATGGTCGAGGGCCGGCTGATGAAGAAGGGGTCCACGAAGTAGACGATGCGCGAGACGGCTTTGGTGACGGCCGGGTGCGTCAACCCTTCCCACAGCCCGAGCGTCACGACCAGGATGGCCAGTCGCCAGAGCTGGATCCGGGTCCGCTCGCTCATGACACCCGCCCCCGGGCGTGGCTCGGACGCCGCCGCGCCGGCGGCGGGTGCGCCGGGTCTCTATCACATCGCGTTCCGGATCGGGCGCACGGCCGAGGCGCTCGACGCCGCCCGGCGCGCGCTCGAGGTCCGGGGGCTCCCGGTGTTCGGCGAGTGGGGGAGCGGGCGCAGCCCTTCCATCTCGACCCGCGATCCCGACG
>JBIOTN010000176.1:0-25927 GCA_044866005.1 Candidatus Rokuibacteriota bacterium | reverse complement strand
ACGGCCGGGACGCGCTCGGCCTGCGGCCTCGCGGCCGTCCCGGCCTCTGGGGTCGTCGGCGGGCCTCCTCATAGGGCTGGGTGGGGGGGCCGGCATACGCCTCGGTCCGCCTCCTTCCTGCGTCCTTCCGGCGCTCGGGTCTCGGCCCGGCCATGGAAAGGTGCCCGGCGCTGTCGTCTCCCGCGCAATCGTGGCCCGCCGGCCCCCAAGCGGCGCGCCGTGTCCGCCGCGGGTTTTGGCCTTTGGTTGCCTTGGATTGGCGGCGAAACCGTGTGTTAGACTACGATTTGCCATGCAGAACGAGGTCGGCCTCGGCGCGTTCTTGCGTGGGCGCCGCGAGGCGAAGGGGCTCCCCCTGGAAGACCTCTCGCGCGCCACCCGCATCGTGCCCCGGGTCCTGCGCGCCCTCGAGCAGGACCGGTGGGAGGCCCTGCCGGCGCCCATCTTCGTGCGCGGATTCATCCGCGCGTACTGCGCCGAGGTCGGCGAGCCACCGGAGGCGGCGCTCGCGCTGTACGACGGCCACGTGCGCGCCGCGCCGGCGCGGGCCGGCGCCGGCCCGATCGTGCCACCGGCGTCGGTCGATGGCCTCGTGCGCCGGGCCGGGCCCGTCGCCCGCCCCGGCTTCGTCCTGGCCGCCGTGCTCCTGGCCGTCGGCGGCACGCTGTTCTACCTGCTCGCGCCCTCGGCGGGGACGTCGCCGCCGGGCGCCGCGCCGAAGCTCGTGCCCGCCTCGCGCCCGACGCCTCCGGCGGACGAGCCCGCCCCCGCGCCCCCGGCGGCCGCCGTGCCGAGCACGCCCGCGCCGGAGCCGCGCGTCCTCGTGGTGCGCGCGCACGAAGCGACGTGGGTCCGGGTCCGCCCCGACGACGGTCCCGCGAGCGAGGCGCTGCTCCAGCCGGGGAACGCGCGCGAGTGGCGGAGCGGCGGGCGGTTCACGGTCACGCTCGGGAACGCCGGCGGGGTGACGCTCGAGCTCGACGGCGCCCGGCTGCCCCCGCTCGGCGTGGCGGGGCAAGTGGTGCGCGACGTGAGCGTCCCGGGCGGGGGCTCGCCATGAAGGTCTTCTCGGCCCTCACCGATCGGGTGCGCGAGGGCCTGACCCGGACGCGCGAGGCCTTCCAGGACGGCTTCGATCGGGTCTTCAAGGGACAGGAGCTCGACACCGCGACGCTGGAAGACCTGGAGGCCCTGCTCCTCGAGGCGGACCTGGGTGTCGAGACGGCGGCGAGCTTCGTCGAGGCCGTGCGGGAGCAGGCCCAGCGGGGCCGGCTCAGCGGCGGGGACGTGCGGCAGGCTCTCGCCGCTCACCTTCGCCAGGCGCTCGAGGGCGCCGCCGCGCCGCTCGCCCTGGACGCGCGGCCGGCGGTCGTCCTGATCCTGGGCGTGAACGGCTCGGGGAAGACCACGACGTGCGGCAAGCTCGCCGGGCAGCTCCGCGCTTCGGGGAGCCAGGTGCTGCTCGCGGCAGCCGACACGTTCCGCGCGGCGGCGATCGAGCAACTCGAGCGCTGGGGCGAGCGTGTGGGCGTTCCCGTGGTCAAGCAGGGGCCCGGCGCCGATCCCTCCGCCGTGGCGTTCGACGCGGTGAGGGCCGCCCAGGCCCGTCCGGTCGACGTCCTCATCGTGGACACCGCGGGACGCCTCCACACCAAGGCGAACCTCGTGGCCGAGCTCACGAAGGTCAAGCGGGTCGTCGGCCGGCAGCTGCCCGGGGCGCCCCACGAGACGCTGCTCGTGCTCGATGCGACGACCGGCCAGAACGGGATCGCCCAGGCGCGGCTCTTTCACGAGGCGCTGTCCCTCACCGGCCTCGTCCTCACCAAGCTCGACGGCACCGCCAAGGGCGGCATCGTCGTCCGGATCGTGCGCGAGCTCGGGCTGCCGCTCAAGCTCGTCGCGACCGGCGAGCGGCCGGACGATCTGGCCGCCTTCGACCCCAAGGTGTTCGTCGCCGGTCTCGTCGGAGCCTGACGTGGACGACCAGAGCGCGATGGCCCGCGCGCTCGAGCTGGCGGCGCGCGGCGTCGGGCTGACCTCCCCGAACCCCGCGGTCGGCGCCGTGCTGGTCAAGGCCGGCGGGGTGGTGGGCGAGGGCTGGCACGAGCGGGCCGGGGGCCGCCACGCCGAGGCGATGGCGCTCGCCGCCGCGGGCGCGGCGGCGCGCGGCGCGACGTGCTACGTCACCCTGGAGCCGTGCGCCCATCACGGCCGCACGCCCCCCTGCGCCGACGCGCTCGTCGCCGCCGGGGTCGCCCGTGTCGTGGCGGCCTGTCCCGACCCGAACCCGCTCGTGGACGGCCGGGGTCTCGCGCGGCTCCGCGCCGCGGGGATCCTCGTCGCGGTGGGGGTGGGCGAGGCGGAGGCGCGGGCGCTGAACCGCGCGTTCTTCCGGTTCGTCGCGAGCGGGCGGCCCCACGTCACGCTCAAGTCCGCGATGACGGTCGACGGGAAGATCGCCGCCTGGGACGGCACCTCGCGCTGGATCACGGGCGAGGCCGCGCGCGAGGAAGCGCACCGGATGCGGTTCGCCGCCGACGCCGTGCTCGTGGGGATCGGCACGGTCTTGCGCGACGACCCGGCCCTGACGGTCCGCCTCGCGGGCGCCCCGGCGAAGGAGCCCTATCGCGTCGTCGCCGACAGCCGGCTGCGCGTGCCGCTCGACGCGCGCCTCCTGTCGGCAGGCGATCCGGCGCGCGCGGTCGTCGCGTGCGCGCGGCCGGCGCCCGCCGCGCGCGCCGCCTCTCTCCGGGCCCGCGGCGTGCGGCTGCTGGAGCTGCCCCGCGAGGGCCGGCGGGTGGACCTCCGGGCGCTGCTCCGCGCCCTCGCCGAGCTCGACGTCGTGGCGGTTCTCGCCGAGGGCGGAGCGGAGCTGGCGGCGGGGCTCCTCGAGGCCGGGCTCGTGGACCGGGTCGCGTTCTTCGTCGCCCCTCGCCTCCTCGGAGGCCACACGGCGCCGGGACCCGTCGGCGGGGTGGGACGAGCGCTCAAGGAAGCTCTGAACCTGACCGGGTTAACCTATCGAGCGATCGGCGAAGATCTGCTGATCGAGGGGGACGTCGCGGCCTGATGTTCACGGGCCTCGTCGAAGGGCTGGGCGCCGTCGAGGCCGTCCCGCGGGACGGCGCGAGCCGGCGTCTGGAGGTGCGAGTACCGCCCGAGCTCGCGACCGACCTCGGGATCGGGGAGAGCCTCGCGGTGAACGGCGTCTGCCTGACCGTCGCCGGGCGCGAGCCCGGCCGGGTCGGCTTCGACCTCGCCCTGGAAACGGTCCAGGTGACGACCCTGGGCGAGCTTCGCCCGGGCGACCTCGTGAATCTCGAGCGGCCGCTCCGGTTCGGCGCGCCGCTCGGCGGCCACCTCGTCCTCGGCCACGTGGACGGGGTCGGCCGCGTCACGGCGGTCGAGCCCGACGGGGCCGGCCGCCGGCTGACGGTCGAGCCGCCGGCCGCCCTCCGGCCCTTCGTGATCCCGAAGGGGTCGGTCGCGGTCGACGGGGTCAGCCTGACCGTGGCGGACCTGGGGGCGTGCACGTTCAGCGTCGCGCTGATCCCGCACACGCTGGCGGTGACGACGCTCGGCGGCCGCGCCGTCGGCGCGCGGGTGAACCTCGAGATGGACGTGATCGGCAAGTACGTGCAGGCGCTGCTCCCGGGCGGGGAGACGGCGCGCGCGTTCCTCGAGCGTCACGGGCTGCTGGCCTCCGCGCGGGAGGAGTGAGATGGCGGATCACGACGGTCACGACCAGCCGCGACGCCCCTTCGCCTCGATCGAGGAGGCCATCGAGCAGATCCGGCAAGGGCGGATGCTCGTCGTCGTGGACGACGAGGATCGCGAGAACGAGGGCGATCTCCTCATGGCGGCCGACCGCGCCACGCCCGAGGCCGTGAACTTCATGGCGAAGCACGGGCGCGGCCTCATCTGCGTGCCGCTCACGGGCGACCGGCTCGACGAGCTCCGCATCGGCATGATGGTGAGCGACAACACGGCCGCCATGGGCACGGCCTTCACGGTGACGGTGGACGCCAAGCGCGGGACCACGACGGGCACCTCCGCCTACGACCGCGCGATCACCATTCGCGCCCTCGTGGACAGGAACACGCAACCGGAAGACCTCGCGCGGCCGGGCCACATCCTGCCGCTCCGCTCCATGCCGGGCGGCGTGCTGCGGCGCGCCGGCCACACCGAGGCCGCCGTGGACCTGGCGCGGCTCGCCGGCTGCTACCCCGCCGGGGTGATCTGCGAGGTGATGGACGAAGCCGGCGGGATGGCCCGCATGCCGGAGCTCGTCCGCCTCGCGACCGACCACGATCTGCGCATCATCACGATCAAGGACCTGATCCGGTACCGGATCCAGAAGGACAAGCTCGTCCGCCGCGCCGCGACGACCGTCCTGCCGACGGCGTACGGGACGTTCACCGCGATCGCGTACGAGACGACGGTGGACGACCGCGTGGTGCCGGCGCTCGTCATGGGCGAGCTGCGGGGCGACGACCCGGTGCTGGTCCGCGTCCACTCCGAGTGCCTGACCGGCGACGTCTTCCAGTCGCAACGCTGCGACTGCGGCGATCAGCTCCGCAAGGCGCTGATGATCATCGCCGCGGAGGGCCGCGGGGCCCTCGTCTACATGCGGCAGGAGGGCCGGGGGATCGGGTTGCTCAACAAGGTGCGGGCCTACGAGCTGCAGGACCAGGGCAAGGACACCGTCGAGGCCAACGAAGCGCTCGGGTTCAAGGCCGACCTGCGCGATTACGGGATCGGCGCGCAGATCCTGGTGGACCTCGGGGTCCGCGCCATGCGCCTTCTGACGAACAACCCCAAGAAGATCGTGGGACTCGAGGGCTACGGGTTGCAGGTGGTCGAGCGGGTGCCGATCGAGGTGCCGGCCTCGGAGGCCAACCGCTTCTACCTCCAGACGAAGCGCGACAAGCTCGGCCACATCTTCTCCCGCCCCGAGTAGGGTGAGGCAGCGACGCACCCAGGGTGCCCGTCGAGCGCAAAGGGTATGACACGCCGTCGATCGCGGGCGAAGCCTCCGAGCGGCGGCTCTGCCGCCGCAACGACGGGGGGGCCTCGGGGGGGTCTTCCGAGACCCCCCCGAAAGTAGTTGATGGGCGGACGCGCGCCGGGCGGGACGATCGGGATCGCGGCCCGCGGGCGGCGCTTCGCGGTCGTCGCCTCACGGTTCCACGAGGAGGTGGGGACCCGCCTGGTCGAGGGCGCCCGGGCGGCGCTCCTGAGGCACGGCGTGGCCGAGAAGGACGTGACCGTGGTCTGGGTCCCGGGCGCCTTCGAGGTGCCTCAGGTGGCGCTGATGCTCGCCCGGCGCGGGAGGGTGGACGCGCTGGTGTGCGTGGGGTGCGTGATCCGGGGCGAGACCCCGCACTTCGAATACGTCGCGGGCGAGGCCGCGCGGGGGATTTCGGAGGTGAGCCGGCTCACGGGCGTGCCCGCGACGTTCGGTGTCATCACGGCCGAGACGATGGCGCAGGCGCTCGACCGGGCGGGCGGGAAGGTGGGTAACCGCGGGGAGGAGGCGGCGCTCGCGGCGCTGGAGCTCGTGGCGCTCCGACACGCCCTCGGCGGTCCCGGCCGGAAAGGCGGTCGGCCGCGCGGGGGTCCCGGACCGCTCCGATCCCGCCGGACCCGCACCCGGCTCCGGCAGCCCTGACGCCCATGGGACGACGGCGGAAGGCGCGGGAGCTGGCGCTCCAGCTCCTCTACGAGCTGGATCTCCGGGACGACGCGGATGCGGGCGCGACGGCGGACGAATTCTGGCGCCGCCAGGACGTGCCGGAGGACGTGCGGCTCTTCGCCGACACGATCGTGCGCGGGACGAAGGCGCATCAGGCCAAGATCGACGAGCTGATCAGCCGCTTTGCCGAGCGCTGGGACCTCGACCGGATGGCCGTCGTGGACCGCAACATCCTGCGTGCCGGCGTCTTCGAGCTGTTGTGGGCCGCCGAGGTGCCGCCGAAGGTCGCCATCAACGAGGCGCTCGAGATCGCGCGGAAGTTCTCCACCGAGGAGTCCACGCGGTTCATCAACGGTCTCCTCGACCGGGTCCGCCGGGAGCTCGTCCCGTAAGGTACGCCGTCCTCTCCGACGTCCATGCCAACGAGCCCGCCCTTCGCGCGGTGCTCGACGATGTCGCCGGCGTGGGGGTCGACGGGTTGCTCTGCCTCGGCGACCTGGTCGGGTACGGGGCGGATCCGGGGCCGGTCGTCGACGCGCTCGCCGGCCGCGGGGCCGTGGTCGTCGCGGGGAACCACGACCACGCGGCGGCCGGGCTCCTCGACCTCGCGTGGTTCAACCCGTACGCGCGCGCGGCGGCGGAGTGGACGGCGGGGGTGCTCGCGCCCGACCAGACCCGCTACCTCGCGACGCTCCCGCTGACCACCGCGGCGGCGGGCGCCACCCTGGTCCACGCGTCGCCGCGGAACCCGGCCGACTGGCCGTACCTGCTCTCGCCCGCCGACGGGCTCGGCGCCTTCGCCGCCTTCACCACGCCGCTCTGCTTCGTCGGGCACTCGCACGTCCCGACGGTCTGGACGATCCGCGGAGACGGCGGCCTGGCCTGGCGACGTGGGCCCGCGCGGCTGCCCCTCGTCCCTGGCGAGCGGCACCTGATCAACGTCGGCAGTGTCGGCCAGCCGCGTGACGGCGATCCCGACGCGGCGTACGCGCTCTGGGACCAGGACGCGGCCATCGTGGTGATCCGACGCGTGCGCTACGACGTCGGGGAGGCGCGCCGGCGGATCCATGCGGCGGGACTCCCCGCCATCCTGGGCGACCGGCTCGTGCGTGGGCGCTAGGCACATCGGCGGGGGCCTCGACGGCCCCTCCGAATCCTCGCTCGGAGGGGAGGACCGAACGGTGGGCGGTTCTGAGCGAGGTTGGGCGTCGCTTCCTCGCCGACGAGTCGGAGTTCTGCGCGGGGAGGGCGCGCGGCGCCTGCTGATCGCCGCCGCGGCGGGCCTGGCCCTGCACCTTGCCTATCCGCGGCCGGGCTGGGACCTGCTCGGCTGGCTCGCCCTCGCGCCGGTCCTCGCGCTCGCCGCCACCGCGCCCTCGCCGGGCCGGGCCTTTCTGGAAGGCTGGGTCGCGGGCCTGGCCTTCTTCGCGCCGCTCCTCCGCTGGCTCGTCGACACGATGGCGACCTTCTCGAGCCTGGGGTGGCCGCTCGCGGCCCTGGTGATCCTCGCCCTCGGCGGCTATCTCGCCCTCTACGTCGGCGGCGTCGCCTGGGCCATCGCGTGGCTCCGCGCGCCGCTCGGCCCGGGAGCGCTCTGGCTGGCGCCTGCCCTGTGGGTCGCCGGGGAGCTCGCGCGGACGCACGCGCTCGCGGGCTTTCCCTGGGGTCTCCTCGGCTACGTCCCCTACCGCCGGCTGCCGCTCATCCAGATCGCGGCCTGGACCGGCGTCTACGGCGTCTCGTTCCTCCTCGTGCTCGTCAACGCGGCCATCGCGTGGACGCTCGTCCTCCGGACGCGGCGGGCCGTCGCGCTCGCCGCGGCGGTCGCCGTCCTCGCCGTCGGCGGGACGCTCGCCGCCGGGTGGCCCCGGGCCGGAGCCGCGGAGGGGCGAAGCGTGCCGGTGGCGCTCGTTCAGGGAAACATCGCCCAGTCGATCAAGTGGGACAGGGCATTCCAGCAGGAGACGCTCCGGATCTACGCGGAGCTGACCCGGGAGGCCGCCCCGGGCCGCCGGCTCGTCGTCTGGCCCGAGGCCGCGGTGCCGGCGTATGTGCGGCTCGAGCCGTGGGCGCTCGGCTGGCTCGTCGACCTGGCCGCCGATGTCCGCGCGCCGTTGCTCGTCGGCGCGCCCGATGCGCGCCGCGACGGGGCGGCGACGCGATTCCTCAACAGCGCGTTTCTCGTGCGGGGCGGAGGCCTCGAAGCCCGCTATGATAAAATGCATCTCGTGCCGTTCGGGGAGTACGTGCCCCTGAAGCGGCTCTTGTTCTTCGTCGAGGCGATCGCCGCCGACATCGGGGACTTCACCCCCGGTCGGGAGCCGGTGATCTTCCCCCTGGAGGGGGCGCCGTTCGGGACGGTCATCTGTTACGAGGTCATCTTCCCGAACCTGTTCCGGCAGTTCGTGGTCGAGGGCGCGAGCTTCATGGTCAACATCACGAACGACGCGTGGTTCGGGGAGTCCGGGGGACCCCTCCAGCATCTCGCCACCCTGCCGCTGCGGGCGGTGGAGAACGGGATCGCCATCGCGCGCGCGGCGAACACCGGCGTCTCGGCCCTCGTCCATCCGTCGGGCCGCATCGGTCCGGAGCTGGGGCTGTTGCGCCGGGGATTCCTGCAGGTGGACGTGCCGCTCCGGGTCGGGCAGACGTTCTACACGCGGGTCGGTGACGTCTTCGCCTACGCCTGTGGCGCGCTGACGGCCGCCGCCCTGGCGGCGCGGCTGGTCGCGGGCCCGGGCGGGAGCTAGCGTGCTCGGCGAGCTGCGACGGGATTTCGCCGACCTCGAGCGTCGGCTCGACGATCTCCGGGGGCACCTTTGACCTCGGCACCAAAGAAGCGCGCCTGGCGGCGATCGACCGCGAGATGGGCGCGCCGAGCTTCTGGGACGATACGCGGCGCGCGCAAGGGCTGGTCCGCGAACGCACCGAGCTGACCCGGCTGGTCGGCCGCGCGGGCGAGCTCGCGCACCAGCTCGCCGAGCTCCGGCTCCTGTGGGAGATGGCGCTCGAGGAGGCGGACGAGAGCCTCGAGCCCGAGATCCAGGACGGCCTCCGGCGCCTCCAGCAAGCCTTCCACGACTTCGAGCTGGCCGTCGTCCTCTCGGGCGAGCACGACCGCAAGCAGGCGATCGTCTCCATCCACGCCGGGGCCGGGGGCACCGAGTCCCAGGACTGGGCCCAGATGCTCCTCCGGATGTACACGCGGTGGGCCGAGCGCCACGGGTACAAGGTGGAGGTCGTGGACGTCCTGCCGGGGGACGAGGCGGGGATCAAGTCCGCGACGCTCACGGTCAGCGGCGACTACGCGTACGGCCACCTGAAGGGCGAGACCGGCGTGCACCGGCTGGTCCGGATCTCGCCCTTCGACGCGGCGCGCCGCCGCCACACCTCGTTCGCCTCGGTCTCCGTCATTCCCGAGGTCGAGGACGTCGAGGTCGTGGTGCGCGACGAGGACCTCCGGATCGACGTGTTCCGCTCCTCCGGCCCGGGCGGGCAGGGCGTGAACACGGCCGATTCGGCGGTCCGCGTCACGCACCTGCCGACCGGCATCGTCGTGTCGTGCCAGAACGAGCGCTCGCAGCTTCGGAACCGGGACACCGCGCTCCGTGTCCTGCGGGCCCGCCTCTACCAGATCGCCGACGCCGAGCGCAAGGCGGAGCTCGAGCGGCTGACCGGGGACAAGAAGGAGATCGCCTTCGGCAGCCAGATCCGCTCGTACATCTTCGCCCCCTACCAGCTCATCAAGGACCACCGCACCAACCTCGAGGTCGGCAACGTCGAGGCCGTGATGGACGGCGAGATCGACCCGTTCATCGAGGCGTATCTGTTCGCGGGCGCGAAGTGAGCGAGTACGCCTCGGCCCGTCTCCTCCCCGCGTCTTACCACTGCTCGGGTCGCGGCCCGGCATAGGCGTCGGGTCTGATGGCCTTGCGTTCGAGGGCAGTGCCGTGAGCGACGTTCCCCCCTCGGCCAGCGAGCCCGTGCGCCGGCGGCACGACAAGCTGGCGGCCCTGCGGGCGGCCGGCGTCGATCCCTTCGGCGCGCGCTATCCGGTGGCGCACTGGGCGGGCCCGCTCCACGCCCGCTGGGACCGGGCGGGCGAGGACGAGCTGAAGGGGGCGGGCCCGGTCAGCATCGCGGGGCGGCTCATGGCCCTCCGGCACCACGGGCGGTCCTGCTTCGCCCACCTGCTCGACGGGACCGGCACGATCCAGCTCTACGCGCGCGCGGACCTCCTCGGTCCCGAGTACGAGCGCTTCACCGGGCTCGACGTCGGCGACTTCGTCGGCGTGACCGGCGAGCTCTTCCGGACACGGACGGGCGAGCTGACGGTCCAGGTCAAGGCGTGGTCCTTCCTCGCCAAGGCGCTCCGGCCGCTCCCCGAGAAGTGGCACGGGCTCCGCGACGTGGAGACGCGCTACCGGCAGCGGTACGTGGACCTGCTGGTGAATCCGGGCGTGCGGGAAATCTTCCGGCTCCGGACGCGGCTGATCCAGGTGGTCCGCGCGTTCCTGGACGCCCGCGGCTTCCTCGAGGTGGAGACGCCGACCATGCAGGCCGTGCCGGGGGGCGCCGCGGCGCGGCCGTTCGAGACGCACCACAACGCGCTCGACCTGCCGCTCTACCTGCGGATCGCGCTCGAGCTCCACCTCAAGCGGCTCGTGGTGGGGGGCTTCGAGCGCGTCTACGAGATCGGACGCATCTTCCGCAACGAGGGCGTCTCGACCGAGCACAACCCCGAGTTCACGATGCTGGAGTTCTACCAGGCCTACGCCGACTACGGCGACCTCATGGAGCTGACCGAGGCGCTGTTCGTCGACCTGGGCCAGCAGCTCCGCGGGGGGCCCCACCTCGAGTACCAGGGCGCGCGGATCGACCTGACGCCGCCCTGGCGCCGCCTCCGGTACCTCGACGCCGTCGCCCGGGTCCTCGGCGTGGATCCGCCCGGGCTCGCGGAGAGCGAGCTGATCCGCCGCCGCGCCCTCGAGGTGGCGCGGGACCGCGGCGTGGATCCGGCGAGCTGGCGCTGGGAGGCGCGGACGCCCGGCTACCAGATGTGGAAGGACGTCTTCGAGAGCTTCGTCGAGCCCACGCTGGTCCAGCCGACCTTCGTGGTGGACTTCCCGATCGAGCTCTCGCCGCTGGCGAAGCAGAAGCGGGAGGACCCGCGGCTGGTGGACCGGTTCGAGCTGTTCGTGGGCCGCCTGGAGCTGGCCAACGCCTACTCCGAGCTGAACGACCCTCTCGAGCAGCGCCGCCGCTTCGAGGTCCAGTTCCGCGCGCGCCAGGCGGGGGACGAGGAGGCGCACCGGCTCGACGAGGACTTCGTGCGGGCGCTGGAGTACGGCTTGCCGCCGACCGCCGGGGAGGGGATGGGGATCGACCGCCTGGTCATGCTCTTCGCCGACAAGGCGTCGATCCGGGAGGTGATCCTCTTCCCGCTCCTCCGACCCGAGGGGGGATCGGGGGGCGAGGCCGCCGGCCACGAGGCGGAGGGCCCATGAGGCCCCTGCCGTTCGAGCTCTGGATCGGCCTCCGCTACCTGCGCTCGAAAGGGCGGCGCGGCTTCCTCTCCCTGCTGACCCTGATCGCGATGGCCGGGATGGCCCTCGGCGTCATGGCCCTGATCGTCGTGCTGGCGGTGATGTCGGGGTTCGAGGAGGAGCTGCGCGGGAAGATCCTCGGCACGACGGCCCACATCCTGGTCATGGACGCCGCCGGGAAGGGGATCGACGACGTCGAGGGGGCCCTCGCCGCGATCCGACGGCATCCCGAGGTCCGCTCGGCCTCGCCGTTCGTCCTCCAGCAGGTCATGCTCTCGCACGAGGGCGCGGCGACCGGCGTCGTCCTCCGCGGGATCGACCCGGAGGTGGGGCGCGCCGACCTGGAGCGCCGGGTGAAGCAGGGGAGCCTCGCCGACCTCGCCGGCCCCGAGCCCGGCATCGCCCTGGGACGGGAGCTGGCCCGGAGCCTGGGCGTCTTCGTGGGCCAGACGATCACCGCGATCTCGCCCCAGGGCGCGATGACGGCGGTGGGCACGATCCCGAAGATGCGGCCGTTCCGGGTCGTGGCGATCTTCGAGATCGGGCTCTACGAGTACGATGCGGCGCTCGCCTACACGTCGCTCGACGTCGCCCAGCGGTTCGCGGACCTCGGCGGCCGCGTCTCGGGAATCGAGGTCCGGATCGCCGACGTCTACCGGGCGCGCCGGGTGGCGCAGGATCTGACGAAGACGCTGGGGTTTCCGTACTGGACCCGCGACTGGATGGACATGAACCGGAACCTCTTCTCGGCGATCCAGCTCGAGAAGACCGCGATGTTCGTGATCCTGACCCTCATCATCTTCGTCGCCGCGTTCGCCATCATCAGCCACCTGATCCTGATGGTGGCCGAGAAGCGCCGGGAGATCGGCGTCCTGCGGGCCCTCGGGGCCGGCGCGGGCAGCATCATGGTGGTCTTCATCGCCGAGGGCGTCTTCATCGGCCTGGTCGGAACCCTCGTGGGGACCGCGCTCGGGGTGACCATCGGGGTCGTCCAGGAGACCTACCACATCGTGAAGATCCCGGGAGACGTCTACCAGCTCTCCGAGCTGCCCATGCGGATGTACCCGCCCGATCTGGTCCTGATCGCGCTCTCCGCGCTGGTCCTGTCGTTCCTGGCGACGCTCTATCCCTCCCGTCAAGCGGCGCGGCTCGACCCCGTCGAGGTGCTTCGCTATGAATGAGGGGCCGGTGCCGCGTCCCGGCGCCGGCGACGGTCCGCGACCGGACCACGACCGGCCCCCGCTCGTGATCGCCGAGCAGCTCGAGAAGGAGTACCGGGCGGGCGGGGAAGCGGTGCGCGTCCTCAAAGGCGTGAACCTCACCGTCCACGCGGGCGAGCTGGTGGCGATCGTCGGCGCGTCCGGCGTCGGCAAGTCCACGCTGCTCCACCTGCTGGGCGCCCTCGACCGGCCGACCGGCGGGCGCGTCCTGTTCCGCGGCGCCGATCTCTTCGCCCGCGGGGATGCCGAGCTGGCGCGCTTCCGCCGCCACGAAGTCGGCTTCGTCTTCCAGCTCTACAACCTGCTGGCCGAGTTTTCCGCGCTGGAGAACGCGATGCTGCCGGCCTTGATCCAGCGCCGACCGCTCGCCGAGGCGCGACGGCACGCCCTCGACGCGCTCCGCGACGTCGGGCTCACCGAGCGGATGGCGCACCGGCCGGGCGAGCTCTCCGGCGGCGAGCAGCAGCGCGTCGCCCTGGCGCGTGCGCTCGTCGCGCGACCGGCGCTCATCCTGGCGGACGAGCCGACGGGGAACCTCGACCCGAAGACGAGCGAGGGCGTGTTCGAGCTCTTCGGACGCCTCCAGGCGGAGCGCGGCGCGACCTTCGTCATCGCGACGCACAACCTGGAGCTCGCGCGGCGGGCCGACCGGCTGGTGCGGCTGGTGGACGGCCGGGCCGTCGTCGAGGCGTAGCTTCTCTTCGGAGGGGGACTTCGTTCGCCTCCGACGGCCCTCGCGGCAAAGCCGCGGCATTCGCCCTTCGGCGATCGCATCGGGCCTGCCTCCCCCTGCGGCGCAGTCACCTCTTGATCTCCTCTCCGTGTCCTTGGATCCGCTCGCTTCTCGGCCCGGCGGCACGTCGTCGAGGCGTGGGCCGGGCCGATGCGCGGCGCATCCCGGTGGTGATCCTTCGCCTCGGGTCTCGGCAGGCCTCCGGTGCCCCGCATCTTGGAACTGGTGGACGCGGTTGTCGGCGGATGGACGGTATCGGGCCGTTGCCGCGCAAGTTCCCACGGGGTCGGGCGATTTTTTCCGTGACATCCGGCCGGCCTCGGGTATCATGAGGGTGGAGCGTGGCCCCGGGACGACGTGGAGCTCCCGGGCGGTAGAGGGGCCTGGAGGGTAGCGTGTTTGAACGGTTCACCGAGCGGGCGCGACGAGTCATCATCCTGGCCCGGGAGGAAGCCGGCCGGTTCCGCCACGACTTCGTGGGGACCGAGCACATCCTCCTCGGGCTGATCCGCGACGGCGAAGGCATCGCCACCGCGGTCCTCCAGCGCCTGGGCCTCCGCCTGGAGACCGTGAAGGCCGAGGTGGAGCGCGCCCTGGGCGGCTTCCCCAAGACCCTCACCTTCGGCGAGGTGCCGTTCACCCCCCAGGCCAAGCGCGTCCTCGAGCTCTCCATCGAGGAGGCCCGCCAGCTCGGTCACAACTACATCGGGACCGAGCACCTTCTGCTCGGCATCATGAAGGAAGGCCAGTCGATCGCCGCGAAGATTCTCGAGTCGCTCGGCGCGCGGCTCGACGAGGTCCGGCAGGAGACGCTGGCGCTCCTCGGCGACCAGTACTATCCGCGGCCCAAGAAGCGGAGCCAGACGCCCGTCCTGGACGAGTTCGCGCGCGACCTCACCACGTTCGCCCGCGAGGGGAAGCTCGACCCGGTGATCGGGCGCGAGACGGAGATCGAGCGGGTCATCCAGATCCTCTCGCGGCGGACGAAGAACAACCCCGTCCTGATCGGCGAGCCGGGCGTCGGCAAGACCGCGATCGTGGAGGGCCTGGCGCAGAAGATCGTCAACCACGACGTGCCGGACGTGCTGATCGGCAAGCGCCTGCTCCAGCTCGACCTGGGGGCCCTCGTGGCGGGCACCAAGTACCGCGGGCAGTTCGAGGAGCGCCTGAAGGCGGTCATGAAGGAGATCCGGCAGTCGGAGAACGTCATCCTCTTCCTCGACGAGCTGCACACGCTCATCGGGGCGGGAGCGGCGGAAGGCGCGATCGACGCCTCGAACATGCTCAAGCCGGCGCTCTCGCGCGGCGAGATCCAGTGCATCGGCGCGACCACGCTCGACGAGTACCGGAAGCACATCGAGAAGGACGGCGCGCTGGAGCGGCGGTTCCAGCCGATCATCGTCCGCGCGCCGTCCGTGGCCGAGTCGGTGGAGATCATCAAGGGCCTGCGGCCGAAATACGAGGCCCACCACCGGGTGAAGATCACCGACGAGGCGATCGACGCCGCCGTCAAGCTCGCCGACCGGCACATCACCGAGCGGCAGCTCCCGGACAAGGCGATCGACGTGATCGACGAGGCGGCGAGCCGGACGCGTCTCCAGTCGATGACGCCGCCCGCCGAGCTGAAGGAGCTGGAGCGGGAGATCGAGCGCGTCGTCCGCGAGAAGGACATGTTCCTCGAGGCCCAGGAGTTCGAGAAGGCGGCCTCGCTGCGGGAGAAGGAGAAGGTCCTGCGCGGTCGGGACGAGGAGCTCAAGCACGAGTGGGAGAAGAACAAGGGCCGGCAGACCTCCGTGGTCGGCGAGGAAGACGTCGAGTACATCGTCTCGCGCTGGACCGGCATCCCGCTCTCCCGGCTCGAGGAGAAGGAGTCCGCGAAGCTCGCCCGGATGGAAGAGGCCCTCCACGGCCGCATCGTCGGCCAGGAGGACGCGCTCCGCGCCGTGTCCCGGGCGATCCGACGCTCGCGGGCCGGGCTCAAGGACGCCAAGCGTCCCGTCGGCTCCTTCATCTTCCTCGGCCCCACCGGCGTGGGGAAGACCGAGCTGGCCCGCGCGCTCGCGGAGTTCCTCTTCGGCGACGAGAACGCCATGATCCGGATCGACATGTCGGAGTACATGGAGAAGTTCTCCGTGTCGCGACTGCTCGGGGCGCCGCCCGGATACGTGGGCTACGAGGAGGGCGGCTATCTCACCGAGAAGGTGCGGCGGCGGCCGTACTCCGTGGTCCTCTTCGACGAGATCGAGAAGGCGCATCCCGACGTCTTCAACATGCTGCTGCAGGTCCTCGACGACGGGCGGCTCACCGATTCGCTCGGCCACGTCGTGGACTTCAAGAACACGATCCTCATCATGACGTCGAACCTCGGCACGAACCTGATCGGGAAGCGGGTGAGCCCCGGCTTCCTGCAGGACTCGGCGGACGAGAACTACGAGCGGATGAGGGACCGCGTCCTCGACGAGCTGAAGCGCGCGTTCCGCCCCGAGTTCCTCAACCGCATCGACGAGGTGATCGTCTTCCACCCGCTCAGCGAGGAGGACATCAAGGCCATCATCCGGTTGATGATCGGCCGGGTGAACAAGCAGCTCGAGGAGAAGGGCATCCGGATCGATCTGACGCCCGAGGCCGAGGAGCTGCTCCTGCGCAAGGGCTACGATCCGACGTACGGCGCCCGCCAGCTGCGGCGCACGATCCAGAAGCACATCGAGGATCCCCTGGCCGAGACCATCGTGAGCGGCCAGGTGCACGACGGCGCCCGCATCGAGGTCCGGCCGAACGGCGAGACCTTCACCTTCGTCCCGCTTGCCGAACCATCCTTGAACCTGGCGGAGCGCTGACCGACCGCGCGTCCTGCGACATGCTGCGGGGCGGGTGAGGGCGAGCCTCCGTCACGGGAGGGCACCGGTGGCGAACGGAGGGAAACGTCTCTCCGTTTTTTTTGTGCTCCTCCTCCTCGCCTGGCCCGCCTGCGCGCGCGGCCAGGAGCGCCCGACCCCCACCGTGCGCGACCTCGCCGTCGAGGGCAACCGTCGGATCCAGGCTCCCGTCGTCCTCAACCGCGTCCAGACCAGGATCGGCGATCCGTTCTCGCCCGCCGGCCTCCGGGACGACGTGCGCGCCATCTTCGCCCTCGGCTTCTTCGACGACGTCCAGGTGCGGGTGGAGGAGTTCGAAGGCGGCGTACGCGTGATCTTCGTCGTCGTGGAGCGGCCGCTCGTCCGGGAGGTGGGCTTCGAGGGGAACGCCGAGCTCAAGACCGAGGACCTCCGCGAGACCGCCGCGCTCCGCGTCGGCGTGCTCTACAACCCCGTGGAGGTGCAGCGGGCGGCGGAGGCCATTCGCCAGAAGTACGAGGACGAGGGCCTCTTCGGCGTGACGATCTCGCCCCGGACCGAGCGCACTCCGGAGGGCGACCTCCGGGTGGTGTTCCGGATCGACGAGGGCAAGCGGATGTACATCGACCGGATCGTCATCGAGGGGAACGCGGCCCTGACGGACCGGCAGATCAAGGCGGTCATGGCCACCAAGGAGCGCCTGCTGTGGATCCTTCCGTTCTCCAAGCTCCACCGGAAGGTCTTCGAGGAGGACGCCGACCGCATCCTGAACCTGTACGCGGACAACGGCTACGTCCAGGCCCGCATCGAATCCCACGAGGTGGTGCCGGACTTCGCCCGGGGCAAGCTCACCTTGCGGACGCAGGTCGTGGAGGGCCCCCAGTTCCGGGTCGGCCGCGTGACGATCACCGGGAACGAGGTGCTGAAGGACGCCGAGATCCTCGCGCTGGTCAAGGTGAAGGAAGGCGAGGTCTTCAACCGCAGCCTCGTTCGCCAGAGCGTGCGGGCCATCGGCGACCGCTACTCGGAGATCGGGCGCGCCCGGGCCGAGGTCACGCCGGGCACCGAGACGCAGCCCGAGGCCCGGCGCATCGACGTCTCCTTCACGATCCGGGAAGGGGTGGAGGTCTACGTCGAGCGCATCAACATCACCGGCAACACGAAGAGCTCGGAGAAGGTGCTGCGGCGGGAGCTGCGCGTGGCGGAGGGCGAGCTCTTCACCCAGCAGAAGCTCGTCCGGAGCCGGCAGCGGCTCTTCAACCTCGGGTACTTCGAGGAGGTCAACGCCTCGGTGGAGCCGGGGTTGAGCCCGGACAAGGTCATCGTCAGCATCGACGTGAAGGAGCGCGCGACCGGGGTGTTCAGCGTCGGCGCGGGCTTCAGCTCCCTCGACCAGCTGTTCGCGACCATCGACGTCACGCAGCGGAACCTCTTCGGCCGCGGCCAGGAGGCGTCGCTTCGCTTGCGCATCGGCGCCAGGAGCCGCCTGGTGCAGCTCGGGTTCACGGAGCCGTACCTGTTCGACATCCCCCTCCGCGCCGGGTTCGACATCTACGACCGGGAGCGCGAGTTCGACGACTTCACGGAAGAGCGGCTCGGCGGTGACGTCCGTGCGAGCTATCCGCTCGCCGAATTCGTGACGCTGTCGGGCCTCTATCGGCTGGAGAACGTGACGATCACCGACATCGCGGAAGACGCCAGCGACGAGCTGAAGAAGCAGATCGGGGACAAGCTCAACTCCGTGATCGAGCTGTCGCTCTCACGGGACACCCGGGACAACATCTTCGAGCCCTCGTCCGGCAGCCGGCACGCGATCGATTTCGCCTTCGCGGGCGTCGGCGGGGACACGCGGTTCGTCAAGGTGGTGGGCGAGACGGCCTGGTTCTGGCCTCTGCCGATCTTCGACTGGGTCTTCGCGGCGCGCGGCCTGGCGGGCGTCGTCCAGGGGTGGGGCGGCGAGGAGGTCCCGCTCTTCGAGCGGTTCTTCCTCGGCGGGGCGAACTCGCTGCGCGGTCAGCGAACGCGCTCCGTGGCGCCGCGCGACGCCAGGGGCGAGGTGATCGGCGGGGACAAGGAGCTCCTGTTCAGCACCGAGCTCTTGATCCCTCTCCTCCAGCGGATCCGGTTCGCGCTCTTCTTCGACGCGGGCAATGCCTACGGCTTCGGCCAGGCGTTCGACCCGACCGACCTCCGGCTGACGGTCGGCGCGGGCATCCGGTTCTTTTCTCCCCTCGGCCCGCTGCGCCTCGACTACGGCTACAATCTCGACCGGAAGACGGGGGAGCGATCGGGACAGATCAACTTCTCGGTGGGGTCGCCCTTCTAGCCCCGGAGGGGGGCTCTGCCCCCGTCCGGACCTCCCCCGGGGAGGGGTTGCGCGGGCGAAGCCCGCGGGCGAAGCGTCTATCTGAGAGCGAGGTGGGCGGATGAGATGGGCTGGCGGCGTGGTCGGGATCCTGGTGCTGCTGCTGATCGGAGCCCCTGCGGACGGGGCGTCGAAGATCGGCTTCGTGGACGTCCAGAAGGTGCTGGTGCGATCCGTCGCCGGCGTGGCCGCGCGCGAGCAGCTCGAACGCGAGAAGGCGACCATGCAAAAGGACGTCGACGCCCGTCGGACCGAGGTGGAGAAGCTCAGGGAAGAGCTGGAGAAGAAGGGCCTCGTCCTCTCGGCGGACGCGAAGCGGGAGAAGGAGGAGTCGCTCCAGCGGCGGGTACGCGACCTTCGGCGGCTGGTCGACGACTTCCAGAAGGAGCTCGAGCGGAAGGAGCAGGCGCTCACACAGCGCATCCTCCAGGACCTGACCGGGTTGATCGAGCGCCACGGGAAGGACCACGGGTACCTCCTGATCCTCGAGAAGCGCGGCGCCTCCGTCATCTACGGCGACGGGGAGGCCGACGTCACCGAGGAGATCATCAAGGCCTACGACCAGGAGAAGGCGAAGGAGAAGAAGTAGCGTGTCTCCGCGGGAGCGTGGCCCCGGGGGCGGTCGGCCGGAGGCCTCGCGCGGCCACGGGGGCGCGGCGCAGCCCGGCGCGCGGGGGGCGGCCGTCGCGTCGCGGCCGGCCGCCAGGACGCTGGGCGAGCTGGCGCGGCTGGTCGACGGCGCCGTGGAGGGAGACCCCGCGCTGCCCATTCACGGCATCGCCAGCCTCGAGCGCGCCGGTCCCGGCGAGCTCAGCTTCGTCGCCGGGCGGCGGTACCGTGCCGACGCCGAGCGGAGCCGGGCCGGTGCGCTGCTGGTCCCGCCGGACGTCGAGCTGCCCGGGCGCGCGGTGATCCGCGTCGTGCGACCGCACCTCGCCATCGCCACGTTGCTGGGACTCTTCCACCCTCCGGCCGCCCTCCCGCCCGGCGTGCACCGCCTGGCCGTCGTCGCCGACTCCGCTCGCGTCGCCCCGGACGCGACCGTCCTCGCCTTCGCCGTGGTCGGCCCGGAGAGCGTGGTCGAGGCGCGGGCGGTCCTCCACCCGCACGTCGTCATCGGCGCGCGCTGTCGCATTGGCGAAGACAGCGTGCTTCACCCCCACGTGGTCCTCCAGCAGGACGTCCAGGTCGGCCGTCGCGTCGTGATCCACGGCGGCGCCGTCCTGGGCGCGGATGGGTTCGGGTACGCGTTCGACGGGACCCGTCACCGGAAGGTCCCCCAGGTCGGCCGGGTCGTCGTCGAGGACGACGTGGAGATCGGCGCGAACGTCACGATCGACCGCGCGACGCTCGGCGAGACGGTGATCGGGCGGGGGACCAAGATCGACAACCTGGTGCAGATCGGCCATAATACCGCGGTCGGGGACGACAGCATCATCGTGGCGCAGACGGGGATCGCCGGATCGTGCCGGATCGGCAACCGCGTCATCCTCGGCGGCCAGGTCGGACTCGCGGATCACGTCGCCATCGGTGACGCCGCGCAGGTCGGGTCCCAGTCGGGCGTCCACCGGGACGTCCCGGCCGGTGGCGCGGTCTTCGGAAGCCCCGCCATGCCCGTCGCCGAGGCGCGTCGCGCGATGGCGGCGTTCCCGCGGCTGCCGGGGCTTCTACGCGCGGTGCGCGCGCTCGAGCGGCGACTCGCGGAGCTGGAGCGACGCCTGGGCGAGGGAAGGACCTGAATGGACGCGGAGCGTGGGACCGACATCCATCCCACCGCGATCGTGCACCCCAAGGCCGAGCTGGGGGCGGGGGTGCGCGTCGGCCCGTACGCGGTCATCGGGGAGAACGTCGCGGTCGCGGACGGCACGGAGATCGGGCCGCACGCGGTGCTCGAGGGACGGCTCGAGGTCGGGCCGCGCTGCCGCATCTTCGCCGGGGCGGTGATCGGGTCCCCGCCGCAAGACCTCAAGTTCGATCCGGCCACCCCGTCGGGCGTCCGGATCGGCGCCGACACGGTGATTCGCGAGCACGTCACCATCCACCGCGCCACGGTGGAGGAGGGGTGGACGACCATCGGCGACGGCTGCTTCATCATGGCGAGTGCGCACGTCGCGCACGACTGCCGGGTGGGGGACCGCGTCGTGCTCACGAGCTACACCGGCTTGACCGGCTTCGTCGAGGTCGGCGATGGGGCCTTCATCTCCGGCCTGGTCGGGGTCCACCAGTTCGTGCGCATCGGCACGCTCGCCTTCGTGGGAGGCTGCTCGCGCCTGCCGCAGGACGTGCCGCCCTACTTCCTGGTCGAGGGCAACCCCGTCCAGGTCCGGGGCGTGAACATCGTGGGGCTGCGGCGCGCGGGCGTGTCCGCCGCGGCGCGCCTGGACCTGCAGCGGGCGTACAAGATCCTCTACCGGTCCGGCCACACCACGGCGGCTGCGCTCGACACGATCCGGAAAGAGCTTGCGTCCTCCGAGCACATCACGCGCCTGGTCGACTTCATCGCCGCGTCCAAGCGCGGCATTTGCTGAAAGGTGCGACCGTGAAACCAGAACACAAGCGCATGCGCGCCGGGGTGGTCGGGGCGGGGCACATGGGCCAGTACCACATCCTCGTCTACGCGGAGCTGTGGGACGTGGACCTGGTCGGGCTCGTGGACGTGGACGCGAGCAAGGCGGCCGCGCTCGCCGCGCAGTACGACACGCAGGGCTTCACGGACTACCGCGACCTCTTCGGCAAGGTCGACGTGGTCTCGATCGCCGTGCCGACGCCCCTGCACTTCGAGGTGGCGCGGGCGTTCATGGAAGCGGGGATCGGCGTCCTGGTGGAGAAGCCGTTCACGCCGACGCTGGAGGAGGCCCGGACCCTCTTCCGGATCGCCCGCGAGCGGAACGTCGTGCTCCACGTCGGCCACGTCGAGCGCTTCAACGGCGCCGTCCAGGAGCTGCGGAAGATCGTGGTGAACCCGATCCTGGTGGAATCCCGCCGGCTCGGCCCGTTCGTTCCGCGGGTGCAACACGACACGGTCATCATGGACCTGATGATCCACGACATCGACATCGTGCTGGGCCTGGTGGACGCGGAGATCCGCGAGATCACCGCGGCGGGCGCCCGGGTGCACTCCGCCCAGCCCGACGTCGCCAACGTGCAGATCGTGTTCGAGAACGGGGCGCTCGCCAACATCACCGCGAGCCGCGCGACCGAGCAGAAGATCCGGACTCTCGCCATCACGCAGGGTGACGCCTACATCTCCCTGAACTACACCGACCAGGACATCCAGATCCATCGCCGCGCGGCGTCGGAGTACATCCTGAACCGCGAGTCCATCCGCTACCGCCAGGAGTCGTTCGTCGAGCACCTGTTCGTCCACAAGGAGAACCCGCTCAAGCTCGAGATCCTGCACCTCCTCAGCGCGGTCCGGGAGGCGCAGGGGACGGGCCGGGTGGAGTGGAGCGAGCACGACGACGTCCGGTCGCTGGCCGTCGCCCTCGCCATCGAGGGGATGATCCGGGAGGGCCGCGCGCACCTGTCCTGGCCGCCCCGTTGAAATGACCGCGGCACTCGGCCTCGTCGGCGGGGGCGGCGCCCTGCCCGCCCTGATGGCGCGCGAGGCGCGGCGGGCTGGCTGGCGGGTGATCGCGTTCGCGCTCGAGGACCCGGCCGGGCTGGCCCAGGTCGCCGACCGCATCGTGGCGTGCCGGATGGGCCAGGTCGAGCCGATCCTGACGGCCCTGGCCGAGGAGCGGATCCGTCACGTCGTCCTGGCCGGACGGGTCGGCAAGGCGGCGCTCTTCCAGGGCGCGCCCGTCGACGCGACCGCCCGCGCCCTCCTGGACCAGAGCCCGGACTGGAGCGACACGGCGCTGCTCGAGACCGCGACCGCGACGCTCGCGTCCATGGGCATCGAGGTCCTCGACCAGCGGCGCTTCCTCGGGTCGTGGCTGGCGCCGTCGGGCCACGCCGCGGGCCCCGCCCCGGCGGAGGGGGTCCGGGCCGACATCGCCCACGGACTCCGCGTCGCACGGGAGCTCGCCCGGCTCGGGATCGGGCAGACGGTGGTCGTGCGCGCCGGGACGGTCGTCGCGGTGGAGGCCATGGAGGGGACGGACGAGACGATTCGCCGCGGACTCGCCCTCGCCGGCCCCGGAGCCACGGTGGCCAAGGCGACGGGCCCGACCCACGATTACCGCTTCGACGTCCCGGCGGTCGGCGCCGGGACGCTCGCCCTCTGCGCCGCGGGCCGGGCCGCCGCGCTCGCGGTCGAGGCCGGCCGGGTGCTGCTGCTCGACCGGGAGGTGGTCGCGGCCGAGGCCGAGCGGCTGGGCGTGAGCGTTGTCGGCGTCGCCGGGGACTCGGGGACCCATTGACGTGCTGCTCGTCGCCGGCGAGGCCTCCGGCGACCTCCACGGCGCGACGCTCGCGCGCGCGCTCGGCGCCGTGGCGCCCGACCTCGCCCTCGCCGGCATGGGGGGCGCGCGGATGGCGGCCGCCGGGGTCCGGATCCTCCACGGGATCGAGCGGGCCGCCGTGGTGGGAGGCACCGAGGTCCTCGGGCGGCTGCCGGTCCTGATCCGGATCTTTCGAGACCTCGTCCGCTGTCTGCGGGAGCGTCGGCCGCGGGCGGTCGTCCTGATCGACTTTCCCGAGTTCAACCTCTGGCTCGCGCGCCGGGCGCGGGCGCTCGGGATCCCCGTCGTCTACTTCGTGCCGCCGCAGGTCTGGGCCTGGCGGCGCGGTCGGCTCCGCGCGATGGCGCGGGACGTGAGCCGCGTCCTGGCCGTGTTCCCGTTCGAGGTCGGCCTCTACCGCGACGCCGGGGTCCCCGTGGAGTTCGTGGGTCACCCCCTCCTCGACGTGCTGCCGCCGCTCGCGCGCCCGGCGGCACGAGAGGGCCTGGCGCGCGACCGGGACGTCCTGATCGGCCTGCTTCCCGGCAGCCGGGCGGAAGAGGTGCGACGCCACCTGCCGTTGCTCCTGGCGGCTGCCGCGCGGATCCGGCGCCGCGTCCCCCGGGCGCGGTTCGTCCTGCCCCTCGCGCCGACGGTCGCGCCTCAGAGCGTGGCGGCGGCGCTGGGGCGCGCCCGCTTCGACGTGCCGGTGCTCGCCGGGGAGGCGTACCGGGTCATGGCGGCGGCCGACCTCGTCCTGGTCGGCTCCGGCACCGCGACCCTCGAGACGGCCTGCTACGGCACGCCGATGGTCGTGCTCTACCGGCTGTCGCCCGTCTCCTATGCCCTCGCGCGCCTGCTCGTCCGCGGCGTCGCCCACATCAGCTTGCCGAACATCATCGCGGGGCGCGCCATCGTGCCCGAGCTGATCCAGGGACGCGCGACGCCGGCCGCCGTGGCCGAGGCGGCGCTCGCGCTCCTCGGCGACGAGCCCGCACGGCGCGCCCAGCAGGCGGCCCTCGGCGAGGTGCGGAGCCGGCTCGGCGCCGCCGGGGCCGGCGCGCGCGCGGCGCGTGCGGTGCTGCGGGAGAGTGGGTACGAGGGCATCGGCTGAGCGGCGGGGGCCGGTCCGGCCGGCGCGGGCGGCGGGCGCGCCGCTCCGCTGGCGCGACCGGGCGATCCTCGGCGGCGGGCTCGCGCTCGGCTGCCTGGCGGTGCGGCTGCTGGGCCGGACCCTGCGCGTCGTCGAGGTCAATCGCGGGGCGGCCGAGCGCGTCTGGGCGGCGGGCGGCGCGGTCATCTACGCGACGTGGCACGGGCGGATGCTGATGTTTCCGTACCTCTACGGCCGCGCGCGGCGGGTCCACGTCCTGGCCAGTCGCTCGCGCGACGGCGAGGTCGTGAGCCGGTTCGTCCAGGCCTTCGGGTTCCGGCCGGTGCGCGGGTCGACGTCGCGCGGGGCTTCCACGGCGCTCCGGAGCCTGGCGCGGCTCCTCCGGGAGGAGCGGGCGGAAGTGGCGCTCGTGCCGGATGGACCGCGCGGCCCGCGCTACGTCGCGCAGCCGGGCCCCGTCCTCCTCGCCAAGCTCGGGCGCGCCCCGATCCTGCCCGTCGGCTTCAGCGCCTCGCCCGGGGCGGTGCTCGGCTCCTGGGACGAGTTCCTGGTCCCGTACCCGTTCGCGCGCGCCGCGGTCGTCTTCGGCGAGCCGCTCGTCGTGCCGGCCGACGCGGGGCGCGACGCGCTCGAGGCGCAGCGGCAGGCGCTCGAGACGGCCCTGCGCCGCGTGACGGCCGAGGCGGACCGCGCCGTCGGCGCCAGTCGTGTACGCTCTCTATAGCGTCGCGCTCGCGCTTCTCGGCCTCGCCTACCTGCCCGTCTTCCTCGTCCGGAAGGTGTGGCGGGCCGGGCACCCGCTGGCGCTCGGCCAGCGCCTGGGGCGCGCGCCGCTCCAGCCGGGGCCCGAACGCTTCTGGGTCCACGCGGTCTCGGTCGGCGAGGTCGTGGCCGCCGTGCCGCTCGTGAACGCCTTGCGTCAGCGCTGGCCGGCCACGGAGGTCGTCGTCTCGACCGTCACCGCGACCGGCGCGCGTGTCGCGCGGGCCCGGCTGCCGGAACCGACGACGACCTTCGTCTTCCCCATCGACCTCGCCTTCGCCACGCGGCGGGCCGTCCGGCGCGTGAGCCCGCGCTGCTTCGTGGCGCTCGAGACCGAGCTGTGGCCGAATCTGCTCCGGACGCTCGCCGGGACCGGCGTCCCCGCGGTGCTGGCCAACGGACGGATCTCCGACCGCTCCTTTCGCCGCTACTTCGCCGTGCGCGGGCTCTTCCGGCGCGTGCTCGACGACGTCGCGCTCTTCGCGATGCAGTCCGACGAGGACGCGCGGCGCATCATCGCCCTCGGCGCGCGGCCCGAGCGCGTGGTCGTCACCGGCAACTTGAAGATGGAGGCGCCCGCGGTGGACGAGGGGGCGGAGCGGCTGTGGCGGCGGATTCTTCACCTCGGGCCGCAGCGGATCTGGATCGCCGGCAGCACGCACCGCGGCGAGGAGGGGCCGCTCCTCGACACCTTCCGCGCGCTCCGTGACAGCGGGGAGCCGCTGGTCCTGCTGCTCGCGCCGCGGCATCCCGAGCGCGCCGACGAGGTCGAGGGGCTGGCGCGGGCGCGGGGCCTGCGCCCGGTCCGGCGCAGCCGACTCACCGCTGGCGAGGGATCGAGCGACCTCATCGTCGTCGACACGGTCGGCGAACTGGCGACGCTCTACGGGATGGCCGACGTGATCTTCGTCGGCGGCAGCCTCGTCCCCTCGGGCGGGCACAACGCCATCGAGCCGGCCCTGCACGCGAAGCCGATCCTCTTCGGACCCCACATGACGAACTTCCGCGAGGTCGCCGCGCTCTTGCTCCAGGCTCGCGGCGCCATCCAGGTCCGCGATGGGGCCGAGCTCCTGACGACCTTGCGCGCGCTCCTCGCGGACCCCGAGCGGCGGCGGGCGCTCGGCGAGGCCGCCTGGACCGCCGTGCGAGCCCACCAGGGCGCGTGCCAGCGCACGATCGAGGCGCTGGACGCCCTGCTGGGGCGACCCGCCTCCGAGCGCCGCTAGCTTTTCTCGGAGGGGGCCGTCGAGGCCCAGTCAGGTTGCTCGCCTGG
>JBIOTN010000175.1:0-79260 GCA_044866005.1 Candidatus Rokuibacteriota bacterium | reverse complement strand
GCGAGGCGGCGCCGGCCCCCGGGCTCTTCGCGTCGCCGGAGTGGGTCCTCACCTGGTGGCGCCACTTCGGCGCGGGCCGCACGCTTCACGTCGCCGGAGCGCGCCGGGACGGCGCGCTCGTGGCGCTGGCGCTCACCTGCACGACGCGGAGCCGCACGGGTGTCCGCGTGCGTGAGTTCCTGGGCTCGGAGGAGGCGGACCTGGCCGACCTCCTCCTGGCGCCGGGCGAAGAAGCGCTCGCCGGGGCGCTGGCCGGTTTCATGCTGAACGACCGCGACTGGGACCTCGTCGATCTCTGGTGTCTCCCCGGCGGCGCGCCCGGCGTCGGGGCCGTGGCCGAGGCGCTACGAGGCGCGGGACGCGGGGTCGAGACGACCACCCTGACGATCAACCCGGTGATCGACCTCACGTCACCCGACTGGAGTCGGGGGGCCAGTCCCTCGTTCCTCTCGACCGTGGCCCGGAAGCGCCGGGGCCTTCGCCGGGAGGGCCCGCTCGAGCTGACCTTTCCGAAGAGCCCGGAGCAGGTGGACGAGGGGCTCGGGGACCTCAGCGCCCTCCACCGGGCGCGCTGGCGGAGCAGCGGAGAGGTCAGCCGCCTCGACCTGCCCGGCTACTCCCGCTGGGTGCGGGGGGTGACCCAGGAAGCGTTCCGGCACGGCTGGCTCTACATGCCGCGCCTCGTGCGAGGCAGCCGGGTCGTGGCGACCGGCATCTACTTCCTATACCGCCGGCGGCTCTTCTACTGGCTCGGGGCCTACGATGTCGAGTTCGCGCGCTACTCGCCCTACCACGCTCTGGTGCTGTCGATCGTGGAGGACGTGCGCGCGTCGGGCGCGGCCGACGTCTTCGACTTCGGGCGCGGCGACGAGGCCTACAAGCTCTGCTGGACGCGGGACGCGTTCCCGCTCGTCCGCGTCATGGGCTGGCGCGGCGTCCGCGGGCGCGCGGCCCACCTCTGGCGCGGCCGCGTGCGACCGTGGGCGTGGGCGCATCCGGGCTTCAGCCGGCCGGTGCGCGGCCTCAAGCGAACCGTCCAGCGCCTGATCCGGACCGCCTGACGCCGCAGCCCGGCGGGCCCGGCTCCCGGCCGCGCACCCGGCTTCGGCCTGACCGCCACCGCACGACGTTCCGCTCCGAGCGGCGGCTTGGCCGCCGCAAGTTTCCCGGGGGGGAGGATTCGGAGGGGGCCCGTCGAGGCCCCTCGATCAGGGCTTCAGGGCCGCGCGGTCCTGGACCCTGGGCTCGAATCCCGGGCGGGTCTCCTCGATCTCCGCGACCGAAAACCGCTCCCGCACCTCGATCACGCGCGCGGTGCCGACCTCGTCATCGAGCGCGCCGAGCCGCTCCTTCGTGACCGGGTGGACGAGCGGGACGCGCTCGCGCCGGAGGCTCAGGCGGGACCCCGGCTTGAGGCCGTCGGCGGCGGTCAGGTCCACGACGACGAGCCCGGCCTGGACGTGGATGACGTAGCCACGGGGGGACGGATCCGGCGTCGGCGCTCCGCGCGCGGCCGCCGCGCGCCCCGGCGAGGTCGGGGACGTCGCCCTCTCGGCCGGCGCGGGCTCGGACCGGAGGAGCCCGCGGGGCCCGGCGGGGGCGACGACGGCCGTGTCGCTGCGGGAGGCCAGCGGCGGTCCGCCCTGGAGGGGGCTCATCTGCCCGCCGCCCGGCGGCGGCCCGTAGCGTCGCACCGCGTCCTGCGGGGCGAGGACGGCCTGCCTGCCGAAGATGAGCGTGGTGAGGCCACCGGGGATCCGGTCCTCCTCCACCCACACGTACTCCGGCTCCGCCATCGTGGCGCCGAAGCGGGGGTTCTGGACCAGGACCCAGCGCGTCTCGGCGGCCGGCCGCGCGGCCGCCGGAGCCGGCACGCCGAGAATGTCCTTCAGGGTGTCGGAGTCGGCCGCGGCGCAGCCGGCGAGAAGCGTGGCGCCGAGCGCCACGGCGAGAAACCGTCGCCCGGGCATCAGGCGCCTACTGTAACACGATGAGGCCGGCCCGGGCCGGAGTGCCGGGCCGGCCGCGGATCTCAGAAGAAATACCAGACGGCGCCGAAGACGCTGTTGACGTCGCCCTCCTGGCCGTCGAAGGCGTCGACGTCGAAGCGCCGATACTCGAGGCCCACCTGCCAGCGCTCCCAGAACTTGTGGATGACGTTCGCGTGGATGGACTGGTGCTTCTCGAGCGCGGTCGCGCCGAAGCCGGCGTTGCGGTCCGCCTTGTGATAGCCGTACACGCCGGTGAAGGCCGTGTTCTTCGTGAGGTGGTACGTCGCCCCGGCGTACCAGCCGTCCGTCTCCACGTTCTCGATGGAGGTGCCCAGCAGGAACGCGGTGGGGAAGTCCCCGTTCGCGAGGCGGCCGAGGCCATCGACGTGGTGGTAGTGCCCGAAGAGCGTGACCGGCCCGAACGTGACCTCGGCGCTGACCTCGGCCGCCCAGGCGTTCTCGTCCGTGTCGACGCCACCCGTCAGGATCGCACGATTCCGGGCCCAGGCGAAGGCCGCCTCGACCTTGACCGGCTTGCCGAGCCAGGTCACCTTGCCGGCGACGAGCGGGACGTCCTGCCCCTCCCCCTGCGAGGTATCCACGGAGGCCGCGGCCGCGGTAGGCGCCGCGGCGGTCCCGCGGAAGTCGGGTACGGAGTGCTTCTCGACATCGGCCTCGAGGAGGAGGTCGCCGAGCGGCCCGAGCGGCACCGTGTAGCCGACCCGGAGCTGAGGCTGGCGAGCGAAGATCTGCCCGGCGGGCCCGTTGAAGTCCACGAGGTCCGGCTGGGCGACCTCGCTGTTCATGAAGAGGGACCAGGTCTGACCGGCGAGGACGAAGAAGCCGGAGGAGTGCTCGCCGCGGACGAAGGCGTGGCGGAGGCGGAAGTTCCGGCTGTTCGAGGTCAGGGCGGTGCCTTCGCCGTTGAAGAAGTCCGCCTCGATGCGCCCCGAGGTCTTGACGCCCGCGATGTCGTCGCTGAAGGTCGCCCGCAGCCGCGACTGGCGCGCGTCGATGATGGTCTGGCTGTGGTCCTTGTCCGTGTTGGAGTCCAGCGGCGTGTCGGACGGGGCCGGCGAGGGGAAGCTGCCCGTCAGCTTGTCGCTGTACTGGACGTCGAGCTTGATGTACCCGCTGACCCCGACCTTGAGCTCGGCTCGGCCATCCGTCGGCCAGGCGGCCAGCGAGGCGCCCAACAGCGCCGCGGCGCCGACGGCCTGCCATCGGTGTGTCATCGAGTGCCCTCCTTTCACTCGTCCACGGGGTTGCGGACCCGGGGCGCCGACTCACACGGGCTGCCCTTCGGTCCAGCTCCTGGGTGACGGTTCGGGTGGCCCGCCCCCTCAACAGGGACGACCGCCTGAATATTCCCGGCCACGCCACCAGAGCGGGTCCTGGCCCGCCCGCTCCTGCCGGAGCCCCTCCGCGATCGGGCAGCGGCCCGTAGTCTAGCATCGAAACGAGGCGAACACTGCCCGGCGCTCGGTCCGGGAAACGGCGCGGTCCCCGCTTGAGTGCCCGCACGACAGGCTCCTCGCTCCGGACGACGGGTTTCTCGCTCCGGACGACGGGCTCCTCGCTCCGGCAACACGGTCCGGGCCGCCTCGGCTCGCCGGGAATAAGCGAGCCGGACCGGCGGTTCTCCGGTCAGGGTGCGTCAGCCGGCGGCGTCGGCCTGCGTCCCGCGCCGGCGGGTGTGGGGCCTTTTTGTCTACCGGGCCATGCCCCAGGACCGGATTTCCCGAGGAGGGAGCATCGGGTGAGCCGTCTCGCGCGGCGCGTCGCCGCCCTCGTTGGCGTCGTCTTGGCCGCTGCCCTCCTGGCCGGACAGCCAGCGGTCGCCTACGAGGAGGTCAAAGTCGAGAATGGCGGCCGGGTGACCGGGACCGTCCGGGTGACCGGGACTACCCCGCCTCCCGACAAGCGGCCGGTGACGCGAGACCCCGAAGCATGCGGCAGCGAGCCCAAGACGTCCGACGCGGTCCTGCGCTCCGCGTCCGGGGGGGTGAAGAACGTCGTCGTCTCCCTGGACGGCGTCACGCGAGGGAAGCCCTTCCCGGGCGGCGCGGCGGAGCTCGACCAGCGCGGCTGCTGGTTTCACCCCCACGTCCTGCTGGTCCGGGCGGGGCAGCCTTTCACCCTCATCAACAGCGACGGGGTCCTCCACAACTTCCGGACCCCCGGCAGCGCGACGAACCCCGCGCTCAACAAGGCGCAGCCGAAGTTCAAGCGGCGCCTGACCATCCAGCTCGACCACGCCGACATCATCCCCGTCAACTGTGACGTCCACGAGTGGATGCACGCCGTCCTGGTCGTCATGGCGCACCCCTATCACGCCCTCACCGACGACAGCGGCGCGTTCACGCTCGCCGACGTCCCGCCCGGCCGGTACAGGGTCACCTTCTGGCACGAGGTGCTGGGGACGCAGACCCGCGACGTCGAGATCACGGCGGGCGGCGAGACCCGGGCGGCGGTGGAGTTCAAAGGCCGGTGACAGGCCCGTGATGGCACGACTCGCCCGAGCCCTGGCGGCCGCGTCCCTCCTGGCCCTCGGCGCGGCGGGCGCGGCGGCGAACCACGTCGTCATGCACGGCGGGCCCTTCGGGGGCGTGGTCACGCAACTCGTGCTCGACCCGCGCGACCCCGAGACGCTCTACGTCGCGGCCTTCGGAAGCGGGATCTACAAGAGCGTGGACGGCGGGCGGACCTGGCGCTGGGCGTCGAGCGGGCTCGACGACCCGACGGTCCTCGCACTCACGCCGGCCGCCTCGGGGGTCTTGTACGCCGGCACCGACTCCGGCGTCTTCGTCTCGCGGGACGGCGGGGCGAGCTGGCGCCGCCCCGGCGAGGGACTCGCCGAGCGGAACGTCCGGAGCCTGCTCGCGTGGCCGGGCCCGCCGCCCGCGCTCTACGCGGCGACCGACCAGGGAATCCTGCGGAGCACGGACGGCGGGGCGACGTGGGCATGGCGGAACGAGGGGCTCGACTCGAGGGACATCCGAGTGCTCCGCGGCGACTCGACCCGGCCCGGCCGGCTTTACGCCGCCGGCTTCGGCGGGGTCTACCGGACCGACGACGGCGGCGCGCGCTGGGAGGCCGTCGTCGCGGGGCTGTCCGACCGCCGTGTCCGCGCCCTCGCGCTCGATCCACGGCGCCCCGGGACGCTCTACGCGGGGACCGCGGGTCGCGGCGTGTTCGTCACGAGCAACGGAGGGGTCCAATGGCAGCCCCTGACCCAGGGGCTGCGGAACCTGACGGTGCTCTCGCTCGCTTCCACGGAGACGGGTGAGCGCTTCGCCGGCACGGTCGGGGGCGTCTACCGTCTCGCTCCCTCGGGCCGCACGTGGACGCTGGTCGGGGAGGACGTGCTGACCCTCACGATCACCTTCGTGACGGCGAGCCCACATCGGCCCGACCGGCTCTACGCCGGGACCGGTGGGCTCGTGTTCGTCAGCGACGATCACGGCCGGCAGTGGCGCGAGCTGGCCGTTTCAGTGGCGGGACGGGCAACGGTGCCGGCCGTCGCGACCGGCGCGTCGCGTCCCGCCGAGGCAGAGCCGCAAGCGGAAGGGAGGTGACATCGATGCGAAAGCGCGTGGCTGCAACCCTCGTCGTGGTGTTCCTCCTGGTGCTCGTGTCCCCGGCATTCGCGCAGCAGCAGAAGAAGGAGATCAAGGCCGGCGTGTACATGGAGACGCTCAAGTCCAACGACAGCGTCGACGCCGCGATCGCGCGCGGGCAGAAGCTCTTCAACGAGCTGGGGTGCGCCGGGTGTCATCCGCGGGGCGGGACCATCGGCGGCACGGCGGTCGCGGTCGACGGGACGCGGATGCCGATCCCGACACCGGACCTGCACGGCGCCGCGCTCCATTACCCGCGGATCGCGGGGCCGGGGTTCGTCGCCACCATCGGCATGCTGAACGACATGTGAAACACGGTCTTCCTCGGCCGTGAGCCGATGGATCCGAACTCGCAGGAGTACATGGACCTGACCGCGTACGTGACCTCGCTCACGCCGCAGGTCTACAAGGCGATGAAGGAGTGGGAGCAGAAACGGATCGAGCTCGAGAAGAAGACCGGGCTGCGCTAGGGGCATCGGGGAGACGGCGCCGCCGTCTCCCCCCGTCCGGACCGCTGGGCCGCGGACCGGGAAGGGCATGAGGGCCTGCCGATGGGGCGCCCTGGGAACGGGCCTCGGCCTGCTGCTCGCCTGGTCGGCCGGTTCCGCCCAGCCGGCGGGGCCGGCCGACATCAAGCTCGGCGAGAGCGTCTACAAGGAGATCTGCTTCGCCTGTCACGGCGAGACCGGGGACGGCAAGGGGCCGTCGTGGCTCAACACTCTGCCGCGGCCCCAGGTCTTCACCGACACAAACTACATGTCGCGGCTGACCGACCAGTATCTGTTCGAGGTCGTCAAGTACGGCAAGCTGGCGGTCCTCCGGCGCGAGGTGAAAGGCTCCACGCTCCAGGCCGTCGCCATGCCCGCGTTCGAGGACGTGCTCGAGGACGAGCAGGTCCGGCGCCTCATCGCCTTCGAGCGCGCCTTCCGGAGCGGCGCGCCCCAGTCCGAGGAGACGCGCGAGATCTTCAAGGATGCATGCGCCGTCTGCCACGGGGCGGGGGGGCGGGGTGACGGGACGCGAGCCAGTCCCCAGCAGCCGGCCCCGCCCGGATTCGTGAGCGCGATCCAGCCGGCGCCGGCCGATTATCACGATCCCTTGTTCATGGAGCGCTTCTCCGACGACTTCCTCTTCGCGCTGATCAAGAAGGGCCGGATCGGCGCGATCGAGGCGATGGGGTTCGACACGATGAAGCCCTACGGCCACGTCCTCTCGGACGACGAGATCCGGGGCGTGGTCCGTTACATTCGCGAGACGTTCGTGGAGGCGAAGAAACCATGACCCGCGTTCTCGCGGCCGCGCTGGCCGCGCTCCTCGTCATCGCGGTCCCGGCGGTCGGGCTGGCCGGCTGGCCCGAGCCCTTCGCCGCCTTCGGGCTCGTCCGGTTCGACAGTGGCATCCGGGCGCCCGAGTTCACGAGCGTCGCGCTCGATGGGACCCGGGTCAGCCTGCCCTCGCCGGGCCGCGCCGCCACCGTCCTCATGTTCTGGGCCACGTGGTGACCGCACTGCCGGAGGGAGTTTCCCTCCCTGGAGGCGCTGTGGAAGGCGAAGGGCGACGTGGGCCTCCGGGTGATCGGCGTGAACCTGTCGGAGCCCGAGGCGCGCGTGAGGGCGTACGTGGCCGAGATGCGGCTGACCTTCCCGATCGTGATCGATCGCGATGGCGAGCTGGCGCAGGGCTACGGCGTGCGGTTCACGCCGACCCACGTGCTCGTGGATCGGGCGGGCGTCACGCGGGCCGCCGGGGCCGGCGCCCGCGACTGGAATGGTCCCCTGGGCCGGGCCGCCGTGGAGCTGCTGCTCGGCCCGCGGCCCGCGACGATGGCGAAGTGACCGGCCGGTACGGGCCGGTCGAGTGTCCCGACACCCTCCAAGGGAAAGGAGCGACCCGATGATCCGAGAAGCGCTCAGCACGGTGTCCGTCGCCGCGGTCCTGGCGTCCGGCGCGGGCATCGGGGCCGCGGAAGCCGGCGGGAACCCCTGTGCCGGCAAGAACCCCTGTGCGGTCAAGGCGGGGAACCCGTGTGCGGCGAAGAATCCGTGCGCGGCCAAGAACCCGTGTGGCGCGAAGAACCCGTGCGCCGCCAAGAATCCCTGCGCAGCCGGCGCGGCCTCGGTCCCCGGCAAGGCGCGGATGGCGAAGGCGACGGTGACGGCCGTCCGGAAGGACTCCCTCCAGGTCAAGACCGCCGAAGGGCCGCTCAGCCTGAGCCTCGATGAGCGGACCCAGGTCCGGCAGGGCCCCGTCCAGAAGCGGCTGACCGACCTCAAGCCCGGCGAGCACATCACCGTGTCTTACGTGGACAAGAACGGCGCCCGGCGCGCTGCGTACGTCTACATCGCGCAGGCCGGCGGCGCCAACCCCTGCGCGGCGAAGAACCCGTGCGCGGCGAAGAACCCGTGCGCGGCCAAGAACCCGTGTGCCGCGAAGAACCCCTGCGCGGCGAAGACCCCGGCGGCGCCGAAGTACTAGCACCGCCTCCCGAGCGTGGCTAAGATGAGGAGGCGATGGGCCTGAGCCCTCGCCTCCTCGCCCTCCTCACCGCGGTCGCGCTCGGGCTTGCGGCGCCGGGGAGCGGCGCGCAGCGGAGCTGGTCCGAGGCCGAGCAGCAGGGCTTCCTGGCTCGCCACTGGCAGCTGCCGATTCCGCCGCAGGGCCAGCCTCCACCGCGATATTCGCCGATCGAAGCATCCCTGCTCCCGAAGAGTTGCGGGACGTGCCACCCTGCCGAGCTCGCGGACTGGCAGACGACGGTCCATGCGGCGAGCATGAGTCCCGGCGTGAAGGGCCAGCTCGTCGAGATGCTCGGGACCGACGCCGCGTCGGCCCTCCAGTGTTACACCTGCCATGCGCCGCTCACGGAGCAGCAGGAGAAGGTCGCCGACCGGGCAGGCGGCTACCGTGCGAACCCGGCCTTCGACGCGACGCTGAAGGCGCAGGGGCTCGTGTGCGCCGCGTGCCACGTCCGCGCGCACGAGCGGTTCGGGCCGCCGAAGCGGGACGGGACACTCGCAAGCGCGCTCCCGCGAGAGAAGCTCCCGCACAACGGCGTGACCCGGACGCCGGCGTTCCTGCGCTCGGAGTTCTGCAAGGAGTGCCACCAGTTCCCGGCCGACGGCTATGCCCTGAACGGCAAGCTTCTGGAGAACACCTATAACGAGTGGAAGGCGGGCCCGTTCGGACGGGCCGGGGTGCAATGCCACGAGTGCCACATGCCCGACCGCCGCCACCTCTGGCGGGGCATCCACGACCCCGACATGGTGCGGTCCGGGGTGACCCTCACCGTCACCACCGACAAGGCGCGCTACCGGCCCGGCGACACGGTGAGCGCGACCGTGACGCTCGCCAGCACGAAGGTCGGCCACTACTTCCCGACCTACGTCACGCCGCGCGTGGTGGTGACGGCCGAGCTGACCGACGCGGCCGGCCGCCCGGTGCCCGGTAGCCGGGAGGAGCGCGTGATCGGCCGCGACGTTCCCCTCGACCTCTCCCGCGAGCTGGCGGACACGCGGATCCCGCCCGGCGAGCGCTTCGTCCTCGCCTATCGGCGCCCGGTCGACGCCCCCGGCCTGCGGCTCCGGGTCGTCGTCACCGTATATCCCGACCACTTCTACACCCGCTTCTTCGAATCGTTCCTCGCCCAGGGCGCCGGCAAGGGGACCCTCGAGATCCGAGAGGCCCTCGCCGCGACGCGACGCTCGACCTTCCTGCTCTACGCGCGCGAGCTGACGCTGAGCTGAGACGGAGGTGTCGTATGTGGCTGCCGGGATCCCTCGCCGTCGCGCTGGTGTTCGCCGCCGGACCCTGGTCGGCGGCATCCGCTCAGGACGAAACGGTCGTGCTCAGCTCGACGGCGCCCTTCGAGCGGGTCACCGCCGCGCTCGAGCAGGCGATCGCGGACCAGCGCATGGGGTTGGTCTGCCGCGCCAACGCCCAGCAGGGCGCGGCGGCCCGAGGGGTGACGTTACCGGGCAATCAGGTCTTCTTCGTCTTCCGCAACGACTTCGCCGTGCGGCTGATCAACGCGGATCCGCGCGCGGCGTACGAGGCGCCGATCCGCATCTACGTCTACGAGAACCCGGATCGGACGTCGACGCTCGTCTACGGAAAGCCGTCCGCGCTCCTCCGGGGCTACGGTCATCCCGAGGTACGCCGGGTCGGCGCCGAGCTCGACCCGATCTTCGAGAAGATCACGAGGCAGGCGGCAGGCGCGCCATGATCGCGGACCGCCGCGGCCCATCGCGTGGCCGCGAAGGCCGGGGCTGGCCCAGGTGGCACCGCCCCGGCCTGCCCGACAGCCGCGGAGGCTAAGGCCTACTTCTGGACGCCGCCACCGGTCCCGGCGCCGAAGGATCGCGGAAAACGTGGGATCTCCTCCGGCGCGCTGGCCGTGGTGATCGTCGTGCCTCTCGCGATCTGAGCGGCGACGGGCTTCTTGGCGGCGCACGGGTTCTTCGCCGCGCACGGGTTCTTGGCCGCGCACGGGTTGGCGGGCTGCGCGGCCGGCTTCTTCGCGGCACAGGGGTTCGCGGCTTGAGCCAGCGCGTCCGTTCCGCCGAGCGCCAGCAGCGCAGCGACCGACACGGTGCCCAGGACTTCTCGAACCATGGGGCCTCACCTCCATTCGCCCGATGTGCGACTCTGCCCCCTCAACAGAGGAGTCCCCGGCTTTATTCCGTGCGACGCCCCGGCGCCGGGTCGCGTCCCCACGGAATAAACGGCGCGGCCCGGTTGTCTGTCATCGCCCCTGGCTCGACGTCCTTCTGTTGCTCGCGGCGCGGCGCAGCCGCGACCGCGGCGCGTCCGGGCCAGGCCGGCGCATTTCTGGCAGTATCGTAGAGTAGTAGGCGGGGGAGGCCGTCGAGTGCTGGGGCGCCGCTACCGGCTCACGTTCGAGTGCGCCACCTGTGCGGCGGAATCTGCCCGCGAGACACCGTGCTGAGGCGGAACGACGCCGCGAGCGAGGAGGGTCAGGTGGACTACGATCTCGTGGTCATCGGGGCCGGGACCGCCGGGACGACGGCCGCCCGGACGGGCAGGGAGCTCGGCGCCCGGACGGCGATCGTCGAGCAGGACGGGTTCGCGGGGACCTGCCTCGGCACGGGCTGAATTCCGAAGAAGGTGCTGGTCAGCACCGTCGAGCTCTGGTGGCGGGCCCGGCACGCCGCCAAGCTCGGGCTCACGGGGACGGCCGGCGTCGGCCTGAACTGGCGCGCCGTCATCGCGCGGAAGAACCGGCTCGTCGCGGAGTGGTCGAAGGGCAAGCCCAGGAGCCTGGAAGATCAAGGCATCGCGGTGCTCCGGGGCCAGGCCGCGTTCACCGGCGCGCACGAGCTCCGGGTCGGCGACCGGCGGGTGACCGCCGAGCGCGTCGTCCTGGCGACCGGCTCCTCGCCCGCGCGTCCATCGATCGAGGGCGTCGAGCGCGCGCTCACGAGCGACGAGCTGCTCGACCGCACCACGCGTCCCGCGCGGCTCGTGGTCATCGGCGGCGGCCTCATCGGAATGGAATTCGGCTTCGCCTTCGCCCGGGCCGGGACGCGCGTCACGGTGCTCCAGTCCGGACCGGCGGTGCTCCCGCACGTGGACGCGGAGCTCCGCGAGGCGCTGGTCGAGCTGGGCCGCGCCGCGGGTCTCGTGGTCCGCACGGGGGCGAAGGTCCGCCGGATCGCGCCCGATCGGACGGTCGAGGCCGAGGTGGACGGCAAGGCGGCGCGCTTCCGGGCCGACGTCGTCCTCGTCGCGACCGGCCGCCCGCCCAACACCGGCCGGCTCGGCCTCGAGGCGGCCGGTGTCGCGACGGAGCGCGGCGGCGTCAAGGTGAACGAGTACCGCCAGTCCGTGAGCGCCCCCCACGTCTACGCGGCCGGCGACGTGACGGGGCAGCACCAGCACACGCCCGTCGCCTGGTACGAGGGCCGCCTCGCGGTGGAGAACGCGCTCCAGGGCAACCGCCGCGGCGTCGACTTCGGCCTCCTGCCGACGACGGTGTTCACGATCCCGACCCTCGCGCAGGTCGGCCTCACGGAGGCCGAGGCGCGGCGCCGGGGGCTCGACGTCGCGGTGAGCCGCGCGCCGTTCGCGGACAGCGCGGCGGCCGGCGTGCGGGCGGAGACCGAGGGGCTCGTCAAGGTCGTCTACGAGCGGTCGAGCGGCCGGCTCCTCGGCGTCCACGTCCTGGGGGCCGGCGCGGAGGACCTGATCCACATCGCGGCGGTCGCGATGCGGGGCGGCCTCACGCGGCGGGAGTTGGCGGGCATGCACTACGTCTTCCCCACGGTCGCGGGCTCCGTCTTCGACGCGATGTGGGATTGAGGCGGGCCGGCCGCGGGCGCGCGGGCAGAGGCAAAGGAGGCAGGCATGACCTTCGGGATCGTCGGCCTCGGTCGCATGGGGGCGAACCTGGCGCGGCGCGCGATGGAGAAAGGCCACCGCGTCGCCGGCTACAACCGCGATCCCGGGCCCACCGAGCGGCTCGCCCGGGAAGGGCTCGCGGCGGCCGCGTCGCTCGCCGAGCTGGCCGCGCGGCTCGAGCCGCCGCGCATCGTCTTCGTCTACGTGCCGCACGGGGCCGCGACCGAGAGCGTGTGCGACGGGCTCCGACCGCTCCTCGCGGCGGGCGACGTCGTGGTGGACGGCGGCAACTCCCACTGGGCGGACTCCCAGCGGCGGGCGCGCCTCTTCGCCGAGCGCGGGATCCGGTTCCTGGACGTCGGCACGAGCGGCGGGGTGAGCGGCGCCCGCCACGGGGCCTGCTTCATGGCCGGCGGCGACCGCGCGGCCTATGACCTCGTCCTCCCGATCCTCCGGGACCTGGCGGTGGACGCGCGCGGCGCGGTCTTCGTCGGCCCCTCGGGAGCCGGCCACTTCGTCAAGCTCGTCCACAACGCGATCGAGTTCGGGATGGTCCAGGCGATCGCGGAGGGCGTGGAGCTCTTGCAGCGCTCCGGCTTCGCGCTCGACCTCCCGGCCCTCTTCGACAACTGGCAGCACGGCTCGGTGATCCGGAGCTGGCTCGTCGAGCTGATGGGCCAGGCGCTCCGGGAGGAGCCGGAGTTCGCGCGGCTCTCGCCCTACGTCGAGGACACGGGCGAGGTCAAGTGGGTCGTGGACTGGGCCTTCCAGCGGGACATCCCGACCCCCGTCGTGACGCTCTCGCAGACCATGCTCATGCAGTATCGCGACCTCGACTCGCCCACCGCCAAGGCGGTCGCCCTCCTGCGCAACCAGTACGGCGGGCACCCCGTCCACCGGGCCGGCGAGCCCCCGGCGACGCCAGGCGCCCGCGCGGCCTGAAGCGCCGCGCAGGGGGCTCCAGTCGCCGAATGACCCCGCGCTCTGGAACGAGCGCTCCGAGCGCCGGCTGTGCCGGCGCACTTCCCGGGGGAGGCATCGGCGGGGGCCGTCGAGGCCCCCTCCGAAGGCGTCACGAGCCCGGGCCCGTCGGCCGCCCGCCGTGATAGCGGGCGGCATAGCCTTCGGTGTCCCGGCCGAGCGCGTGGAGCGCGATGAGCCACGTCATGAGACCGATCGTCCGGCAGAAGCCGCGCGCGAGGAGCCGCCGGCCGGAGCTCCGGACGCGCCGGCCCCGGAGGAGCACGGTCTGCCCCGCCTCGCGCATCGCCTGCGAGAAGACGACGTCCTCGAAGAGCTGCCGGCGCGGGAAGCCCCCGAGCCGGTCGAAGACGGCGCGGCGGACGAAGATGCCCTGGTCGCCGTAGAAGTTGCCCGTGAGGCGACAGCGCAGGCGGTTCAGCGTCGAGATCGCCGCGAGGCGCCAGGCCCGCTCCTGGAACTCGAAGTCGAACGCGCCGCCGACGACCGCGGGGGGGACGAGCGCGGCCTCGATCGCGGCGACGTAGTCCGGCGGGGGGAGCGTGTCGGCGTGGAGGAAGAGGAGGACGTCCCCCCGGGCCGCTCGCGCCCCGGCGTTGAGGAGCCCGGCGCGCGTGGGGTCGTCCCCGTGGACGACGCGCGCGGCCCGGGCGGCGATCTTCGCCGTCTCGTCGGTCGAGCCGCCGACGGCGACCACGACCTCTGCCGCGTCCGGGGGCGTGCAGGCCTCGAGATGGTCGAGCGTCGCGCCGATCGTCCGGGCTTCGTTGCGGGCGGGAATGACCACGCTGATCACCCCGCGCCCCCGTCGCGGGCCGCGGCGCGGCGGGCCGCGGCGTCCCGCAGCGCGGCCAGTGCCTGCACGATGCCGCGCCGCTCGAAGAAGCCGGCCAGCGGCTGCCAGCTCGACGGGATCGACCCGATGGCGTAGACGACCAGGGTCCCGCCGTCGTCCGGGACCAGGCGCCACCACCCCCAGTTGTCGTCGAGGACGTCGTTGTCCCGGCTCCCGTCCAGGCGCCAGGCGATGGTGCGCGCCTCCGGCCGGACGCGGTACCACGTGTGGTAGCGGAAGGTGAAGGGGCCGACCTTGCCCTCGGTCCGGAGGAGCCACCCCTCGGCCCCGGTCTCGAGCACCTCGACGCGCTGGAGACCCGGGAAGATCTCGGGGTACCGGGTCGGCGTGGTGAGGATCGCCCAGACCGGCTCGGGCGCGGTCGGCACGCGAACGAAGGCGACGGCCCCGCGCGCGCCCGGGACGGCGACGCCGTCGCGCGGGGCCGCGCCGTTCCGGTAGACCACCTCGCCCTCGCGCAGGCGCTGGCGCTCCGCGGCCGAAGGCGTGGCGGGCGAGGGATCCGGGACGCCGGGCGCCGCGCGGCCGGTCGCCGCGTACCCGAGCGCGAGGGCGAGGCCGAGCCCGAGCAGGCGGCCGAGCGCGGGGCGCCGGGTCATCCGTGCTCGCCCGGGCGCAGGGCCGCGACGCGGCCCTCGATGCGCCCGAGCCCGCGCGCCGGCGCCCGGTGGGCACGGCCGAGGGCCGTCACGAAGATCGCCTCCGTGCCCGCGGCGTCGGGCGAGAAGAAGCGCACCACGTCGTCGTCGTAGAAGGTGAGGCCCGAGGCGCCGAGTCCCTGGGCGTACGCGGCGAGATAGGCGCGCCCCCCGAGGAGGCCGGCGGCCAGGTTCACCGCGCGGTAGCCCCGATCGCCGTACCGGTCGAGGATCGCCCCGAGGTCCGAGAGGAAGAAGAGCACGGCGCCGGCGTCGGCGCCGAGCGGCTGCTCGAGGCAGAGGTAGCCGCCCTCGGCGCGGAACGCGCCGGCCTGCAGGAGCTGGAGCCCGCGGCGCCGGGGGTCGTGGCGGTAGGCGCCGGCGGGGAAGCCGTCCACCGCGTGGACGAGCAGGTACACGCGCACGAGCGGCGTCCCGGCGCCGCCGACGTCCAGCGGCAGCGGGCGGCCGGCCGCGTCCAGGATTCGCGACAGCTCGGCGAAGGCGATCGGCTCGCGGCTGAAGGCCCGGGTCGAGCCCCGGCGGAGGATGGTCGCGCCGAGCGAGGCCGGCGGCGCCGCGCCGGTCACGGCCAGGGCGTGGAACGGGGCCGCCGCCGGATCGCTCGACGGCGGCGGGTCGGCGGGCGTGTCCGCACCGGCCCAGGCGCGCGCGGCGGCGCCGCTCGGCAGCGAGGACGCCGCGTAGGCCTCCCGGACCAGCGGAGCGTCCACCTCGCGGTCCGCGAGCGGGATGACGGGCAGGTCGAGCGGCGGCAGGGCGGGCGCCGCCGGCGGGAGCGGCGCGCCGTCGCCGAGCGGCACGACGGCGAGGCTCCCCTCGCGGGTCGGGTCGAGGCCGAGGAGATGGTTCACGGCGGGATCGGCGAAGCCGACCAGGATCGCCGCCGGCCGCCCCGCCGCGGTCGCGGTCGCGGTGAGGTTCGCGAGGAGGGTCCCGGCATCCCAGAAGAAGTGGCGGAAGGCCCGCGCCTGGTACTTCCACGTGTTGCGCGCGTAGAGGGCGGTCAGGACGAGCGAGGCGGGCGCGCGCCGGACCGCGTCGGGGTCGCTCGCGGCGTCGGCCAGGGCGGCCCGGCAGTCGCCCGCGCGGAGGCGGCGCAGGGCGAAGTCGCCCGGCCCGAAATGGTAGACGCCCGGCTCGAGGCCGGCCACGGCGCCCGCCACGACGTAGACCTCGACCTCGTAGAGCGCGCCGGTCGAGGCGGCGGCGCGGAAGTGGATCGTCTCGCCGCCCGGGTAGACCTTCTTCTTGGTCAGCCCGGCCGAGAAGAAGAGGAGCTGGGCGAGGCCGCCGAGGTCGAGCGCGCGGCCCGCCGCGGCAACCGGCCCTGCCCCCACCGCGTCGAGGGCGGGCATCTCGGGCGCCGGGAGATCGCGCGGCAGCGGGACGGCCGGCGCGTCAGGATAGACCTTGAAGAGGAAGGGCTTGTTCGCCCAGTCGAGGACGTGCTCGCTCGCCCGGACGCTCTGCCACGAGTGCTTCGTCGCCTCGTGATAGGCGCGCGCGCGGCCTGCCTCGGCGCCCTCGCGCGCCCCGGCCACCGGGCGCCCTACCCGCCGAGCGCTGCCTGTGCCTTCGCCGCGTTCGAGACCGAGAGCACGACGAGCGCCGGGCCGCCGCCCTGGGTGGTCGCGTAGGCGCACTTCACGTTGACCCGGGCGCGGCCGAGCCGCTCGGCGACCTCGGCGAGGCTGCCGGGGCGGTTGTCGAGGGTGACGGTCAGCGCCTCTTCCTCGCCCACCCGGAGCTTCGCCGCCTTGAGCGCCTCGGTGGCGCGGGCCGGATTGTCGACGAGGAGGCGGATCTTGCCGCGGCCGCCGGTGGCCTCGCCCGCGCAGATGGCCGTGATGTTCACGCCGGCCTGGGCGAGCGTCGAGGCGACCTGCGCGAGGACGCCGGGCTTCGAGGCGAGGCTGAGGACGAGCTGGGTGGTCCTGGGCATGGCGACCTCCGCGTCAGGGAGTGGGCCGACGCGGCCGCGTGGGACGCTCGGGCGGCGGCGCGCGCCGAGCCGCCGCGACGGCGGCCTGCGAGGTCTGCCGGAACGCGGTGGAGTCGTGGTCGAGCTTCCCGCCGACCGGCGTCCCGCACTGCTGGCAGACGTAGTCGTACTTGTTGCCGGTCGGCAGGACGAGGAGGAGCTTCTTCCGCACGGCCACGGCCCGCCGGCAGCGCGGGCAGAACAGGCTCTCGGCTTCGAACTCGCGGTAGGCGTCCGGCATGGCCTTCGCGCCTTATTGTAGCCCAAAGCCCGGGACGTGTGCAGGGCCGCGAGGATGCGGCGTCGCCAAGGGGGCCGTCTGTTGGCCTGCCGGTCACACAGGAGCAGGGGCTCAGCCCGTCTCGCAGCCATCCAGGAGATGTGTGCCGCGGTTGGCCTTCCATGTGTTGAGAGCGCAGGGGCCGGGTGGGAAGTCCGCCAGATCGTACACGCCGTTCTGGCGCGCCCGATTGGCTTGCAAGAGGTTTCCGGTGCCGCCCTCGCCGACCTGGATCCCGCCCAGGGCGTTGTCGTGCACCCGATTGAGCCGCACCGTGGTGTCGGTCGCTCCCGCAGGCAGGCTGCGCGAGGGTGATCGTCGGTGTGTAGGAAGGGCGTCGGAGGGGACGCCCCGGCAGGCAGCGAGGCGGGCCTGGAACGTCGTTTGCTCCACCGACTCCGGCTAGGAGGTCGAGTCCCATGAAGAAGCACGTGGTAGCCCCGATCGTGGGCCTGTCCCTGCTCGCGCTGCTGACGGCCGCCTGCGGCACGCTCGGCGGCGCGGCGGTGGGCGCGGGTGCCGGCGCCGCCATCGGCGCCGGCGTCGACAAGAAGGACCGCGGGCGCGGGGCGGCGAGTGGCGCCCTGATCGGTACCGGCGTGGGGGCGGCGGCCGGCACGATCTACGACTGGTCGCGGTAAACCCGCGATCGCCGCCTCCACGCAGCGTCCATACGGGCGCCGGGCCACCCCGGCGCCCGTGCGGTTCTGCCGCGCCTGTCTGGCGCGCCTTGACCGGCGGCGTCCCCCCGGCTAGGCTTGCCCCGCCGGGAGACGCCCACCCCGCGGCGCGAGACGACGGAGGGCCCGCCCATGTGGCTGACGGACGAGCAGGTCGCGCGATACCAGCGGGACGGCTTCCTCGTCCTGCCGGGCCTCTTCTCGCCCGCGGAGGCCGCACGGCTCCGCGGGGAGCTGCCCGCCCTCTACGCCGAGCGCCGGCCCGAGAACTGGCGGGAGAAGGGGAGCGACGAGGTCCGGACCGCGTTCGCGCTCCATCGCCGCAGCGCGCTCTTCGCGCGCCTCGTGCGGCACCCGCGCCTCCTCGAGCCGGCCATGCAGCTCACGGGCGGCAAGGTCTACCTCCAGCAGATCAAGGTCAACGCGAAGGCGCCGTTCGCGGGCGAGGTCTGGCAGTGGCACCAGGACTTCGCGACGCACCACGCGGAAGACGGGGTCCCCCAGCCGACGGCCTTGAACCTCCACGTGTTCCTGGACGACGTCAACGAGTTCAACGGCCCGCTGATGTTCATCCCGGGCTCCCACCGGTACGGGCTGCTCGGCGCGGGGCACGACACCGCGACCACGAGCTATCCGCTCTGGACGCTCGACCACGCGACCATCGCCCGGCTCGTCGAGGCGCGCGGGATCGTGTCGGCCACGGGACCGGCCGGCACGGGCCTCGTCTTCGGCGACTGCATGGTCCACGGCTCGAACGGCAACATGTCGCCGTGGCCGCGGACGATCTTCTCCGCGATCGCCAACCCCGTCGAGAACGCCCAGCTCACGTTCAAGCGGCCGGACTACATCCACGAGCGCGACTTCACGCCCGTGGAGTGCCTCCCCGACGACTGCCTGTCGCGGGAGTGAGGCCCGGCGCCGCGCGCGCGCCGGGAGGGTCGATGCTGGAACGGCTCGTCGAGACGGTGGGCTCGGGCCTGCGGACGGCGCTCTCCCTCGCCACGCTCGTCGTGCTGATCGGCGTCACCGCCCACGTCCTCACGTGGCTCGTGTTCCGGCGGCGCGCGCTCACCTGGGTGTGGGGCTACTGGAACGTCGTCGGCGCCGCGCTCATGGTCCTGGGCCTCGGCGCGATCGGTTACGGCTGGCTGGCGTTCGGTCTGGCGACGGGCGCCGGGAGCGCCCTCGTCGGGCTCGGGCTCCTGCTCGCGTCAGCTGGCCTGTGGATGATCGTTCCCGTCTAGCAGGCGGCGGACGAGGTCCTGCCACACGAAGCGGATCACCTCGAACCCGATCGGGCGGGAGAGGACGTTTTCGCCGGCCAGCGTCGCCTCGCTCTCCGCCGTCCAGACGATCCGCGCGTCCTCCACGTCCCAGATCTGAAGCCGCCCGCGGGCCGTCGCCTCGCGCGTCTCCACGAGGCGGAGCCCGAAGAAGCCCAGCCGCGTGTTGGTGCGCTCGGTGAACACGATCAGGCTGGGCTGCGCGATGTAGCGGGTGTTCAGGGTGGTGCCGAGCGTCTTGAGGTGCGCCTTCTTGAGGATGCCGGTCGCGTCGTAGGTCCGCAGCATCTCCGCATAGGCGTCGGTGGCCTCGGCCGCGTTGATCCGGCTCACCGTCTCCTCCCACGGGATCACGGCGACGTCGGGCCGCTGCTCCCGGAAGACGCCGACGAGGGAGTCGGACGCGGACTGCCGCCACTGGCCGAGCTCCGGGCGCGTGGAGGCGAGGAGCACGGCGACGCGGTGCTTGGGGAGGTCGCCGTTGAGCCGATCGGAGCGGTAGAGGTGCTCGACGCTCCGGGCGACTTGCCTCATCGGGCCCGCGCACCCGGCGACGGCGAGGGCGGCCAGGAGCGCCGCCAGCACGGCGGGCCGCCTGGCCCGGGGGCGCGGCGGCCCGGGGGGGCCGGCGGCCGGCGCGTCGGCGAGGGAGGCCACGGAGGGGAGGGGCGGGGCGAGGACGCGTGCGGGTCGGATCATGGTCGACCTCCGGGTCACGACGCGGTGGACCGCGGGCCACACGTGGGCCTACCGGGCGTCAGAGCAAAGCGCTCGCCAACCCGCGTCGTCCGCCCCGCCGCCGTCGCGGCCCGCCTGGGCGCGCCGGCCGTGCCCGGGATCCCGCCCCCTTGCACGGCGCCGCGCAATTTTTGCCCCGCCGGGGCCGTAGGGGAGTTCCCCGATCTCCTGAAGATTTGACAAAGCGCCGCGGCGGAGGGCAGGGTAGCGGGGGCCGCGTGACCCGGTGCGGTATCGCCACCGCCGCCGATGCGAGGGAGGGCGCCAATGATCGAGCCGACCACCGCCGAGCTGACCCGCCGCGTCGAACGCCTCGAGCGGGAGAATCGCCGCTGGCGACGTCTCGCCGTCCTCGGCCTCGCGGGGGTCGCCGCCGCCGTCGCGGCGGGCCAGACCGTGCCGTGGGCCACGGCCAAGGGGGTCGAGCTGCCGCTCCCGATGCCGCGGAAGGCGCCGGACGTCGTCGAGGCGCAGCAGTTCGTGCTGCGGGACAAGAGCGGGGTCATGCGGGCGACGCTCGCCATCTCGCACGAGGGCGCGCCCGTGCTCGTGCTCCTCGACGAGAACGAGCGGACGCGCGCCGCGCTGGCGCAATCCGAGCTCCTGCTCTCCGGCGGGGAGAGCGGGACGGGCGTGAAGCTCTTCGTCAACCCCGACGGCCGGCCGGCCTTGCGGCTCGAGCAGAACGGCAAGCTGCGCGCGGTGCTCGGGACGACGGTGGACGGGATCCTGGCCTTCGGCCTCTACGACCGCGACGGCCAGGGGCGGGCGCTCTTGAACCTCGAGGCCGACGGCTCGCCCGGCCTGACGCTCTTCAGCAAGTCCGGCAAGGTCACCTGGTCGGCCCGCTAGCTTTTCGGGGGGGTCTCGGAACACCCCCCCGATTCCCCAACCTCTTCGGGCTGGGCGGGTGGGCCGCCGGCGGAGCCGGCGCTCGGACGGCTCGCGCATGATCCCACTAGGGCGCAGACCCTTCGCTACTGCGAGACGTTGCCGGCCCTCGGCGGGGCGGTCAGGTGGTCCGGGGGGTCAGGGCCAGCATCCGGAGGGGGGAGCCGGAGGCCCCTCGGATCCGGAGCGGCGGCACGACGAGCAGGAAGAGATGGACGTCGGCCGCGCCGAGCTCTTCGAGGTTCGCGTTCTCGACGAGATAGATCCCGTGGTCCGCGATCAGGAGCATGTGGACGGGGAAGAGCTCCGAGCCGTGCACGGCGGGACGGACCTCGTAGGTCGCCGTGTCCGTCCCGGTGAGCCGCACGCCCTGCGCGGCCAGCCAGCGCGCGGCGTCCACCCCCGGACCGGGTGACTTCTCGCCCAGGTACCGGGCGTTGTCCTTCCCGAAGTACTGACCCCACCCCGTCCGGATCAGCACGGCATCGCCCCGGCGCAGGGTGACGCCGTGGGCGCGCGCGGCGTCCTCGAGGTGGCGCGCGGTGATCTCGAAGCCCGAGGCGAGCGGATCCGGTCGTCCGCTCGCGACGACGCGGGCCACGTCGAGGAGCAGGCCCCGGCTGAGGAGCAGCTCGGCGGGGAAGGTCTCGATCCCCAGGTCGTTGCCGATGCCGTCGGGGCGCGCGGTCGCCGCGACCGCGTCCACCCCGCCGTGGAGCTTCAGGTTCCGCCCGATGTGGCCGATGGCGTCGATGGTCGGGGCGCCGTGCTGGCCCGAGAAGTACATGATCTCCGACGCCCAGGACACCTGGCTCCCCGCCGCGCTCCCGAAGACCTCGTACGTCTGCCGGTGCGTGGCGTTCAGCGCGAAGGCGAACGGCGGGTTGAGCGACAGGACGGGGGCGCGGCTGTCCCAGGTGAAGCCGAGATCGAAGACGCGCGCCGCGCGGACCCCCGTGATGAAGGCCTCGACGTTGACGGTCTCGAGGGCCGCGGCCGGGGACGCGGCGACGGCGGACGCGGCGGTCGTCGCGGCGGCCCCCGCGAGAAAGTCACGGCGCGAGACATCGCTCATGGCTGGCCTCCGATCGAGGGCGCGCCGGGAGACACCGGGGCGCCCGGATGGTGCAGATACATCGCCGCCGTGCCCAACCCGGCCAGCGCGGCGACCGCGAGGACCGCGACGACGAGCTTCTTCTGCAGGCTCCAGCCCGCCGTCGCCGGCGGGGACGTCCGCGGCAGGAGCAACTCAGCGGCCGTCGCCGGCGCGAGCTGCCAGAGCGCGGGATGGACGCCGAGCGCCTCGATGCCCGCACGCGCCCGCCCGGCCTCATCATGGGTCAGCGCCAGGAAGGTGGCGAACTCGCCCCGCGTCAACGCCGCCTGGACGTCGGGGAGCCCGTGGGCCGGCGCCTGCTCGCAGACCCACCGCGCGACGCGGTAGCGCAGGCGCTCGTCCGCGAGCGGCTTGAAGCTCAGGGCGTAGGGGTGCTTGCCGCCCGGGGCCGCCGTGGGCCCTCGGGTCGTCGCGCTCGCCGGCGGGGTCTCGCGCGGCGCGGTCGTCAGGGCCGAGCCGCCGCCGTTGGTCCGGGCGGGGCGCTCGGGGGACCGGAGCCGCGCGCCGCAGCGCAGGCAGAAGGCGCTCTCGTCCGGGACCGTGGCGCGACACTGCGGGCAGATCACGCCGCGCCTCCCGCCCGTCCCCAGCGGACCCTGATCAAGGCCGCCACGCGTCGTCTCTCGCTCCCGCTTCCACCGAAGCGCTTCGAGCGGCGGCTCGCCGCCGGCCCACTCACCCAGCCCGAAGCGGAGTCGGGGGAGGCATCGGAGAGGCCGTCCGAGGCCCCCGCCGAAATTAAAGCCGCGCCTCGACGGCCGCGATCGCCGCGTCGAGGGCCGCCACGAGCTCGTCGGCTTGCGCGCGCGTGAGCACGAGGGGTGGGGTGAACTTCATGTGGTCACCCAGGATCCCGTCCACGGACCCCGTGCCGGGATAGGTGACGAGGCCGCGGTCGAGCGCCTCCAGGGCGATGGCCCGGGCGACCTCGCGCTCCGGCGGGAACGGGGCGCGGGTCCGGCGGTCGGCGACGAACTCGAGCCCGACCATGAGGCCGAGCCCTCGGACGTCGCCGATGATCGGGTGCCTGGCCATGAGCCGGGTGAGACCGGCCAGGAGGTGCGCGCCCACCTCGCGCGCGTTGCGCACCAGGTCGTGGGCCTCGATGTAGCGGAGAACGGCCAGCCCGACGGCCGCGGCCACCGGGTGCCCCGTGTAGGTGTGGCCGCCCACGAAGTTCGACTGGTTTCGCTCGAACGCCGCGAAGACCTCGTCGCGCACGATGACGGCGCCGAGCGGGATGTAGCCGCCGGAGATGCCCTTGGCCGTCGCGATCAGGTCGGGGACGACCCCCCAGTGGTCGACCGCGAAGTTCGCGCCGGTGCGCCCGAAGCCGGTCATCACCTCGTCCGCGATGAAGAGGACCTCGTACCGGTCACAGATCTGGCGGATCTTCGGGAAGTACTCGGGCACCGGCGGGACGGCGCCGAGCGTCGCCCCCACGACCGGCTCGGCGATGAACGCGGCGACGTTTTCCGGACCCTGCATCCGGATGAGCCGCTCGAGGTAGTCGGCGCAGTAGGTCTCGCAGGCGGGATAGGTGAGGTTGAAGTGGCAGCGGTAGCAGTACATCGGCGGCAGGTGGCTCCCTTCCTGCAGCATCGGCACGTACTTTCGCCGCCGGATGGTGTGGCCGCCGAAGCCGAGCGAGTCGAAGAGGTTCCCGTGGAATGACTGCCAGCGCCCGATCACGATGGACTTGGACGGCTGCCCCCGCTCGAGCCAGTACTGGCGCGCCAGCTTCGCGGCGTTCTCGGTGGCCTCGGAGCCGCCCGAGACGAACCAGACCTTGTTCAGGTCGGCGGGCGCGAACTTCGCGACCGCCTCGGCCAGCGCCGGCAGCGGCTCGCTCGTGAACAGGTGCATGGGGACGAACGCGACCTTGCGCGCCTGGGCCGCCATGGCGTCGGCGATCTCCTTCACGCCGTGCCCGATCGAGGTCACCGCGGAGGAGCCGCCCGACCCGTCCAGGTAGCGCTTGCCGTCCGCGTCCCAGAGGTACACGCCCTCGCCGCGGACGATGACGGGGTACTCGCGCTTGAGGTCGCGGTAGAGGACGCTCGACTGGATGACCTGCTTGCTCATGGTCGCCTCCGGAGCTGTCTCGGGGGGTCCGGGAAGACCCCCCCGATTCCCCCCTCGGTGGCGGCGGCAGAGCCGCCGCTCGGACGCGGGCCAGACGGCGGCGGTGCCATCCGCGAGGCTATCCCAAACCCCCCCGAAGCATACGGCCCCACGGCGTCGGAAATCAACGAACGGGGACGGGGATCGGCTCCGCGCGGTCGGGCGCGAGCACGAGCAGGCACGCCTCCGCGACCGGCAAGCCGCCGGCCGCCAGGGCGCGGCAGTACGCGCCGAGCTGGCCCCGCGCCGCCGCGTCGGCCGGCGCCAGCTTGACCTCCACGGCGACCGGACCCGCGACGCTCTCGAACACGAGGTCCACGACCCCTTCGACGAGCTGGCCGTCGACGACGGCGGCCACGGGCACCTCGCGGGAGGCGCGGGCCGCCGTCGCCGCCCGCCGGTAGGGCGGCGAGGCGAGCGCGCGCGCGACGAGTCGCCGGGCCAGCGCGACGCGCTCGCCCCGCTCGCCGAGACGTCCCGCCGCGGCCTCGACCGCGGCCGCCGCGCCCTCCGACGCCTGGAGCTCGGCGAGCGCGAGGGCGAGGTGCACGAGCGCGCCGAGCCGCCGGCCGGCGCCGTCCGCCGCGGCGGCCGGGCGGCTGCCCGGGTGCACGACGGTCGCCGCCGTCGCGCCGCGCGCGAGCACGCGCGCCCGCGCGGCGGCCCACACCGCGCGCGGCACGAGCGCGTCCGCCGCCTGGCCCACCGCCTCGGGCGCGTCCCCGCCCGCCGCCGCGGCCACGTCCGCCGCCTGGAGGGCGACGCGCCGCGCGCCGTCCCACGCCGGGTCGCAGAGGGGGGCGCAGAAGCCGGCGAAGCCGCGCGGCTCGGCGAAGAGGAGCGGCAGGACGAGGTGGTCGCGCGCGCGGGTCGTGGCGACGTAGAAGAGCCGCAGCGCTTCGGCCTCGGCGCGCCGCGCTTCGCGCTCCTGGAACGCGGCGAGGTTCTCCGTCTCCACGCGGAACTCCCCGGCCTTGCCCAGCGAGACGCCGAGGGTCGCGCCCTCGGCGCGGCGGTCCACCAGCAGCGGCGGCGTCCGGGGCGCGCGGTCCCAGTCGAGATCCGGCACGATCACGACCGGAAACTCGAGACCCTTCGCCGCGTGGACGGTCATGAAGCGGACGACCTGGTCGCCCTCCTCGGCGACCGGCGACTCGCTCTCCTCGTAGCCGCCGGTGGTCTGCGCGCCGAGCCAGCGCGTCAGCGCGCGGAAGGTCGGCCGGCCCGCCGCCTCGAGGCCGCGCGCGGTGTCGATGATCCGCAGGAGGTTCGCCACGCGCTGGTCGCCGAACGGGTCGAGGGCGTAGGTGGCGAGCACTTCCGTCTCGGCGTAGAGCGCCTCCACGACGGCGGCCGGGCTCTCGCGCGTGCGGCGGCCGTGGAGCTCGCGCAGGAGCCGCCAGCCCTCCGCGAGGCCGGGGTCGGCCTCGGCCGGGAGCGGGGCCAGGTAGGAGAAGCGCCCGCCCGCCGCCGCGTGCGCGAGGAGCGCGCCGTCCGGGACACCGAAGAAGGGCGAGCGGAGCGCCGCGACCAGCGCGACCGGATCGTAGGGGTCCTCGATCGCGGCGAGCGCGGCGAGCGCCCAGCCGACCTCGGAGCGCTCGTAGTACTGGCGGCCACCGAGCGTGCGGAAGGGCACCCCCGCCGCGCGGAAGGCCTCCTCGTACGTCGCGACGCCGACGTAGGTGCGGAACAGGCACACCACGTCACCGAAGGTCGCGGGCCGCGTCGTGCCGCCCTGACGCTCGCGCACGGGCCACGCCGCCTCCGCCACGGCGCGCGCGACGAGACGCGCCAGGGCGGCCGCCTCGCGGGCGCGGCGGTCGTCGGCGCCGGCGGCGGGCGACGGGGGCGCGTCCGCGGGCCATTCGAGCAGGAGCGGCCCCTCGCCCTCGGGCGTGTCGGGCGCCCGCGCCACCGGCGCGTAGGCGGGCTGGTAGCGGCCGTCGTCCGGCGGCTGCATCTGATCGGCGAACGTTCGGTTCACGGCGTCGAGGAGCCGCCCGACCGAGCGGAAGTTCGTCGTCAGCATGAGGACGTCGCCCTGCGCGGCGATGCGCTCCCGGGCGCGCTCGTACGTCTCGATGTCGGCCCGCCGGAACCGGTAGATGGACTGCTTGGGGTCGCCGACGACGAACAGGCGGCCGGGCGCGAGCCGGACGGCCTCCCACGTCGCGGCGGGCGGGCTCGCGGGGTCCTCGGCCAGGAAGAAGGCGATCTCGACCTGGAGCGGGTCCGTGTCCTGGAACTCGTCGACCAGGATCGTCCGGTAGCGCTGCTGGAAGTCGCGCCGCACGTCGGGCCGGTCGCGCACGAGGTCGCGGGCGCGCGCGAGCAGGCCGTGGAAGTCGAGGGCGCCGCCCCGTCGCAGGCGCTCCTCGTAGACGGCGGTGAAGCCGCGAAGCCAGCCGCCGAGGGTCGCCGCGAGGTTGTGGAGGCGGATCGTCCGCGCCGCGGCGACGCGGTCCGTCAGCTCGGCGAGCTCCCGGCGCACGTCCGCGATCCGCTCGCGTCCCCACGCGGTCTGGGTCCCGAGGTGCGCGACCTTGCGGAACGGCAGCTCGGTGAGGACGGCCGTCACCTGCTCGGCGTCCGGCAAGGGATCGGTCTGCCGGACCCACGCGGCCAGCTCTCCCAGATGCTGGACGAGCCGGTCGCGCTCGGCGCGGGCGCTCGGCGGCGCGCTCGCCAGCAAGGCCGGCAGCCGCGCGCGGACCTCGCGGTTGAGCGCCGCCGTGTCCTCCAGGCGCGGTCCGGGGAGCCCGTCGAGGAGCTCGCGGTCCTCGAGCATCGCGCGCGCCAGGGCCCGCAGCGTCTCGACCGAGACCCCGAGCGCCACGGCCTCCGCGAGCGCGGGCGGCGCCCCGGCGACGGCCTCCTCCAGCCACCGCTCCCACGTCTCCTCGAACGCGAGCCCGGCGCCGAGCGCGTCGGCGATGGCGAAGCCGGGGTCCACGCCGGCCTCGACCGGCCGCTGGCGGAGGAGATCGCCGCAGAAGCCGTGAATCGTCCGGATCGGCGCCAGGTCGAGGTCGGCCAGCGCCTGGTCGAGGACCGGGCGCTCGGCGGGCGGGGCCGCGCGCCGCGCCGCCTCCACGCTCTCGCGGACGCGCAGGCGGAGCTCGGCCGCCGCCTTTTCGGTGAACGTGATGGCCACGATCTGGGAGAGGCGGGCGCGGCCGCTCATGAGCCAGGCGAGGATGCGGGCGACGAGGAGGGTGGTCTTCCCGCTCCCGGCGGGCGCCTCGACGAGGAGCGAGGTGTCGAGATCGGTGGTGGCGCGCACGCGGGCCGCCTCGTCGGGCAGTTGTCCGCGGCCGGGAGGCCGGCCCGGGGCCCTCACTGGATCTCCCGGAGGCGCGCGAACGGCTCCCGGACGGGATCGGCGCGCTTCTGCTCGACCCAGGCGATGCGCTCCCGCTCCGGCCCGCACGCGACCGGGTAGTCGCAGGCGCGACAGCTCTCGGCGCTCGGCTCCTGAAAGAAACGCCCGGCCGCGATGCCGTCCAGGACCGCCTCCAGCGCGCGGTCGAAGTCCGCGCGGCGTGCCTGCCAGTCCTCGAGGCCGAAGGGCACGTGCCGGCGCCCGCCCCGACGCGTGAGGAAGTAGTACTCCGCCCGCTCGACGCGCGCGCCGAGCCCGCGGGCCTCGCAGATCGCCTCCGCGGCGAGGCGATAGATCGGCAGCTGCAGCGCGGTCCCGCCGGCGAGCTTCCCGGCGGCGCCGCGCGCCCGGCCGGACTTGTAGTCGATGACCCGCGCGCGCGTCCCGTCGGCCGAGACGTCGAGTCGGTCCAGGCGCCCGCGGAAGCCGAGGACGCGGCCGCTCGCCAGCCGGTGCTCGACCCCCGGCTCCGGACCCGCGCCGAAGGCGAGCTCGAACTCGCTGGGGACCCAGCCGACGCCATCCGCCGTGGCGCGCGCCTCGGCTTCGAGCGCGGCGAGGACGTCGGCGCGGAGCCGCGCGCGCTCGCCCTGCCAGAAGGGCGCCAGACCGAGCGCGCCGAGGGCGGCTTCGGCCTCGTCGAAGGCGCGCTCGACGATCGGCCGCGCCTCGGGCAGGCGTTCGGGGGTGAGCGGCAGGAGGCCCCCGTCGCGGAACGCGGCGTAAGCGCGGGCGAGGACCGTGTGGAGCAGCCGGCCGCGGTCGGCCGGAGGCAGCGTGAGCAGCCGTTCGGGCTCGCGTGCGGGGGCCAGGCCCAGCACGTGCGCGAGGTAGTAGCGAAAGGGGCACGTCGCGTAGGTCTCGAGCGGCGTCGCGGCTACCGGCGCCTCCGCGGGGCGGTGGTGACGCGCCAGCGCCGGGCGAAGCTCGGCGGGCAGGAGGCCGTCCCAGGGGCTGACGACGAGGCCGTGCTCGCGCGCCTCGAGCACGACGCGGCCCCGCGCCGCGCGCGGCGAGAGCGCCAGGCAGGCCGCGCGCCCCCGCGCGCCGCCCTCCCGGCCGCGGCTCGCCTGCGCGAGCAGCCACTCGCGCTCGTCGATGGGCGCGGCGATCGCTTCGCGCGGCGCCGGCGCGAGCGCGACGCGGCGGAACGCGGGCCATTCCGTCTCCAGGCGCGAGAAGTCGAAGGGCCGTCCCGTCGCGGCCTCCGCGAGCCGCAGGAGGAAGAAGGACGGGACGCGCGGCCGCCCGGACGGCACCTCGACCCGCGGGTAGGTGAGGAGGAGTCGCTCCTCCGCCGCCGCGACCGCGAGCCGGAAGGCGAGGCGCTCCTCGGCCGGCCGGCGGGCCGCGGCGCCGAGGCCGGGCCGTCCGCCCGGGACCTGCGCGTCGAGCGTCGCGCGCTCGTCCTCGGCGAGGATGGGGTCCGGCCGGGGCGCGGCGGGGAAGCCCTGCTCCACGAGCCCGGGGATCACGACGAAGCGGAAGGGCAACCCGAGCGCCTGGTGGAGCTCGCCGACGAAGACCTTGCCCTGGCGGGCCTCGGGTCCCGGCTCGGCGGGGAGCGCGAGCGCCACGTCCACGAGGTCCGCGAACTCGTCGAGCGAGATGGGCTCTGCGAGCGGGGCGAGCGCCTCGAAGCCGGCCAGCCCGGCGGCGACCTGCTCGACATCGTGGTCGCGCCGGCACAAGCGGAGGAAGGCCCGGAGGAGGCCGCGCGCGAGCGTGGCCGCGGGGGCCGGGTCGGACAGCGTCGCGAGCGCGTCGAGGAGCGTTCCGACGATGCGGCCGAGGGCGTCCACCGCCGTCGCGTCGGGCGGCGGGGGCGCCACGCGGTCCTCGTCATCGGCCGGCGGCGGCGCCGTCGCGAGCCGGTGACGGAGGCGCCCGAGCCCGCGCCGCCAGTCCTCGCGGCCGGCGACGATCCCCGCCTCGCGCGACAGCCGGTCCCACTCGGCCGGCTCCACCCCCTCGCCGGCCCGCAGCTCGGCTGTCGCCAGGAACTCCATGACCGCCGCGCGCCCGAAGCCGTCGCGCCGTGCCAGGAGCAGGAGTCGCAGGCTCCGCCCGGCGCGCGTCTCGCCCAGGCGCGGCGCCACGCCCCAGGTGTAGGGGATGCCCGCCACGGCGAAGACGTCGCGGATCGCGCTGCGGTAGTCGTCGGGGCGTCGCACGAGGATGCCCATCGCGTCGAACGGGATCCCCTCGGCCGCGGCCGCGAGGATGCGGCGCGCGATCTCGCGGACCTCGCGTTCCTCGCCGGGCGCCGCGATCACCTCGAGCCCCGTGACCGGATCGGGCGCCGGCGGCGCGGTCCCGGCCTCGTGGAAGAGGCGCGCGGCGAGGGCCCGTGGCCCGCGCGGCGGGGGCGCGGTCGGCGGAGGCTCGATGGTGAACCCCTGGTCGGCGAGCCAGGCGAGGAGCGGCTCGAGCGGGGCGAAGGCCGGACCGGGCTCCGCGGGCACGAAGCAGACGCCGGGGAGTCGCGCGACGAGGCGGGCGAGCAGGGCGCGCTCGGCCGCGTTCCAGTCCACGAACCCGTACACCAGGAGGGCCGCGCAGCCCTCGAGCGCCGGCGCCCTCGGCGCGCGCTCGGCCGCGGCCCAGAGGGCGTCCGTGGGGTGCGTGAACCCGCCGGCGCCGAGCAGTTCGGCCGCGTGGCGCGCGATCTGCGCGACCTCACGGAGCTTCGCCGCGCCGGCGACGGTCACGGCCTTCGCGGCGGCGGCCTCGAGGTCGTCGGGCGCGACCCCTGCCGTGCGCAGCTCGGCCAGCGTGGCGGCCAGGAGCGCGGGGAAGCGTCGCGCCTCGCGAACGGCGGCGAAGTAGCCGTCGTCGCGGACGACGGCGCGGAGGGCCTGGCGCAGGACGAGCACGTCCCCCACCTCGGGGAGGCGGCGGAGCGGCCGGGTGGCGGATGCGAGGAGGCGGTCGGCCAGGTCGGTGAAGGTGAGGACGTGGACGTTGACGGCGCCGCCGGCGCGCGCGGCGAGCCGCGCCAGGTGGAGACCGAGGAAGCGCGAGGGCACCAGCAGCCAGACGGCGCCCAGCGGATCGCGCGCGCGCACCGCGCGGAGCGCGTCGAGCCAGGCCGCCTCGAGCACGGGCTGGAACGGCCCGGTCCACGCCGTCTTCGCCGGCAGGGCCGCAACGCTCCGCGTCGAGGCCTCCGTCCGGGACGGGTGGCGCGGCTCGGGCCCGCGCGCGGCGCGGCGGGCGGGGCGGTTCACGCCCGCGCCGCGTCGATCAGGGCGGGAAGCCCCGTCAGCCACTCGGCGAGCGGCACGTCCGCGTCGACCACGATCTCGAGCTTGCCGCTCGGCAGACGCCGCACGCGGCCCGGCCGACCGGGGGCGAGCGGGATCACGAGCGCCTCGCGCGAAATCCCCAGCGCGTCGGTGACCGCGAAGATGGCCTCGATCTCCTTCAGCGTGACGGCGTCGAGCACGGATCCCCCTCGCTGGCCTCCGCCATCAAAGCATTTCGCGCGGGTCGGGGTCAACGGCAGCCGCCCGGACGTCCTCGTCCCCCGGGCGGTGTCGGGCCCGGTCTGCCGGTGTATGACCCGGCATCAGGGTGCGCGGACCCGCCCGGGGGAATCCCGCGCGGGATCGACGGCTTCGCCGCGACGGTCTGCCGGTACCGGCTTTGCACCCTGGGAGACGCCGGTTCCGCGGCAGTGTCGTCGCGGCACTCTCGCCTGCATGGATGCTCCCGCGGGAGGTGGAAGAAAGGAGCTTCGAGATGAAACAACTCGTGGCCGTAACCCTCGTGCTCGGGCTGATGGTAGGCGTCGCTTCCCTGTCCGGGGCGCAGCAGACCGGGCCGACGTCGCCACCCGCCCCGAGTCCGGCCCAGTCGCCGGGCTCGAGTGGCGGGGTCGGGGCCTCGCAGAGCGGCGGCGCGTCCGGATCGGCCGGAGGACACATGGCAACGATCGACTGCCCGTCGAGCGCGGCCATGGGGTCGAGCGGGACGAGCGGGGCCGGCGCGTCCGGCGCCGGGAGTACCTCGCCGTCGGTGAGCGGCGGCGCGGGGACCACGGGCAGCGCGAGCGGCTCGGCGGGATCCAGCAGCAGCTACCCCTCGGTGAGCGGCGGCGCGGGGACCACGGGCAGCGCGAGCGGCTCGGCGGGGACCCAGCGGGTCGAGGGCGAGATCAAGAATCTCGACCCGAGCGGCCGCAGCTTCGAGATCCAGAACGTGAAGCTCAAGCTCGACCCGAGCTCGAGCATCCTCGTGGACTGCAAGAAGGCCACCATGATCGAGCTCCGCGAAGGGGCGAAGGTCAAGGCGGCGTACGAGGTGAGGAACGGCGAGAACTTCGTCACCGTGATCGAGGCCGAGAAGCAGTAGGGCGTCGATCCTTCACCTCGCAGCACCTCGCAGGCTCGAGGGGCGGCGTCTCGGGGCGTCGCCCCTCGCGCTTTTCCCTCCGGTGATCACCCGATGGTCATCGCCCCGGCCGCCGGTTACCATCGGGCGCCATGACGAACACATTCCGATCCGCCGCCGTCTCTCTCGCGCTCGTCATCGTCTCGAGCTGTGCCGTCCAGCGCACGCCGCCGCCTGCAAACAAGTCCGACGTCGTCCAGCAGGTCATGCCGTCGATGGTCCAGCTCGTCTACGAGCGGGACGACGCGCCGATCCGCGTCGCGAGCGGCGTCGTCGTGGGCTCCGGCGCCGAACCCCGGCGAAGCGCCACGGCCGCCAGCTACATCGTCACCAGCGGGCATGTCGTCCTCGGGACGCCGGCGGAGGCCGCGCGCCTGACCGTCCGCTATCACGGCCCGGACCAGGCCCTCCACCGCGCCCCCGCCGCGGTCGAGGCGATCGACGAAGGGACGGACCTCGCCGTCGTGCGGCTCGACGGGATCCGGCTGCCGGCGGCGCGCTTCGATCGCGAGGAGCACCTCCGGCTCGGCGACGACGTGGTCGTCGTCGGCTCGCCGTTCGGCCGCGGGCTGTCGGTCTCCAGCGGGATCGTGAGCCAGCTCGGCGCGGTGAGCGCCGCGGAGGGCGAGCAATCCGAGCCGCTCCTGAAGGTGGATGCGCCGGTGGGCTACGGCTCGAGTGGCGGCGGCGTCTTCCAGGTGCGTCGGGGACGGCTCATCGGGATCGTGGAGGGCTACCGCACCGCCACCGTGTCGCTGCAGCTCGCGGGGAACGCCTATTCGTTCGACGTGCCGATGCCGGGGGAGACGTTCGTCGTCCCGGCCTCGGAGATCCGCCGCTTCCTCCGCGACAAGGGGCTGGCCCGCCTGCTGGCCGACTGACGCGGTCGCCGTCGCCCCGGCGCGCGCGCCGGGGCGGGGCCGCCTCAGGCTTCTCGGATCAAGCCGACGTCGGCGTCGGCGACGCCGGGCGGCGTCCCGGCGAGCGGGAGCTTCAGGACGAACGTCGTCCCCAGGCCGGCGGCGCTGAACGTCTCGCAGCTCCCGCCGTGGCCACGGACCACCCACTCGGTCATCCCGAGACCGCGGCTGCTCGCGCCCGCGCGGCCGGGCAGCCCTTCGCCGACGAGCGAGTCCCGCAGCCCGAACGGGATGGCGGGACCGTTGTCGCTCACCATCACGAAGACGTGCTTCCCGCCCTGTCCGGCGAGGATCTCGAGCTCGCCGCCCTGCATGACCTGGAGCCGGTTGAGCAGCAGGTTCAGGAAGGCGTCCTTGAGGAGCCGCGCGTCGCCCTGGAGCGGCGGCAGCTCGCCGGGCACCCGGTAGCGGATCTCGACGCAGGCGTCGCGGGCCTCCGCGGTCACCAGGCCCATGACCTCGGCGAGGAGCTGCGGAAGCCGCACGGTGTCGCGGCGCACGCGCATCGTGCGCGCGTCGGGGAGGAAGTCTTCGGCGAGGTTGTTCAGGCGGTGGACCTCGTTCGAGAGCAGGTCGAACTTCCCGAGGGTCTGGGTCTCCACGAAGGCCAGGGAGGCGGCCCACTTTCGCAGCATGTAGAGGTTGAGGAGCAGCGAGTGGAGGGAGTTCTTCACCTCGTGGGCGAACTCGCCCGCGCGGTTCGAGTCGAGGTCGCGGCGGCGGCCGGCGGCGGAGCGGGCGACGAAGACGCCACCCCAGAAGGCGCCGTCGGCCTCCACGGCGTGGCCCTCGAGCACGAGCGGGACGGCGCTCCCGAGGTGCACCTCGGTGGCCGCGCCCTCGGTCGGCAGTCGCCGCAGGAGCTCCATCAGCTCGTTCTTCCACTGGGTCGCGGCCTCGAGCGTCGAGCGGTCGGCCGGGAGGTCGAGGAGGTTGCGAGCGGTGCGGTTGGAGAAGTGGATCGTACCCTGCTGATCGACGAGCAGCAGGCCATCGTCGAGCGCCTCTCCGACCTCGGCGAGACACCCGCGTACGCCCTCGGTCAGCGCGATCATCCTGTCTGGCTTCCAGCAAACGGGATACCATGAGAGAAACACGGCGTCACGGCGTACCGGTCGGGGGAGCGACGAGCCGTGGACGGTCCGCCCGGGCCAACTTTTTCCCGAGCCCCGGCAACTATTTCATCCGGCGGGCGCCCAGGTCGGGGCGAGGCGGGCGCGGCCGGGTCCGGGGCGCCCACGCCTTCCCGCGGGGGTCGGACGGCCGTCCCGTCGCCGCGGGGCCCGGGGCCCTGGCAAGACAATTGCTCTGTCCCGGGGCATGACCGCGCTTCTGGTGATCCTCGCCGCGGCGCTGGTGATCGGGAAGGTCGTCCGCCGCATCACGCCCGTGGTCCAGCTCCTCCTGATCTTCCTCATCGGGGCCGCCGTCGCCGGCGAGTTCCTGAGCTGGCACGGCACCTCGGGAGGTCCGTTCGACCAGCTGCGCAGCCTCCTCATGGGCTCGCGCTGAGCCCCGTGGAGATCCTGGTCCTCGCGCCATACCCGCCCTACCCGCCTCGGTTCGGGGGCGCCGCCCGCATCTTCCACCTCGTCCGCGTCCTCGCCGCCGCGCACCGGGTCACGCTCCTCTGCTTCGCCTCGTCCGAGGAACGCGCCAGCCTCGGCCCGCTCCGGGAGATGGGCATCGCCGTCCACACCGTGGACTATCCGGCGGGGGCCCGGTGGAAGCGGCTCCATCAGCTGAGATCGCTCGTGGGACGCGCCTACGCCTACCACGCCAACTACTCGCCGCAGATGGCCGCGACGCTGACCGCGCTGCTCGCGCGCCACCGGTTCGACGTGGTCCAGCTCGAGTTCGGCGACATGGCCGGCTACTACCGCCGGCCGGACACCGTCCTCACGGTGCTCGACGAGCACAACGTCGAATACCGGCTGCTCGAGCGGACGTGGCGACAGGAGCGCGGGCCGCTCCGTCGCCTCTACAACCGCGTCCAGAGCCGGAAGCTCCGGCGCGACGAGCTCGGCGCCTGCCGCCGGGTGGACGCGATCCTCACCACGTCGGATGTCGACCGCGCGGCGCTCGCGCATGATGTGCCCGGGATCCCCATCCGCGTGGTCCCGAACGGCGTGGACACGGCCTACTTCGTGCCCCGCGCCACCGGCGACGCCGAGGATCCCGCGCGCATCGTCTTCACCGGGGCCATCGACTATCAGCCGAACAGTGACGCCGTGCTCCATTTCTGCGCGGACATCCTGCCCCGCATCCGGGCCGCCGTGCCCGAGGCGACGTTCGCGGTGGTCGGCAAGGACCCGCCGGACCGGGTGCGCAGGCTCCAGGGCGACGGCGTCCTCGTCACCGGGACGGTCGCGGACGTGCGCCCGTGGATGCGCCAGGCGGCGGTCTTCGTGGTGCCGCTCCGCGTGGGCGGCGGGACGCGGCTCAAGATCCTCGAGGCCCTGGCCGCCGGGTGCGCGGTCGTCACGACGTCCCTCGGCTGCGAGGGGATCGAGCTCACCCCCGGCTCGGATGTGCTCGTCGCCGACCGACCCGCGGAGTTCGCCGGCGCGGTCGTGCGCTGCCTTCGCGACCCGGCGCTGCGGGCCGGGCTCGGCGCCCGCGGGCGCGAGCTGGTCGAGCGCCGCTACCGGTGGGAGGCGATCGGAGAGCGTCTGAGCGCGTTCTACCAGGAGCTTCACCGGACGCGCGCCGCCACCCAGGTCTGGCCGCGCGCCGTGCCCAGGACGAAGGGCGCGGCGTGAGCCGCCGCCGCCCCGCCTGGCTCGTCCTCGGCGCGCTCGCCCTCGCCGCCGCGCTCGTCGGCGGTCGGGCGCCCCGCGCCGAGGGCCCCGCGATCCGGGTGGACCAGGTCGGCTACCGGCCCGCCGATCCGAAGGTGGCCTTCGTGGCGGCCGCGCCGCGGAGCTTCGTCGTGCGGGAGGCCGCGACCCAGCGCCCGGTCTTCGAAGGGGTGGCCGGTCCGCCGGGGCCGCTCGACCCCGCCTCGGGCGATCGCGTCGCGGCGCTCGACTTCGGCCCGCTCACGAGTCCCGGGGAGTACGTCGTGACGGCGCCCGGGGTGGCCAGCTCGCCGCCCTTCCGGATCGGGCCCCGGATCTACGCCGAGCCGCTCCGCGCCGCGCTGCGGATCTTCGGCTACCAGCGCTGCGGGACGGCGATCCGCGACGGGTCGCCGTTCGCCCACCCGGCCTGCCACCTCGCCGACGCGATGGTCTGGGGCCAGGCGGGAGAGCGACGCGCCGTGACGGGCGGCTGGCACGACGCGGGTGACTACGGCAAGTACGTGCCGGCCGCCGGCATCACGCTCTGGCACCTGGCCGCCACGCACGAGCTGCTCTCGGCGCCGCCGAAGGCCGCCGCGGCCCGGTCCGAGCCGGGCGGCTTCCCGGACCTCCTCGACGAGATGCGGTGGGAGCTCGACTGGCTGCTCCGGATGCAGCGTGCTGACGGGGCCGTCCACCACAAGGTGGCCCAGGTCCGCTGGACGGGCGACCGGGCGCCTCACGAGGACCCGGACCCGCGCTACCTCTTCGGCGTCTCCTCCGTGGCGACCGCGACGCTCGCCGCCGCGGCGGCGCGGACCGCGCGGCTCTACCAGCCCCGGGACCCGGCATACGCGGCGCGCCTCGTCGCGGCGGCCGAGGGCGCGTGGGGCTGGCTCGAGCGCCATCCGGACCTGTTCCCGCCCGGCGGCTTCCGGAACCCCCCCGGCGTGGAGAGCGGCGAGTACGCGGACGACGACGACCGCGACGACCGGTTCTGGGCCGCGGTCGAGCTCTGGCGGGCGACGGGGAACGCGCGCTACGGTACCGCCGTGCTCGCCAGCCTCGAGAAGTTCCCCGCCTTCGACTACCCCGCGTCCTGGAAGCACGTCCACAACCTGGCGATGCTCTCGCTGCTGGAGGCGGGCAGCGCCCTCGACCCGGCGCGGCGCGCGCGCCTCGCGGCGGCGCTCATCGAGCGCTCGGGATGGGAGCTCCAGGCGATCGAGCGCCCGGGAGGCTACCGGGTCGCGCTCGGCGTCAAGGACTACTACTGGGGCTCGAACGGCCTCGTGCTCGGCCGCGCCGTCCAGCTCCTGGCCGCCTTCCGCGAGAGCGGCCGTCCCGCCTTCCAGCGCGCCGCGCTCGACCAGCTCCACTACGTGTTCGGCCGGAACGCGCTCGGCAAGAGCTTCGTCACCGGCATCGGCGCCGATCCCCCGCGGCGCGCTTACCATCAGCCGTCCCTCACCAACCGGGCGCGTGCCATGCTGCCGGGGCTCCTCGTCGGCGGTCCCAACGACAAAGACGAGGGTGTGCGCGCGCCCTTCCCCGCGCGCGCCTACCAGGACAACGACCGCCTCTACGGCGTGAACGAGCCCGCGATCTACTGGAACGCGGGGCTCGCCCACGTCCTCGCCTACTTCCTGGCGAATTGAATCGGAGGGGGCCTCGACGGCCCCTCCGAAACCTCCCCCTGGAGTTGCGGCGGCCAAGCCGCCGCTCGCGGAGCGGAACGCAGTTCGGTGGCGGTGATCCCGACCCGGCCCCCGCCGCCGCGGGTGACGGAGCCCGGCCGGACCGGGGCGAGCCGGCGACAGGACCCGCGGCGGCGCCCGGGCGGTCGGCGGCCCGACGCGGCGACAGGACCTGCGGCGGGCCCGGGGTGGCCGCCGCGGCGGGGCGCGATGGCGCTCAGCGGCGCCGCGGGACCAGGGCGCGGTAGGCGCCGTGAAGCTCGTGGTAGACGGGGAGGAGCTGAAGCCCGAACCACGCCCAGGAGTCGTGGGCGACGTCCACGCGGGAGAGCGCGTAGGGCGAGTGGCGGACCTCCACGCCGGCGCAGGCCGACGCGTAGCCGGCCGCCTCGACTCCCGCCATGGCACGGCGGTCGACACGGTTGAAAGGATAGGCGAACGTGGGGATCGCTTCCCCGAGCCGGTCCTCCAGGCGCGCCTTCGCGCCCTCGACCTCCTCCCGGAGCGCCGCGGTGTCGAGCCGGGTGAGGTCGCGGTGGCTCACCGAGTGGGCCCCGATCTCCATGCCGGCGGCAAGCCAGCTCCGCAGGTGGTCCCAGCCCATGAGCGGCGCCGGGTCGGTCCAATGGCAGACGCCGCCGACGGCGCCCGCCACCACGTAGCAGGTCGCCGTGAAGCCGAACTCCAGGAGGAGCGGCAGCGCCTCGGTGAGCGTATCGAGGTAGCCGTCGTCGAAGGTGAGCACGACCGAGCCTGAGGGCAACGGGGCCTCGCCGCGGAGGGCCGCGGCGAGCGTGCCGGGTCGGATCGACCGGTAGCCCAGCGTCCGCAGCGCGGCGAGCTGGGCGCGGAACCGCGAGACGGCGAGGCTTCCCGGATGGCTGCCCGTCCGGGGCGTGAGGCCGTGGTACATGAAGACGGGCGGTTGACCGAGCGAGGCCTTTCGCCGTCGGCTCCGCTCCGGGGACGAAGCGAGCGTGGCGCGGCCGGGCGTCGTCACCGGCGGGTCCGGGGCGGCGAGGCGCCTGTCCGGCCGTCCCGGGCGGCGGGCACGCTCGCGGGGGTGCCGGCGGCCCTCACGACACCAGCTCCGCCGGGGAGCGTCGCGCCGCGCCCCGTCGCACGAGGCCGGTGACGGCCTCGGGCACGATGCCGAGCCGGACGACCGCGAGGAGATAGCCGAGCCCGCCCACGACCGCGGCCAGCATCCACGGGAGGTCCAGCGCGCGACTCCCCAGGACGAGCGCCCCCATGAGGGCGCCGGACCCGGCCGCCTGCGCCGCGATCCGCCACGAGGCGCGGCCCAGCGTGCCGGCCGGATAGAGCGCCACGGCGCAGGCCAGGACGAACAGCTCGGTGAGCAGCGTGGCGATCGCCGCGCCGATGCCGCCGTTGGCGAACCGCGCGTCGGTCAGGGGGATCAGCACCAGGTTCATGGCGGGGTTCAGGAGGCACGCCAGCCCGGCCACCGCGATCCAGGCCCGCTCGCGGCCGATCGCCATGAGCACCCCGACCAGGAAGAAGTTGATGAAGAGCACCGCGAGCGTCAGCGCGTGGATTCTCAGGATGGGGACCGACGGCCCGAACGACTCCAGCGTGAAGAGGAACCCCACGATGTCCCGCGCGAGCGTCAGGAGGAGGACCGCCACGGGGACCGTGACGACGAGCATGAGCTGGAGCGCCTTCCGCACGATCGCGCGGAACTCGTCGGGGGCGGTCACCCAGAGACGGGCCGCGACCGGGAAGGTCGCCACCGTCAGGATGTGCGGGACGAACCCGAGCGCGTCGAGGAGCCGGGAGGCCGCGCCGTACCAGCCGACGGTCGCGTCGGTGGTCATCAGGCCGAGCATCAGGACGTCGATCCGGAAGTAGAGGATCCCGAGGGCTTCCCACACGAGGAACGGAAAGCCCGCCGCGAGGAGCTCGCGCCAGGATCCGGCCGGCGGCGCGTCGGTGCCCCGGAAGCCGTCGAGGCGCCGGAGCGAGGCGGCCTGGATCATGAGCCGGAGCCCCGCCGCCGTCACCATGACCGTGGCCACGGCCCGCGCGCCGTAGCCGTGGGCGAGGAGCGGCACGGCGACGGCGAGCGTGAAAGCGTTGCCGACGATCCGGGCCGCGGCCGGCACGAGCATCCGCTCGTGCGCCAGGAAGAGCGCGCTGAGCGTCTCGGACAGCGCGTCGGCGACCATCACGATCCCGAGGATCGCGGCCAGCTCGTGGATGTGCACGGGGTAGCCCAGGATGCGGACCAGGGCGAGGAGCACCACGTACGTCACCGCGCCCAGCGCCGTGATCAGGGCCGTCGCGCTCCGGAAGTAGGGACGCGCCAGCGTCCGCTGACGCGCCACCGCCCGCGCCACCACGCTGGTGAGGCCGAACTGCACGGCCACGCTGAACATCCCCGTGAGCGAGAGCGCGAGGTGGAGGCGGCCGAACTCCGCGTCGCCCAGGAAGCGCGGCAGCAGTACGACCAGCGCCATCCCGATCAGGCTCGACACCGCCTGAGCCGCGGCGAGGAGGGAGGAGTTGCGCAGGATGCTGCTCAGCGGGTCCATGGGCCGACGTGAAGGCTCATCGGGGTGCTCCCGAGCTGGGGCCTGGCTGCTCGGCGCGTGTCAGCTCGTCGATGAACCGGAGCAGCTTCTTGAGGTCGGGCGGCTTCGCGAGCACGCCCACGGCGCCGAGCCGATAGGCCTCCGCCTCCCGATCCGGCTCGATGTAGGCGGAGAGGATCACCACCCGGCTGTCCGGCGCGACGGCGCGGATCTCGCGGAGCGCGGCCAGGCCGTCCTGGCGCGGCATGATGAGGTCCAGCAGGATCAGGTCGAACCGACGCGCCCGCGCCAGCTCGACCGCCTCCAGCCCGTCGCTCGCCGTGGCGACGTCGTACCCCTCGCTCCGGAGGATGTTCTCGAACGTCGCGGTGATCGCCACGTCGTCGTCGGCGACGAGGATCGCCGGCGGCCGCCCTCCGGCCCCCTTCATCCTGTTTCCCCTTTACAGACGCCAGCGCCAGAGCGACGGCGGCGGCCGCAGGCCGCCCCATGCCTGGATCGGTCCGAGGAGTCCGATCAGCGTGCCGAGGTAGATCATGTTCCGCCCGTACGTCAGCTGGAGCTCGTAGTACGAGGCGAAGAGCTGGTTCACGACGGCGATCCCGACGACGGCCGCCACCGCGGACAGGAGCGGATCGCGAAGCCGCCGGTAGGTCCACACCGCCTCGATCACGACGCGGGCGAAGAAGAACATCACGAGGATGAAGCCGATCCAGCCGGCCTTGACCCAGATCCACAGGATCTCGTTGTGCGGGATGTACTCGTAGAGCGCCCAATCGAGCTTGGGCAGCGACCGGAGAATCTCGTACCGCTGACCGAAGCCGATGCCCCACGGGTGGAGCTGGATCGTGTAGCGGAGGTTCTCCAGCTCGATCAGCCGGTAGAGGTTCGACCGGTTCGTCGGGTCGAAGAGGGTGAGCGCGCGGTCGATGGGCTGCGCCAGCGGCGAGGAGGAGCCCGCGAACGCCACGGCGTAAGCCGCCCCGGCGAGCGCGATCGGCACGGTCACGCGCAGGAACGTCCGGCGGGCGGCCGGCGCGAGGATGAAGGCGAAGAAGACCGCGCACAGGCAGAGCGTGATGTAGGCGATGCGCCGCTGCGTCAGCACCAGCGCGGCGAACATGATCGGCGTGCTGACCTGCAGCAGGCGCCGGAGCCGGAGCTCCGTCGACGCGCCCCAGAGCGCGATCATGAGGTAGAAGAGCGGCACGAACATCACGGGATCCTCGTGCGCCAGAAACGTCTGGGTCAGGTCGAGGTGCATGCCGAGGATGACGAAGTACCGGTAGAGGCCCTGTACCGCTTTGGCGGCGAGCGCGATCACCATCACCCCGACGAGCAGCCCGACGTCGCGCCGGTGCTCGACGATCTGCGGGACGAGCCAGGTGAGCCCGATCAGGTAGCCGAGCGCTCGGACCTCCACGATCGCCGCGCTCAGGTCGCCGCCGCTCGACATCCCCCGCACGAACGTGACGGCGAGGGTGATGCCGGCGAGCATCCAGGCGACGGTGCACGGGACGGGGCGGAGCTGGAACCGGTGGGCGGCGATCGCCTTGACGGCCCAGATGACGGTCAGGCCGATGAGCCAGAGCTCGACGACGTTCGTCTTGACCGGCACCGGGGTGAAGCGGTCGAGGCTCTCGAAGATCGGCAGGTTCTGGAGCAGGAAGGGCTTGATGTCGCCCGCGAGTGTCTCGATCGTGTACTGCTCGGAGAAGAGGACCGCCCCGAGCAGGAGGGCGAGGCCGTAGACCGGCCGCCACATCGCCAGGCCGGCGACGACGGGGACCGCCAGGACGAGGTAGGCGAGCGGCGTCTCGGCGCCGACCGTGAGCCCGGCCACCAGGGCGAGGGCGGTGAGGCCGACGAGCAGGGCTTCTTCGGGGCGGACCCGGGAGAACGACGCCACGGCGCGCATGGCTCGTTTCTCCGGAGGCAGCAATGGGCGTGCCAGTGGACCGCTCCGCTTCCGTCGCCTCGGCCGGTCATCGGCCACGCGCCCCGCCCGCCCCCGGAAATTGTTGCACTGACGTGGGCAACTTTGGGTCGCGCGCTCCGCCGGCCGGGGATATGCAGGGCCACAACCGGCAGCGGCCCAGTCCGGGGCCGGACCTCAGATGTCCGGACCCGCGATCGGACCGTGGAGCGGGGACGCTTCCGCGAAGGGTCCCGGGAAGTGCCCCCCTCCCTGGCACATCCCTTGCTCCGCGGTCGGGAGGGGCAGTGCGTACGATGCGGCATGGGATTGTGTTCGCTCTGATCGGCAGTTTGATCGCGGGCAGCGGCTGCGCCACTGCCTCGAAGGCTCCCGCCGAGGGAGCCCGGCCGGCGGCGTCGAGCCCCGCGACCGGGCGAGCGGCGACGCCGTCGGGCGCGGTGACGCCGCCGGGCGGCCCGACGCTCGCGCCCCCGCCGGTCTCGCTCCAGCCTCCGCCGACGCCGGCCACCGCTCCCGAGGGCGACTACAAGGTCGCGCCCAAGGACCAGCTGGCGATCCACGTCTACGGGCAGGAGGACCTCAGCCGCACCGTCCGCGTGAGCGAGACGGGGACGATCACGCTTCCGCTCCTGGGCGAGGTCCCCGTCGTGGGCCTGTCTCCGAAGGAAGTCGAGGAGAAGCTCGAGTCCGGCCTTCGCGGCCGCTACCTCCTCAACCCGAAGGTGACCGTCAGCGTGACGGAGTTCCAGGGCCGGCAGGTCGCGGTCATGGGCGCGGTCAACCAGCCGGGATCGTACGCGCTGAAGAGCAACTCCACGACCGTGCTCCTCGCCATGTCCGAGGCCAAGGGCGTCAAGGAAAACGCCGACCGGGTCGCCTACGTGCTCCGCGCGAAGCCGCGGCAGGGCGAGCCCCAGCCGGTCACCGTGGACCTCGAAGCGCTGCTGCGGAGCGGCGACCCGCGCCAGAACGTCGTGCTCGAGCCGGGAGACTCCGTCTACGTCCCGGAGGCGAACACCTACTACGTCGCGGGCGAGGTGGAGAAGCGCGGGGCCTACACGCTGCGCCGCGACACCACGATCTCCAAGGCGATCACCGAGGCCGGCGGCGTGACCAACCGGGCGGCGACCCGGGAGATCAAGATCGTTCGGACGCTGCCGACCGGGGAGAAGAAGGAGATCGGGGGGATCGACCTCAAGGCCGTCATGGCCGGCGACCGGAGCCAGGACGTCGCGCTCCAGGCGCAGGACGTCGTCGTGGTCCCGGCGAGCGGCGCCAAGACGGCGGCCTACGGCGTCCTCGACTTCTTCAAAGGCATCTTCAGCATCGGGATTTCACCGTGAGCGACACCGCAAGGAGCGTCTGATGCGAGAGATCCCGCACCGGCCGATGTCCGCGCTGCCGGGCGACCGCGAGCTCGAGGTGGTCCGCATCGAGGGCGAGCGGCCCGCGCGCAGCATCTGGGACATCCTCGTCGGCCGCCGCTGGCTGATTCTCGGCTTCACCGCGGCCGTGATGGGCCTGGTCGCGACGTGGAGCTTCACCACGCGGCCGCTCTACGAGGCCGCGGCCGTGATCCAGATCGATCCCGAGCGGCCGCGCGTGGTCGCGTTCCAGGAGCTCTCTCCGAACGAGGAATCGGCGAACGAGCGGGTGTTCGACGCCTACTACCAGACGCAGTTCGAGTTGCTGGGGAGCCGGACGCTCCTCGCCCGGATGGCCGAGCGGCTCGACCTTCCCCGTCATCCCGCCTTCGCCCCGGGCCAGAGCCGGCGGGAACAGGTCTTCGCCTTCGCCGCCCGGCTGGTGGGCCTGCGTCCCGCCGCGCCGAAGCCGTCGGCGGGCATGGACGAGTTCATCGAGGGCCTGGAGCAGGACATCAAGATCGAGCCCGTCAAGCGGAGCCGGCTCGTGCGGATCAGCGCGCGCGTCCCCGACCGGGACCTGGCGGCGGCCATTCCCAACGCGATCGCCAGCGAGTACATCGCCATGACGAACGCCCAGCGGCGGGAGGCGTCGGAGGCGGCCAGCCGGTGGCTGGAGGACCAGCTCGGCGGTCTGCGCGCCCGCACGCAGGAGGCGAGCGGCGTCATCCAGCAGTTCGTCGAGAAGAACAACCTGGTGCCGACGCGCGAGGGCAAGACGGAGTTCGTCCTCCAGCAGCTCGACGACCAGAACCGCGCCTACACCGAGGCGGAGAGCGACCGTATCCAGAAGGAGGCGCGCTACCGGATGCTCGCCTCCGCCGACCCCGAGACGCTGGCGGCCGCCCTGGGAAGCGAGCTCGTCCGGAACCTCAAGGGCGAGTACACCCGGCTGGAGCGCGAGCTGGCGCGGGCCAAGACGGTGTACGGGCCGCAGCATCCCAAGATGATCGAGCTGGAGGCGGAGCTCTCGCTGGCGAAGCTCCGGCTCGACACCGAGACCAAGAAGGCGAAGGACGCGGTCCAGCAGGAATACCAGGCGGCGACGCGCCGCGCGGCGGAGCTGGGCCGGCGGCTCGATTCCCAGCGGCGCGAGGCGATCAGCCAGCACGCCCGGCAGATGCAGCTCCAGCTCCTCAAGAAGGAATCGGACGCGACCGAGTCCGTGTACGCCGAGCTGATGAAGCGGCTGAAGGAGCTGCAGCTCGCCGCCCAGCTCCGCGTGACGAACGTGAAGATCGCCGACCCGGCCCGGGCGCCGCTCCGGCCCGCCAGCCCGAAGAAGACCCGCGATTTGCTGCTCGCCACCATCGCCGGCCTGATCGGCGGCGCCGCCCTCGCGTTCTTCCGGGAGGCGGGCGATCAGACGCTGCGGACGCCGCGCGAGGTCGATCTGCTCGTCCGCTTGCCGAACCTCGGCACCGTCCCGTCGGTGCGCAGCTATACGCGCCAGTCGCTCCCGGCGCTCGAGGACCTGCCGACGCGCGCGGTTCCGGAGGACGCGCTGTCCTGGCCGGCGCAGATCGCCGGCGAGGCGTTCCGATCGATCCGCGCGCTGGTGTTGCACAGCCGCGCCTTCGACACGCCGCGCACGATCCTGGTGACGAGCGCCCAGCCCCAGGAGGGCAAGTCGTTCAGCGCGGTGAACCTCGCGGTCGCGCTCGCCGAAGGCGGCGAGACGGTCTTGCTGATCGACGCGGACTTCCGCCGCTCGGCCTGTCATCGCGCGTTCGGGATCGAGTCCCCGCGGGTGGGGCTCTCCTCGCTCCTCTACCGCGGGCTGCCGCATGATGTCGCGCTCGTGACGACGGGGATCGCGAACCTCACGTTCCTGCCGGCGGGGCCGAAGCCGCCCGATCCGGCCGCGCTGCTCTCCTCGGAGCGCGCGCGCACCCTGCTGGGAACGCTCCGGCAACGGTTCCCCTGGATCATCATCGACTCCCCGCCCGTCCTGGCCGTCTCGGACGCCTCCGTGCTGGCGTCGCTCGTGGACGGCGTGCTCCTGGTGGTCCGCGCCCACGCCACGCCGGTGGAGGCCGTCCAGATCGCGCGGGACCGCCTCGAGGCCCTGGGGGCCCGGATCCTCGGCGTCGTGCTCAACGACGTGCGGCTCTCCCGTAACCGGTACTTCTACGCCAACTACGGCTATTACGCGCACGATGGCCGACGCGAGAGCGCCTGAGGGCACCCATGTGGCTCGCTGAGCTCCCGCTGATCGCGCTGGCCGCCGTCTTCACGGGCTACCTGGCCCTGGTGGCGGGCGCGGCGGCGGTCGCCCGCCCGGCGCGCCGGGCGCCGCGCGCGCCGCGCCACCGGTTCGCCGTGGTGGTCCCCGCGCACAACGAGGCGGCGATGCTGCCTGAGCTGCTCGCCGCGCTCGACGCGCTCGACTATCCCCGTCCACGCTACGAGGTCATCGTCGTCGCCGACAACTGCGACGACGGCACCGCGGTGGTCGCGCTGGCCCACGGGGCGCGGGTCCTCCAGCGCCGCGATCCCACGCGCCGCAGCAAGGGCGCCGCGCTCGGCTGGGCCTTCGCGCGACTGCTTCCCGAGCGCCGTCACGACGCGTTCGTCATCCTCGACGCCGACTCGCGCCCCGCGCCGGATCTGCTCACCGAGCTGGATCTGGCCCTTCAGGCCGGAGCGCGGGTCGTGCAAGCGTACTGCGCCGTTGGCAATGCCGACGAGAGCTGGCGGACCGCGCTGATGGCGGCGGACATGGCGCTCATCCACTACCTGCGTCCTGCGGGACGGCAGGCGCTGGGCGCTTCGGCCGGCCTCCAGGGGAACGGCATCTGCCTCACCCGGGCAGTGCTGCGGGAGGTCCCCTGGGAGACGGCCTCGGTGGCGGAGGACCAGGAGTACCACCTCCGGCTCGTCTTCCACGGGATCCGCTCGGTGTTCGTGCCCCGGGCCGTGGTCGAGACGGTCATGGAGCCGACCATGAAGACGGCGCGGAGCCAGGAGCTGCGCTGGGAGGGCGGTCGGTTCGCCCTGGCGCGGCGAGCCCTCGTGCCGCTGCTCCGCGCCGCGACGGCCCGGACGGGCCGGGCGCGCGTGCCCTATCTCGACCTGATGCTGGACCTGGCGACGCCGCCCTTCGCCTTGCTCGCGGCCGGGACCGCCGGCCCGGCGATGCTCCACGGCCTCTCGTGGCTCGCTGGCGGCCCCGTCGCGCCGGCGGTGATCTGGGCCGGCCTGCTCGCGGCGCAGGCCTTTTACGTCTTCACCGGGTGCGCGCTCGCTCGCGTGCCGGCGCGCGCCTATGCCGCGCTGTTCGTGTACGGGCCGGTCTACGCGGTCGCCAAGGTCTGGTACTGCGCCCTGGTCCTGGGCGGGGCCTCGCGGGAGTGGGTGCCCACGCCGCGGAAGCGGGTGCCGGCGACGGAGAAAGCGGCATGACCGCGGGCCGGGGACGCAGCGCCGTTGGGGGTCTGGCGTGACGGCCGAGCGCGCCCGCCTCCTCCGTCAAACTCACCGGCGTCTCGCCCGCGGCGGCGTCGGCTGGGCGCGCCGCCGCGACCTCTTCGTCATCGCGGTCGGCCGGCTCCTGTGGCGCGTGCGGGTCGGGACCACGCCCCGCCTCAAGCGGGCCGTGGACCTCCTCGGCGGGCTCGTGCTCCTCGTGATCGCCGCGCCGATCTGGCTCGCCATCGCCCTCGGGATCAAGCTGGAGGACGGCGGGCCGATCCTCTTCCACCAGGTTCGGGTGGGCAAGGACGGCCGCCTGTTCGTGATGTACAAGTTCCGCTCCATGGTGCTGAACGCCGAGGCGCTGAAGGCCGACCTCATGGCGCAGAACGAGATGCGGGACGGGATCCTCTTCAAGATCAAGAACGATCCCCGCATCACGCGGGTCGGCCGCGTGATTCGCAAGCTGTCCCTGGACGAGCTGCCACAGCTCCTGAACGTCCTCCAGGGCGAGATGTCGCTGGTCGGCCCGCGTCCGCCGCTCCCGTCGGAGGTCGCGCTGTACGACCCCGCCGACCGACGGCGGCTCATGGCGACGCCGGGCATCACCTGCCTCTGGCAGGTGATGGGCCGGAACGCCATCGACTTCCCGGGCCAGGTCCGACTCGACGTCCAGTACATCGAGCGTCAGACCTTGGGCATGGACCTCGTGATCCTGTTGCGTACGATTCCCGCGGTGATCTCGGGGAAGGGGGCGTCCTGACGGCTCGATCGTCCGGCTCTGCGCGGCGCGAGGTGCGCCCGACACGACTCGCGGGGTGGCGACCGACGCACGACGTCGCGGTCGTCGCGATCCCGAGCGGGCAAGGCGAATGCCACGCCATGCGTGTGCCATCCCAGGCCGGCGGGGCGGCAAATGTTGCAGCCTCGTCCGCAACCTTTCGGCCCGGGCGCCGCGGGGCCGGGTCGCCGATCATGGCCTCTGATCCGGCGTCGGCGCGCCGGGGCAGGCTCCAGCGAGGCGTCCCCACGGCCCACGGGGGCTCGGCATCCGTCTTGCTCCTCGGAAGGGGCATCAGTCGGCATCATTTTCGAGCGCACGACCCGGTGGCACGGATGGAGCGAATCAGGAGCGCGCGAGCCAGGCACGGCACCGACCTCCGGTCACGCGGCGTCGTGAGCGCCCCCACGTCGCGTGCATCGCGGGGTCGAGGTCGGGAGAAGGAGCCTGGTCCATGCAGGTGACGTCCAAGCAACTCGGCAGCGTGACCGTCCTGACCGTCGAGGGCGAGCTCACGGTCCCCACCGCACCGGCCTTCCTGCGCCGCGTCAGACTCATGCTGGCGCCGATCGGGGTGCCGCGGGTGGCCATCGACCTGAGCGGCGTGCGGCGGGTGGACTCCAGCGGCTTTGCCGCGCTGGTCACGCTGCTCCGGCAGGCCGAGCGCCGCGGCGGGGATGTCTGCCTCGTGGGGCTGGCCTCGCAGGTCAGACTCGTCCTGGAGATCATGCAGCTCCACCTGCTCTTCGACGTCTGCGACGACGTCGCCTCGGCCGTCGAGGCGCTCGCCGCCGGCGGGGTGGCGGCGCCGGGCCATGCGCCGCAGCGGCACCTGGGGAAGATCCGCCTGGCGCGCGCGCCGCTCGAGCGGCGGGTCGCCAGCTAGCCGGGAGGATTGCATGGCGCCACGCCTGCGAGTGCGCCGCCGCCAGCGCCAGGACCGATGTACGGTGACGCTGGAGGGCGCGGTGGACGGCTCGACGGCCTGCCACGTGCTGGACGTGCTCGCCCGCACGCCGTCGCAGGCTCGCGAGCTCGTGCTCGACCTGTCGGGACTGACCGTCGTCGAAGCCTTCGGGCTGGAGGTCCTCTCGCGCGGTCTCCGGCAGCTGGCGCGGGAGCGCCGGGTCCGCATCCTCGCCTCGCCGAGCCTCATGCCGGTCCTCACCTCGCTGGCCGACGCTCTCGTCTCGAGCCGGGCCGCGTGAGGGACCCCGGGGGGCGTCGGTGAACGCGGTCGTCCTGGCCGGCGGCGCGGCGACACGCCTGCACCCGCTCACGCTCGACTGGCCGGCCGCGCTGCTGCCGGTGGCGAACCGCCCGGTCGTCGAGCACCTCCTCGACCACCTCGTCCGGCACCGCGTCCGCGAGGTGGTGATGGCCCTCCACCACTGCCCGTACCCCATCGAGGCCGGCCTCGGGGATGGCACGCGCTGGGGCCTGCGGCTCCGGTACGCGCTGGAGCGGACGCCGCTCGGCACCGCCGGCGCGGTCCGTCGCGTCGCCGCTCGGTGGAGCGAGCCGTTCCTGGTGGCCGCGGGCACCGCGCTGACCACCGCCGACATCTCGAAGGCCGCCGCGTTCCACCAGCTGCGGGGCGCGGTCCTCACGCTGATCGTGGTCCCCGCCGACGGCGAGGACGGCGACGTGGACGTCGATGACGAGGGGGGCCTGGCGCCGCCGCGGCGCCCCGTGAGCGGGCGCTTCGCCACGACGGGGCTCGCCCTCGTCAGCCCCGCGGCGCTCGCCGAGCTGTCGCCGGCGACGCCCGCCGACCTGGTCGACGATCTGTTGCCGCGCCTCCTGGCCGCCGGCCTCACCACCTGCGGCTACGTCACGACGGACCCGGGGCGCCTCGTTCGCACGCCCGGCGACCTCCTCGCTGCCAACCACATGGCGATCGGCGGCGAGCTGCCGGGACTCGTCCTGCCCGGCTTCGAAGTCCGCCCGGGGGTCCGCCTGTCCCGCGGCGCCCTCGTCCACCCGGGCGCCGCCGTCCGGCCGCCGGTCCTGGTGGGCGTGAACGCGGTGATCGGGCGCGGCGCGGTCGTCGAGCGGAGCGTCGTCGGCGAGGACGTCATCGTGGGCGGCGGCTCGACCGTGCGGCACTCGGTCCTGCTGCCCCGCACGCACGTGGGGCGTGGGCTCGCCCTGGAGGGCGCGCTCGTCGACCGCGAGCGGCTCGGTCGCGCCCACGCCGGCAGCTGGACCCGGGTGAGCGATCCGCGGATCCTCGGCGACACGCGCGTTCCGCTCCGGCCGCACCCGGGGAGCCTCATGGGCCGGCTCCTGGCGATGGCGATCGTCGCCGGCGCCGCGCCCCTGTGGCTGCCGGTGCTCGCGGGCCTGGCCGTGGAGAGCGGTGGCCGGCCGCTCACCCGGCGGCGCGTCGTCGGCGCCCGCGGGGACGTCGCCCTGCTCCGTCGCGTGGCGAGCCGGGGCCGGCTCGGGCGCCTTCTCAGTCGTCTCGGCCTCGCGCGGGCGCCTCACCTCTGGAACGTCGTGCGGGGCGACCTCCACTGGGTCGGCACGGCGGCGCGCTCGGAGTCGGAGTGGGGCCTGCTCGCCGCGCGCGGCCAGCTGCCGCTCGCCCCGCCGGGCCTCGTCACGCTCGCGGACCTGACGCCGATGCCGCTGCGGTCCGCGGACCGCCTGGCCCTCGACCGGCTCTATGCCGCCGCCCGGAGCCGGCGGCGCGACGCCCGCTTGCTCCTGGCCTTCCTGCTGCGCCGCCTGGGTCTCCCGGTGGGCGCCCTTCCCTCCGAACTGCCGCGTCCCTAGCCCCGCCGCCGGTGAGTGCTTCGCCCGCGCCGGCGTGAGACAATAAAGCCGCATGACGTGGCCCCTGGACCTGGCTCACGGCCTTCGCCAGGCCCTCGGGAGTGCCGGTGCTCGAGTGACGCGGGATCTCCTCGCCTCGGCCCTCGATCATGGCGAGGGCGGGGCGCTCTTCCTCGCCGTCGAGGCGGACGTGCGTCTCGTGGGCGCCCATCCGACCGAGGAGCCCTTCCAGCAGGCGCCGGTCGTCGCCTTCGCCCGGCAGGCGAGCCGGTCCCCGGCGGCGGCCGCCCTCGTCCCCGATGCGCCGCTCACCCCCGAGTGGCCGGAGGCGGTCGCGTTCCCGGTGGGCTCGGCCGAGGAGACGCGGGGCGTCCTCCTCCTGCTCGGCCGGCCGGGCGCCGGCGTGTCGGCGGAGACGCGGGCGCGGGCGGCCGTGCTCGGCCCCGCGCTCGCCGTCGTCGCGGAGCTCGACGCGGCGCGGCGCCGCGCCCGCCACGCCGAGCTCCACGTCAACCACTTCCGCCAGATGCTCCGGCTGGCCAAGCCGGGCCGCGACCTCGACGAGATCTGTCAGCAGGTCCTCGATCTCGCCGTGACGCTGACCGACGGGGACGTGGGCGGCCTCTGGCTGCGCGAGCGGCCCGGGGAGGACCTGACCCTGCGCGCGGCGCGCCGCGTGCTCGGCCGGCGCGGCCCACGGCCGCTGCTGCCGCCGACCGACCTCGACCGGCTGCTGGGCGCCGCCGCCCTCTGCGCGCCGCCCTTCCCCCTCGCCGTGCCGCGCGAGTACCTCCGGGACGACGCCGTCTCCGCGGCCGTCCTCATCCCGCTGCACCAGGACGACGAGCTGGTCGGCCTCTTGGCAGTGGGGCGGCTCGATGGCGATCGGCCGTTCGGCGAGCCGCTGGCGGAGCGGCTGCTGGAGCTGGCCGACGTCGCGACGGTCCCCATCGTGAACGTCTGCCTGCGCGACGACCTCCGGGAGCGGAACCGGCAGGTGCGGGCGACCCGGCGGATCGGCAAGGCGATCTCGGCCTGCCTGTCGCTGGAGGAGATCTTCCGGGTCGCCACGCAGGAGATCCGGCGGATCACGGCCTTCGACGCCTCGGCGATCGTGGTGATGGACGCGGAGGGGAACGGCGGGCAGGTGATGGTGGGCGAGGTCGGCCGGCCGCCACGGACGCTCCCGTGGTCGCCCGAGTTCCGGGAGACCGTCAGCGGTGAGGCCATGCGCACCGGCCGCGCCGCGATCGTCGCCGACATCGCCACGTCGAGCCGCCCCGTGCTGCCGTTCCTCCGCGAGCTGCCCGGCGCGCGCTCGCTGACCACCGTGCCGCTCGTCGTGGAGCGGGAGAGCGTCGGCGCGCTCACCCTGGTCAGCCGGACGCGGGGCCGCTTCCGGCGTCGCGACCTGCGCCTGCTGCGTCCCATCGCCGAGCAGCTGGCGGTCGCCGTGCGCCACGCGCGGCTGCTCCGCGCGACGACCTTCGGCCTCGAGGAGCGGCTGCGCCTGGAGGTGCGGCTGGCGCGCGCCGAGCGGTACGCGACGATCGGGCGACTGGCCGCGGCCCTGGCGCACGAGATCCGGAACCCGCTCACGGTGATCGGGACCACGGTCCAGTACCTGCGAGACCGACTCCCGGTGGGGGACGAGCAGCGCGCCCTCCTCGACGCGGCGGACCGGAAGGTGCGCGACATGGACGAGTCGCTGGAGGGGCTCCTGAGCTTCTCGCGCCCCCTGGAGCTCCGGCCACAGCCCGCGCGGATCGAGCCGATCCTCGAGGCGGTCGCGGCGTTCGTCCGCGTGCGGGCGCGCCAGCGGTCGGTGGAGGTCCGGGTCGAGGCGGAGCCCGGGCTCCCCGGCCTGATGCTCGACGCGCGGCTGCTGGAGCAAGCCTTGCTCAACCTCGCGCTGAACGCGCTCGACGCGATGCCGCACGGCGGCCGGCTCACGTTCGGCGCGACGCCCGCGCCACGGAGCGGCAACGTCGCGGTCACGGTGGCGGACACGGGGACCGGCATCGAGGGCTCCCACCTCGGCGTCATCTTCGAGCCCTACTACACCACCAAGCGTCGCGGCACTGGCCTGGGCCTCGCCATCACGCGCCGCATCATCGAGGAGCACGGCGGCGCGATCGAGGCCGCCAGCGAGCCGGGGCGCGGGACGACCTTCATGGTCCTCCTCCCCGCCGCCCGGAGCGCGCCGCCGGGCGGCGGCGCGCCGGAACGGTCCGACCTACCGGAGCCGAGCCATGGTCCGGACACGCCTGCTGCTGGTTGACGACGAGCCCGAGATCTGCTGGATCCTCTCCCGCGCGCTCGGCGAGCTGGGCTACGAGGTCGCGACGGCCGAGACCGCCCAGGCCGCCGTGGCCGCCTTCGAGGCCCAGGCGCCGGAGGCGGTGCTGCTCGACCTCCGCCTCCCCGACGGCGACGGGCTCGACGTCCTCCGGCGCATCCGGGAGATCGACGAGCACGTCCCGGTCGTCATGCTCACCGGGCACGGGACGATCGAGTCCGCCGTCCGCGCGATGAAGCTGGGCGCCTTCGATTACCTGATCAAGCCGGTCCACCTCGAGGAGGTGCGGGTGGTCGTGGAGAAGGGGCTGGAGACCCGGCGCCTGCACGCCGAGGTCCAGACGCTCCGCGCCGCCATGCGCGAGCGCGCCAGCCCCGAGGACCTCGTCGGCGGGAGCGCCGCCATGGAGGAGCTGCGCCAGTTCATCGCGCGCGTCGCCCCGTACGACGTGACGATCCTGATCCGCGGCGAGAGCGGGACGGGCAAGGAGCTGGTCGCCCACGCCATCCACGCCCAGAGCAAGCGCCGGCGGGGCCCCTTCATCCCGCTCGACTGCGCGGCGCTCCCCGAGACGCTCGTCGAGTCCGAGCTGTTCGGACACGAGCGGGGGGCCTTCACCGGCGCGACCCAGCGCCGCCTGGGCCGGTTCGAGCTGGCGCACGGCGGCACGCTCTTCCTCGACGAGATCGGCAACCTCCCGCTCTCCACGCAGATGAAGCTCCTCCGCGTGCTCGAGGACCGCGCCATCACGCGCCTGGGCGGGCGCGGCCAGATCCCCATCGACGTGCGGATCGTCGCGGCGACGCACGTCAACTTCGAGGACGCCATCCGCGAGGGGCGGTTCCGCGAGGACCTCTACCACCGGCTCAACGAGTTCACCATCCACGCCCCCGCGCTTCGCGAGCGGAACGAGGACCTGCCGGCGCTCGTGGACCACTTCCTCCAGCGCATCGGCGAGGAGCTGGGAAAGCCCGTGCCCGGCGTGACGGCCGAGGCGCTCGCGGCCCTGCGGGCCTACCCCTGGCCGGGGAACGTGCGGGAGCTCCGGAACGCGCTCAAGCGCGCCGCCGTGCTCGCCGAGGGCCCGCTCACCCTGCGCGACCTGCCCGGCGAGTTCCGGGGCCGGGGCGCGCCGCTCGTCGCGACCGCCCCGGGGGCCGGGGCGGGGCCGGGGAACACGCTCAAGGACGTGGTGCGGCACGTCGTCGAGACGGCCGAGCGGGACCTGATCGTCCGCACGCTGGAGCGGACGCGCTGGAACCGCGCCCAGGCGGCGCGGCTGCTGGGGATCAACTACAAGACGCTCTACAACAAGCTCAAGGAGTACCAGCTCCTCCGCGGCGACGAGGAGAGCGAGCCCGAGGAAGAGCCCGGCGCCGGCGCCGCCGGCGTCTAAGGCCAGGTAGACCCGCTCGTGCCGCCGCAGCAGAAACGTGAAGAGATCCGATTGCCAGAGCTGATTCGCCTCCGCCCGCTCAAACCGCCGCTCGGCCGGCCGGGCCTTCGCCCGCGGCGGGGCCGGCGGCGCGCTCAGGCCCTCCGCGTGCAGAATCCGCCGCACCGTCCGCTCCGACACGCCCAGGCGTGAAACCGCTCGAGGATATCTCGGATCCGGCGCGTCCCCACCTCGGGATGCGCCCGCCGGATCCCCACCACGGCCTCCCGTCGCGCCTCGGCCCCCGTCGCGGGAACCGGCGGCGCCGTCACCGGGAGCAACCCGTCCACCCCGCGTGCCCGATACCGACGCACCCACAGGATCGCCGTCTTCGCACTGACGCCGCAGGCGCGCGCCACCGTCGCCAAGGCGAGCCCCTCCTCGACCACCGCCCGGGCCACCCGCAGTCGGACTTCCAGGGGCCACGGCGACCGGGCCGCCCGAGCGAGCGTTCCCCCGGTCCCCTCGGATCGTGTCGCCTTCTTGCGAGGCATCTGTCCCCTCCGTACGGCTCCCCGTGTCCGGCGCCGGAGGGGGACAGGTGCTAAGGGATTTTCAGGCAGGCCGAAGGTCATCCGCTGGTCCGCGGCGCAGGTCCCGGATCGCCTGGAGCGGGGCGACATCGCCGTGGACGTAGACCGTCCCGTCCTTGAGCGTGAGGTTCCAGGCGGCGTCGGCGGGATTCCACGCGATCCGGGACTTGTAGAAGCGGGTGGGGCTACTGGTGTGCTCGAAGACGTTGCTGCCCGGCGTCGCGTCGCTCCCCGAGATCCGCACATAGTGGACCTGCGAGCCGTCCGGTCAAGGCGGTGCCAGTCCCACACCCTTGCTTGGGTACAAGCGGACTGTCTACGCGACTCGGATTAGTGTGGCTCCTTACGGCCAGTTACCTCCCCTGGAAACGAGCGAGCTCGAAACCACATTCGGCACCTGCCGGGGCCTCTTGGGGGGTTTGGGAAAGCATCAAGTTTCTGTAGAACTCACACGGAGTCATAGGACTTCGCGCCGGCACGTAGTAACGGCAGATACGGACAGCCAGGCATCGCCAGCTCCTGACCCGTAGCTCCGCGCCGACCCCCACCTCGCCCGCTTCCCCTTTGTCAAAGGGCTGGACGCGTTCGACTTCAGCTACCAGCCCGGTCAGGATGTTCGCAACGTGTAGCGCAAGATAAAGCGCGGGGGCGTGTGCAGCCTAACCCCCGGAATCTACGGGCGGCCCGACGGCCCCGAAGCGCACTTACCGTGCTGCACAGGTTCGAGGGTGAGGGCCGTCCGGGGGCCGTCACCTGAGGCGGCTCATTCCAGCACATCGCTCCTGAGCATCCGCTCCCACTCTCGTTTCGCCTTCTCGGACTCCTTGAGGACCTGCTGCCATACCTGGTAAGCGCCGCCGGGGTCTAGCTTCCGCCTCTCTTCCAACTCTGAGTACCAGGCCCGCTTCTCGGCTGGGCTGGGGAATTGGCTCCAAAGGTGATGGGTCCGATACTTCTGGAAGAAGCTCTCCACCCTTGCGCGATCGGTGGCGATCCACACCTCGCCGATGATCTTGTTCACCCTGGCGTCAGAGAAATAGCCCGGTACCACGACCCAGAATTCGTTGGGGCGGAATCGCACCTTGCCAGTGGGGCGAGCCTGTCCATCAAGCACGTCGTTGTAGACGCCGATCCGGTTATTTGGGCCCTCAAATTCGACCTCGAGCCTGCCATCAGCCTGCGTCCAAATCATGTCCCACGGGCCGAGCCTGTCGTTCATCGACAGGGTTCGCCACCCGAGCTGCACCAGGTCTTCGTAGCGCCTGTCCTCGCCTTCACTATCCTCGTTAAAGGGCCCACTCCGGGATTCCGCCACCAAAGCCCGACGAATCTCTCGTCGATCGCGGGAATAGAAGACCTGGCCTACGACGTCCAGCACTTCGATCTGGACGCCTGGCCGAGACTCCCCGGGAATGGCTCGGACCGTCACGAAATGCTCTTCACCGATCGTGCCGATCACCGAGGTCCCGTCTTGCTCCCAAGCTATGCGAAGACCAAACGGTCGCGTTGCTCGGAACACAGCATGCGACCCGCGGCAGGTCAGCAGGGCGTCATAGGGACCGAGTTGCAGGTGATCTCCCCTGTTCAGGGGGATCCAGTGAACCGGTGGCACCTTCTGCGCCATCTTGCAGGAGAGAAGGTCATCAGAAGATGCTGTGGCATGCCCAGCCACCCACCACATTCCGATTCCTGCAAGCAGGACGGTCGCGGTCTGCTTAACACGCCTCATTGTTTGCCCTCTGCCGCTTGCCAGAGCCGCCGCCTCAAGGCTGCAGGGGAGTCGGTCCGACTCCGCAGAGGATCGGCTCTTCGTGCTTGTAGATGCCCCTCTTTCGCTCCCAACAGCCGTAGACGCACAGCCGCCAGTAGTTGAAGAAGGGTATGCCGGGCGCGACCGGTAGGCTGAACTCTGAGACCTCGAATAGGGTGCAGTTCGGCACGGCTGGACACGGTCGACACGTGTCCCAGGGACGCGTTGCCTGAAGGCCGTGGCGATCCACGAAGCCGGTGGGACTGTTCAATGCGTACATGTACAGATTGAACTCCCGTGGATCGTTTGAGACAAGAACCCGGACGCGCCCCCCGACATCGGGTCCGCCAGAACACACCCAGTACACCGGGACCACATGGGAATCCTCGCTGACGAATCGTTGCAGGGAAGGGTGGTAGTACCGGGCCCGATAGTAGTAGAGCCCGGTCCCGTCGTCCTCGCGGCCGGTGAACTGGGCCGGGCTCGTCGAAGGTGCGCCCGTCACCGTGGTGGCGCCGAAGGGCTCGTAGGTGTACTCGGTCGCGACGGCGGCGCCCGCGTCCGTCAGCGCGAGCGTGGAGTCGATGGCGTCAGTGAGTAGGCTTCGCGTCCCGTCGGTTGTGTCGACCAGCGTGGCGTTCGGGGTCGAGGGCTGCGGCTGAAGACCTACCGCCGGGCCCGACGCTGCTTCTGGGCCATGGGCGGCGGCGCCGCCGACGGCGGGATGGCCTGCCGCATCGCACTGAACCAGATGCCCGCCATGACCCCGTAGCCGCGCTCGTTGGGGTGGATGGGGTCCCGGTCGGGCGCGATGCCGAAGAGCGTGCGATCGTTCATCCCGTTGAAGATCTCCGCGAGGACGATGCCGCGCGCCTGCGCGATGTTCCGGATGAGCACGTTCGCCTCGTCGATGATCGCGCGGGCCTGCGGATCGTTCCGGAAGTTCGGCGGGATCGTGCCGAGGATCGGGATCGTGTGATTGTCCTGCGCCTGCCCCACCATCGCGTCGAGGTTCGCGGCGATGAAGGCGGGATCGTCCTCCTCCGAGGCGTCGTTCGTCCCTTCCATGATGAGCACGAACCCCGGGTGGTCGGCGGCCAGCACGCTGGAAAACCGCCGAAACCCGCCCGCCGTCCGCTCGCCGCCCACGCCCCGGTTGACGACGCGCCAGGCGGGGTCCAGGCCCTGGAGCATCCCCTGGAGGACGGCGGGGTAGTTGCTGCTCGTGGTGAGGTTCCCCCGGACCCGCAGGTCGAGGACGCCGACCGTGATGCTGTCCCCGAAGGCGGTGGCGCGCCGGGGATCGTTCGACCCGAAGTTGAAGCTCGTCGGGGCATTGGGCCCCGTCGTCTTGCTGCTGCTGCCGCCGCAGGCGGCGAGGGCCAGCACGACGGCCAGGAGGAGGAGGCCGCGCGCCCCCGTCCGGCCGGCAGGCCCGGTCTTCACGGGCGGTCCTCGCCGGAGACGATCTCTCGCACGCTGTAGACGGGCTTCCGCTGGGACTCGTGATAGGTGCGGACCATCATCTCTCCGAGAAGGCCGATGCCCACGAACTGCGCGCCCACGACGACGAGCAGCACGGCCAGCAGCAGGATCGGCCGGTTCGCCAGCGGCACGCCCTGGACGATCCTTTGATACGAGAGGACCACGGCCAGCAGCATCCCGCTCCCGCCCACCGCGAGGCCCAGGAGGCCGAAGATCTGGATCGGTCGCGTCCAGTAGCTCATCAGGAACTTCACGGTCAGGAGATCGAGCAGCACGCGGACCGTCCGTCCGATCCCGTACTTCGAGACGCCGCTCCGTCGCGGCCAGTGCGTGACGGGAACCTCGCCGACCGTCGCGCCCACCCAGCGGGCGAGCGCGGGGAGGAACCGGTGCATCTCCCCGTAGAGCTGGATGTCGCGGAGGATCTCGCGCCGGTAGACCTTGAGCGCGCAGCCGTAGTCGTGGAGGCGCACCCCGGTGATCCAGGAGATGAGCGCGTTCGCCAGGCGGGAGGGGACGCGCCGCGACCAGAAGGGGTCTCGCCGCTCCCGCCGCCATCCGCTCACGACGTCGTAGCCGTCCTTGAGCTCGTCCAGGAGCCGCGGGATGTCGGCCGGGTCGTTCTGGCGGTCCCCGTCCATCGTGACGACGAATTCGCCCCGCGCCAGGTCGAATCCCGCCGCCAGCGCGGCCGACTGCCCGAAGTTCGACCGCAGGCGCACCACCCGGAGCGCCGGCACCCGCGCCGTCAGCTCCCGCAGCCGCGCCGCCGTGTCGTCGGTCGAGCCGTCGTCCACGACGATCAGCTCCCAGGGGCGGCCGAGCCCGTCGAGCACGTCGCGCACGCTCTCCAGCAACGGGCCGACGTTCTGCGCCTCGTTGTAGACGGGGACGACGATCGACACCATGCCGGCCACGTCCGGCGGCCGTCCCGCCGGCCCGCTCACGAGACCTTCTCCCCCGCCGCGCGGAGCTCGCCGAGCGTCAGGTTCATGACCCCCAGGTAGGCGAGACCGATGAGGGTGATGGGGACGTAGTTGACGGCGTGGTAGACGATGGAGAGCGACAGCGCCGTGGCCTTCGGCACCGCGAAGAGGGCGAGCCCGAGCACCGTTCCCGCCTGGAAGGGCCCCACGTAGCCGGGCGTCGAGGGGATGACCAGCGCGACCGCGATGATGGCGAGGACGAGGAACGCCGCGTCGAGCGGGAGATCCAGCGAGAAGGCCAGGAACATCGCGTAGAAGCCCGCGACGTTGACGAGCCAGATCCCGAGCGAGAGCAGGGCCACGAGCCCGAGCGCCCGGCCGTCGTTCAAGACGTCGAGCCCGAGCGTGAACGAATCGAGGGGCCCGGCCGCCCGGCGGCGGAGGGCCTCCGGCAGCCACGCCAGCAGCGCGCCGAGGCCGCGCCCGTGCCGTAACCAGAGCAGTCCGCCCAGCACGCCCAGGTAGAGGCAGAAGGAGCCGACCGCCGACCAGACGAGCCAGGGCTCCGGCCGGCGGGCGAGGACGCCGACCAGGAGGAAGGCGAGCAGCGTGAAGCCGTCGAACACGCGCTCCAGGACGATGGTGGCGAACGAGAGCGACTTGGAGAGCGACTCCGACTTCCCGAGCGCGTAGGCCCGGACGAACTCGCCCATGCGCGCCGGCAGCACGTTGTTCGCCATGAAGCCGATCATGGTGACGCCGAAGAGCCGGTGCACCGCGATCGCCTTGATCGGCCGGAGGAGCATCCGCCAGCGCAGCGCCGTGAGCCAGAAGCGGACAAGGATGCTGGCGAGCACCGGGACGAGCCACGCCGTCCGGACCTCGCCGAGCGAGCGCTGGAGCTCCTCCAGCTCGACCCCGCGCCCGGCGAGGTAGAGGAGCCCCGCGCTCACCGCGATCCCGAGCCAGAGCTTCCAGCGCCTCATACGCTTCGGAGGGGGGCGTTGCCCCCCTCCGACGGCCCTCCGGGCCTGAGCCGCGGCCGTTCTGATCGATTGGCGGCCGGGACGGAGTCCCGGCCGTGGCGGCGAACGGATCGGGCCTGCCTCCCCCCGGGGAAAGCCGGCGCTGTTGCGTCGCGGGTCTCGCGCATGGCGCGCCAGGCGAGGACGAGGGCGACGGGGATGCCGACGAGGAGCGCTTCGAGGAGGACCGCCCCCACGTTGTGCCAGTTCACGAAGGCCGCCCAGCCGTGGCCGTGCCGGACGTGCCAGAAGACGCTGACCGGCGCGATGAAGACGCGGTCGGAGAGCGGCCAGAAGAGCGGGATGCCCTGGACCCGCACGTGCGCGGTGAGGACGTCGAGCCCGAGGTGCGAGAGGTAGGCGAGGCCGAGCACGCTCGCCCGGCGGCGGAGCGAGCCGAGCGCCGGGGACGCCACGGCGCCCACGACCAGGGCGAAGGCGACGGCGGCGAGCAGGCTGTGCGTGGCCCAGTGGTGGTAGCGGTTGGGATGGCCGACGACCAGGCCCGGCAGGAAGTCCAGGTCCGCCGCCGCCCCCGCGAACGCCGCGAGCGCCCAGGGCCGCCAGTCCCACGCCGTCGCGCTGCGCGGCGTGAGCGCGGCGTACACGACGGCCCCGGCCAGCCCGTGCGCGAGCGGGGAGGCCACGCCGCTACGTCCGCCCCACGCCGATCAGGGAGAGGCCGAAGGGCAGCGAGAGGGCCCCCTCGGCGCGCAGGACCGGGACGAGCAGGTTCTGGAGCCGCACCTGGAGTCCCGGGACGCGGCTCCGGCGCAGCAGGACGCTGTTCAGGTACCAGCCCAGCACGCCGAGCCGGTTGAAGAAGGCGAGGCGCTCGACCTGGAAGCCGGCCTCCTGAAGCCGGGCCGCGAGCTCCGCCCGCTCGTAGCGCCGGTGGTGACCGAGCGCCTCGTCGATGGCGCCGTGGAGCCGCCGGTGCGCCGGCACGAGGAGCACGAGCCGCCCGCCCGGGACCAGGCTCTCGTGGAGCCGCCGGAGCGCCCCGCGGTCGTCCTGCACGTGCTCGAGGACGTTGAGGCAGACGATGGTGTCGAGCCGGTGGGTCCGCAGCGCCGCGGGGTCGAAGCCTTCGAGGTCCAGCGGCAGCACGTGGACGCGCGTGTGGCGCTCGAAGGTGTTGGCCAGGATCCGCACGTAGCGCGGGTTCAGCTCGCTGACGAGGACGAGGTCGCGCCCGACCAGGTAGCGGGTCAGGGTCCCGATCCCCGCGCCGATCTCCAGGACCCGCTGCCCCAGGTAGGGCTGGAGCTGGCCGAACATCCAGCGGTTGTAGCGCTCGGCGCGCCCCAGGCGCAGGAGCGTCTGGTATCCCGGGTCGGCGTTGTCCTGGTCGTCCACGACCACGTACTTCAGGATGGTCCAGAGCGCCGCCACGCCGTCGGTCCAGCGGATCTTCTTCCCTTCCCAGTACCCGCGGCCGGCGTACGAGATGGGGACCTCGTAGATCCGGGCGCGCAGCTTCGCGAGCTTCGCCGTCACCTCGGGCTCGACCCCGAACCGGTTCGAGCGGATCGGAATGCTCTTGATGATGTCCGCCCGGAAGGCCTTGTAGCCCGTCTCCATGTCGGTCAGGTTCAGGTTGGTGGCCACGTTCGAGGCGAGCGTGAGGAACTTGTTGGCCAGGTGGTGCCAGAAGAAGAGGACCCGGCGGGGAAAGCCCATGAAGCGGGAGCCGTAGACCGCGTCGGCCTTGCCGTCGAGGATGGGGGCGATGAGCTTGGGATATTCGCGGGGGTCGTACTCGAGGTCGGCGTCCTGCACCAGGACGATGTCGCCCCGCGCCTCGGCAAACCCCCGGCGAAGCGCCGCGCCCTTTCCCTGGTTCGTCTCCTGGTAGAAGACCCGGATCTCGTTCTTCTCGTCGAACGTGCCGGCCCGCCGGGCCGCATCGAGCTCGGCCTCGAGCTGCCGGAGCATCTCGCGGGTCCCGTCCGTGGAGCCGTCGTCGACGATCACGATCTCCTTGGGGATCGTGACCGCCTGGATCCGCTCGAGGATCTCGGGCAGCGTGAGCCGCTCGTTGTAGACCGGCACGACGACGGACAGCCGCATGGAAGGTCCCGCGTCCACCGGGGCATTATACCAGCGGCCCCCGGGCGGGCCGGCGGCCGGAAAACGGCAGCGTGTCCGGGCCTCAGGCTTCGCCGACGGGTCGTGCGGGCGCGGGGCGTTCAGCCGCCGAAGAGCCGGAGCTCCGCGACCGACCAGTCGAAAACCGGATCCTGGCCCGTCAAGGTCAGCCGGAGCGCGCGGGTCCGTCGCGGCACGAAGCGCAGGAGCACGCGATCGACCCCGTCCCGGAGGAGGTGCGTGCCCGTCCACCGGAGCGGCCCGAGCAGCAGGAGGTCGGCGCGCACGGGGTCCCAGCCGAGGCCGTCCGCCGAGCTCTCGACCACCAGGCCCCGGGGATAGTCGGTGCGGAACGGGCCGAGCTCGAGCACGAGCCCCGCGACCCGGGCCGGCTCCGCGAGCTCGACCCGCAGCCAGGCGCCCGGGCGCTGCGGTCCGGCGGTGGTCCACCGGGTCGCGGGCTGCCCGTCGAGGACGGCCGCGGCGTCGGCCCCGGCGGTCGACGCGACGACCCGGGCGATGCGCGGGGCGCTGCCACCCGCCGGCAGCGCGCCGGGCGTGAAGCGGCTCAGGATCCGGTGGCCGCCGACCTCCTCGACGGCGAAGGTCCAGCCCGCGTCCCGGAGCATGGCCTGGATCGACTCGGCCGAGGCGAGCCCGACGGGGTGGACGAGGGCCGTGTCGGCGTGCGGCCGGAAGAGCGGCAGCTCGTTCGGCGCGGGACTCCAGCCGTAGGCGTCGACGCGAAGGTTCGCCGGCTGGAGGGCGAGGGCCTGCCCGGCGGCCGCCGCGAGCCGGGCGCCCACGCCGTGGTCGGCGTAGACGCGCTCGATCCCGGCGCGACGGAGCGCGGCGGCGGTCGCGCCGACGTCGGCGGGCCGGACCGCGGTGAGCGCGGGCAGGGCCTCGTAGACGGAGAGCTCGCGGATGCTCCAGGGGAAGCGCTGCTGCTCGCCCAGGTGCGTGATCCTGAGATGGCGGGCCCATATGCTCGGAAAGCGCACCTCGACGCGGCCCCACCGGACGCGGCCCAGGGGATGGGCGCCGGACCAGTAGAGCGGTCCGTAGTACGGCGCCGCCTCGCGGACGGTCGTCCAGGCCTCGCCGTCCGCCGAGGCCTCGACGCGGAAGCCGGCGGGCACTTCCTGGAATCCGCCCGGAAGCCACGCCAGCATGCCGATCGGGTGGATCCGCCCGAGGTCGACCTGGAACCACGTCCCGGCGCGCGCCGGCCCGCCGCTGTCCCAGCGCGTCGCGGCGTCGCGATCGAGGGCGTGCGCGGCGCTCCGGGGACGGTCCGAGGCCGTCGCGACGAGCCGCTCTCGCGGGATCTCCCGGTAGTCGGCGTGCTCGAGGGTGAACTCGGTGTAGAGGGTCCCGAGCGGGGAGCGCATGCGCGCGAACCGGATGCCGGCGGCCGTCAGGCTCTCGGCGAAGCCGGCCGGCGGGTCCTGCGAGAAGTAGGCGACGCGTTCGGCGCCGTCCACGTGCCGCGCCAGCGGTGGGTAGGACTCCAGGTAAAAGTGGGAGACGCTCGCCCGCTCGCCGCTCACGAAGGTGAGGACGTCCGGGTCGTGGGTGTAGAGCGCGGTAAGCCCGCGCGCGCGCATGAAGGCCACGCGCTGCGCCGGGCCGAGCACGGAGAGCCGGTACGCCTGCCACCTCGCGGGCGAGACGAGGAACGAGTAGCGCGTGATGAGGCCGGCGCCGTTCGACAGGACGAGCAGGAGCGCGGCGGCGCCGGCCACGACGGGCGAGACGCGATGAAGGCGCGCCAGGGCCCCGCCCACCAGCACGGGCAGGACGGCGACCAGGGGCAGCAGGTAGCGCGGGTCTTCGGTCGCGAGGTTCCGCCCGTGCTCGGTGGCCAGCACGGAGGCGACCGTCAGCGCCACGAGCGTCGCCAGGAGGAGCCGGCCGCCCGCCCGGGCGCGGCGATCGCCGAGCGCCACGACGGCGGCGGCGAGGACGAGGCCGACGCCGGCCACGGCCAGGCCGGGGCGCGGCAGGCCGGGGAGCCATCGCGCGGGGAGACCCAGGACGATCGGCAGGGCGTGCAGGACGAGCTCCCGCCCGTGGTCGGCCAGATCGGGCGCCGAGACGAGCCGCGCCGTGCCCAGGGCCAGCCGACCGTGAGCCAGCGAGAAGAGCCAGAAGGGCGCGCTCCCCGCGAGGAACCCCAGGGGCGCGGCCCAGGCCGAGGGGTGCAGCCGTGGCCGGACGAGGAGGAGCGCCACCGCGAGCGCCGCGGGGAGGAGCGAGAGCAGCAGGTTGATCCACCATCCGATCCCGGCGACGACGGCGAAGACCAGGAGCGCGCGGCTCCGCTCGGCCGGCGTCCGGGCCGCGTCGAGCACGACGAGGCCGAGCAGGAGGAGGAGCGGCGTGAAGACGAGGATCGCGTCGTAGTGGAGCCGGGCGTCGTACGCCCACTTGAGGAGGAACGGCGGGGGGACGATGGCCAGCAGGGCGGCGAAGCGCCCCATCCCGAAGAGGCGCCGTGCCAGGAGGCCGACGAGCGCGGCGTGGACGAGCGACAGGGTCACCGGCCACAGGCGCAAGGTCGTCTCCGAGGCGCCCCACAGGGCGAAGGGGATGGCGTGGAGGTACGCCTCCGCCGCGCCCATGAACGTCTGGCCGTAGAAGAACCACGGGAAGTCCCCCCGCAGGACGTGGCGGCCCATGAGCCCGACCGTCGCCTCGTCGAACCAGATCGGCGCGGTGACGGCGGCGCCCAGACGGATCGCGAGGCCGAGGGCGGTGACCGCGAGTGCGACGCGGAAGAGGCGTCCGGCGCGGAACGTCGAAGCGATCCCGACCCGGGCGGCGCCGGCGGGCGGAGGCGGGGAGGCCATGCGCCTGCCCATTGTATCAGGACGCTTTCCCCCGCGACGTCGATGAGGCAGAATCGGACTCCATGGGCCGTCTGCGGGTCGTCGCGGTCATGCCGGCGTACAACGCGGCGTCGACCCTGGAGAAGACCTACCGTGACATCCCGCCCGAGACCGTGGACGAGGTCATCGTCGTGGACGATGCGAGCCGGGATCGGACCGTCGAGATCGCGCGGGCGCTCGGCCTCTCGGTCATCGCGCACGCCGCCAACCGCGGGTACGGGGCCAACCAGAAGACGTGCTACGACGAGGCGCTCAAGCGGGGCGCGGACATCGTCATCATGATCCATCCCGACTACCAGTACGACAGCCGGCTCACGCCGTTCCTCACGGGCTTCATCGAGGCCGGCGTCTGCGACGTCGTCCTGGGCTCGCGCATCCGCACCCGGCGCGAGGCGCTGGACTGCGGCATGCCGGTCTACAAGTACTTCGCGAACCGGTTCCTCACGCTGGTGGAGAACGTGGCGCTGGGGCAGAACCTCGGCGAGTTCCACTCGGGCTTCCGGGCCTACGCGCGGCAGGTCCTCGAGACGATCCCCTACCACGCCAACTCCGACGACTTCGTCTTCGACTCGCAGCTCCTGATCCAGGCCGTGCACTTCGACTTCCGGATCGGCGACGTGCCGGTCCCGGTCCGCTACATGGCCGAAGCGTCGTCCATCGGCTTCCGGCGGAGCGTGACCTACGGCGTGAAGACGCTCTGGACGCTCGGCCGCTTCTACGCCCACCGCCTGGGCCTCCGGCGGGACCCGCTCTTCATGCCGCGGGCCCGCCCCGCCGTCTGACTCTGCCGCTCGTGGCGCACGCGCTCGAGGCCGCGTCGCCGGGGGCGCGCCGCCTCCCGGCGTGGCTGCCCGTGCTCGTGCTCCTCGCGGTGGGGGCGGCCGTGCGGGCGCTCCGGTTCTGGGGGCGCCTGTTCTGGTGGGCCCACTGGGACGACGCGCGGTACGCGCTCCCCGCCATGGAGATCCTGGGAGGAGAGCTCCCCGTCCAGATCCTGGGGCTCGAGTATCTGGGCGCCGCGCCGTCCTATCCCCTCGCCGTCTGGTTCGCCGTCGCCGGCGCCTCGACGCTGGCCCTGGATCTGTTCGACTACGGCGTCGGACTCGGGGTCCTCACGACCGCGTACCTCGTGGCGCGCCGGCTTCTCCCGCCGCGGGCGGCGCTTCTCGCCCTGGCGGTCCTGGCCGTTCCGCCCCTGATCCTCGCGCGGTGGAGTCTCATCGGGAACCTGAACCAGAGCGGACTGCTGATCATCGGAAATCTGCTGCTCCTCGCCACCCATACCCTGTTCTTCCGCCGGCCCGGGCGTCGCCGCACGCTGCTGGTTCTCGGAGTCCTCGCCGGGCTCGGCTGGTGGACCAATCCGCTGATCGTCGTCTACCTGGCGCCGTTCGGCCTGCTCGCGGTGCGGACCGCGCTGCTCTGGCGGGCCCGCGCCGGGCTCGTTCCCCTGGGCGTGCTCCTGGGGGGGCTCCCCGCCTGGCTCTACGAGCTCCAGCACTTCCCGTCGTCCCGCTTCGCGCTCGCCGGGTCGGTCGGGCTGGAGCAGTTTCGGGATCGGCTGGCCCTCGTGGCAGGCAAGTTCATCCCCAGCATCCTGGGAGTCGATCTCCGGGGGATGCGATCGGCGGCCGCGGTCCTGCCGCTCGCCCTCCTTCTGCTCTGGGGGCTCGCGCTGATCCGCGCGGCACGGGAGGACCGGCGCGAGCTCGCGTGGACGATCGGCCTGGGCGGCGGTCCCGCGGGAGGCCGCTCGATCCTCTGGTGGGTGGCGCTCACGAACCTGGCTCTGATCCTCGCGACGTCCCGGACCCCCGACAACTACTATCTGCTCTCGCTCTACTCCGTGGCGCCGTGCTGGATGGGCGAGGCGCTGTCCTGGCTGGCGCGCCTGCGACCGGCCCTGGGGCGCGCGGCGGTCGTCCTGATCCTCGGCGCTCACCTGTGGGCGAACTGGGTGGACACGCTGGGCCGGACGCCGGCGGAGGACCGGCGCTGGGCCCCCGTGGCGCGGGCGGCGCAGCCGCTGATGCGGTGGCTGGACGCAGACGGGATCCGACGCGCCTACTGGGTGGACCCCTTGCGGATGCCGGCCTACGAGTTCAGCTACCTGGCCGAAAGGCGAGTCGTCGCCGCCAGCCTCTGGAACGAGGAAGCGGTCTCCCACGGCCACCTCGTGGACGCGGCCGAGGCGCCGCCCATCCTCCTGCGGGAACGGAGCCGGCTGGCCGGACCGTTGCGGGAGAGCCTGCGAGGGATCGGCATGGCGGCGCGAGAGACGAGGCGGGCCGGGATCCTGGTGCTCGAGCCCCTGCCGACGTTCCAGACGGGGTTCGTGCCGATCCGGCCGGACGGCTGGGCGGCGAGCGCCAGCGAGAATGGGGCGGCGGCCGCGAACTTGATCGACGGCGACGCGTCCACGGGCTGGCGGACGGCCGGACCGCAGCGGCCGGGGCAGTGGATCGCGGTCGACCTCGGCAGGGAGGAGACGGTGGCGCGGGTGGACCTGCTGGCGGTGGAGTGGCGAGAGGTGCCGGTGGGCTTCCGCGTGGAGGTCTTCCAGGCAGCCGAGGGCTGGCGGGAGGTGGTCGCGGTCCGGGAGTACTGGGGGCCGCTGTTCTTTTCGGAGCACCACGCGTTCTTGAAAGCGCGGCGCGGGCGGGTGCAGGCGATCTTTCCGCCGCGGCGGGCGCGGCGGGTGCGCGTCGTGCAGACGGGGGAGGTGGCGTATCAGGGCTGGGCGGCGCGGGAGCTGTTCGTCTACGGCCCGGGCCCGGGCCGCCCCAGCGTTCTGCGCGAGGGGGAGCTGACGGCGGCGCTGCGCCAGGCGGGGGTGAGCTTCGTCTACGCCAATCATTGGCTCTCGGCCCGGGTGCAGGCGGAGTCCCGAGGAAGGATCGGGGCGCTCCCGTCCAACATCAATCTCAATGCGTACGGGCGCACGCTGCCCCCACCCGAGAGCCTGGATCGCTTTCGGGCCGAGCCGGGGCACGCCATCCTGGTCGGGTCGGACGGGGATCCGGCGGCCATCCGGGCCATGCTCGCCGGCCAATCGGTGGCCGTGCGGGACACGACGGCGGGGCCCTACCCCCTGCTGGTGATCACCGCGCGGACGGCGCCGCCGGCCCGCCTCGCCAGGGGCGGCTGGCGGGCCACGGCCAGCGAGAACGCGGCAGCCGCGCCCCTCGCCATCGACGGCGACCGGGGGACGGCCTGGGCCTCGCCGGGCCCGGCGCGCCCGGCGATGCGCTTCACGCTGGACCTGGGACAGGGACGCCGGGTGAGCCGCGTCGCCGTGCGCCCGGGGCCTGGCGCGGGCGGTCTCGCGCCGCTTCGGCTCGAGGGCTCGATGGACGGGCGGGCGTGGACGCCGCTTCAGCCGCTGGCGTGGGCGGGGCCGGTGTACTGGTCGGGGTCGGAGCTCTTGCGCCACGGCAAGGACGGCTGGGCGGTGTCGTTTCCAGCGACCGCGCTGCGTTACCTGCGGCTCTCGCCGGCGGTGGAGGCGGCCGCGGCCCCGTGGGTCATCGAGGAGCTCGAGTGTTTCGACTGAGGCCGCCGCGGGCCGTGCTCGTGGTCGTGGCCCTCCTCGCGCTCGGCGCGCTCGTCCGCGCTCTCAGGTTTGCGGGGCGCTTCGCCGGCCTGGCCTGGGCGCACTGGGACGAGAGCAAGCTCGCGATCCAGGCGCTCCAGGCCCTCGGGGGAGACTTCCCGGTCCACCACATGACGATCGAGTACCTGGGCGCGAGCCCGTCCTACCCGCTGGCGATCTGGTTCACCCTGGCCGGCGGGTCCTCGGTCGCGCTGGACATCTTCGCCTGGGCGGCGGGAGTCGCGTGTCTGTGGACCGGCTGGTTGCTGGCGCGACGCGTCCTCGAGCCCATCCCCGCGCTCTTCGCCCTGGCCGTCCTGGCCGTCCCTCCGGTCGAGCTGTCCCACTGGAGCCTCTCGGGGAACATGAACTGGATCTTCCTGGTGCTCCTCGGGAACCTCGTCCTGCTCGCCACCCATACCCTCTTCTTTCGCCGCCCGGGGTGTCCGCGCGCGCTCCTCGTGCTGGGCCTCCTGACCGGCCTGGGGTGGTGGACGAATCCGCTGGTCGTGGTGTACCTGGTGCCCTTCGGCCTCCTGGCGGTGCGGACGGGCCTCCTCTGGCGCCCCCGGATCTGGCTCTTCGTCGGCGGCCTGGCCCTCGGCGGGCTGCCCGCGTGGGTGTACGAGGCGCAGTACTTCCCCTCGAGCCGCTTCGTCCTGCACCAGGCCGGCTACGTCGAGGCCGAGCCCCTCGGCGAACGGATCCGCCTCCTGACCGGCCGACTGATTCCCGATGTGCTGGGCGTCCGGCTCGCTCGCCTGACACCCTCCCTGGAGGGCGTGCTCGAGCTGGCCGTGCTGCTGCTCGCCGTGGCCGCGGTCGTCGGGGCCGCGATCCGAGACCGTGGCGCGCTGAGGTGGGCCGCGGGGGCGCGGCGGTCCGCGCCCCCGGCCGCGGCTGGCCGACTGCTCCTGTGGGGGGTGCTGCTCGCCAACCTCGCCCTCGCCGCCGTCAGCTCGCGTCCCCTCGAAGGCCGCTACCTCCTGCCGCTCTACTCCGTCCTGCCGTACTGGATCGGCGACACGCTCCACGGGCTGTGGTCGGCGCGGCGAGCGGTCGGCGCCGCAGCGCTGGCCACGCTGCTCGGCCTCCATGCCTGGAGCAACACGGGGGACACCGTGGCCCGGACCACCCCGTCCCAGTGGCGCTGGGCCTCGGTCAAGGGGCGCATGGCCCCGGTGGTGCGCTGGCTGGACGAGCGGGGGATCCGGCGGGTCTACTTCGCCGACGTGCCCCACTTGCAATCGTACGAGTTCACCTACCTCACGGGGATGCGGATCGTGGCGGCCGATCTCTGGCGCGAGGGCGCGCTGCCGCACGCCCACGCGGTGGACGCCGCGGCGGCGCCGCCCATCGTGACCCGAACGCTCCGGAAGGAGCTTCACAGCGGGCTGCGGGCCCTCGGCATCGACGTCCGCGAGACGCCGGTGGGCGCGATCTACGTCCTCGAGCCGGTGCCGACCTTCGCCACGGGGTTCGTGCCGATCGGGCCCGAGGGATGGGTGGTGAGGGCGAGCGGGAACGCGTCGGAGGCGGCGAACCTGATCGACCGGGACGCGTCGACGGGGTGGCGGAGCCCCGGCCCGCAGGCGCCGGGGCAGTGGGTCGCCGTGGATCTCGGCAGGGAGGAGACGGTCACCCGGGTGGATCTCCTGGCGATCGACTGGCAGGAGGTGCCCTCGGGGTATCGCGTGGAGGTGTCGAGAGACGGCAAGCGCTGGCAGCCGGTGGTCGTCGTCCCGCAGTACTGGGGGCCGCTGTTCTTCTCCGAGCACCATGCATTCCTCAAGGTGCGGCAGGGGCGCGTGCAGGCGATCTTCCCGCCGGTGCGGACGCGGCTGGTGCGGCTGGTGCAGACGGGAGAGGTCCCGTATCGCGACTGGGCGGCGCGGGAGCTGTTCGTGTACGGACCGGGAGGGCCGCGTCCGCCGCTGCCGCGGGAGGGAGAGATCACGGCGGCGCTGCGCGAGGAGGGCGTCCAGTTCGTGTACGCCGATCACTGGCTGTCGGCGTGGGTCCAGGCCGAGTCCCACGGCCGCATCGCCGGCGAGCAGTCGAACGCGGCCACGAACTCCTACGGGCACTCGCCCGACCCTCGAGAGCTCGGGCGCTTCCGGGCGCGACGGGACTACGCGATCCTTCTGGGGGCCGACGCCGACGCCCCGGGCGTCCGGGCCATGCTCGCGGGCCAGGGCATCGCGGTCCGGGAGCGCGCCGCCGGCGCGTACCGCCTGCTCCTCCTGACCCCGGGGCCGGTGCCGCGGCGGCTGCCGCGGGACGGGTGGCGCGCGACGGCGAGCGAGAACACGGCGGAGGCCTGGCACGCGATCGACGGGGCCGACGAGACGCGCTGGCAGGCGGGCGCGACGCCGGCGAGCCAGCTCACGGTGGATCTCGGCCAGGTGCGCCGGGTCGGCGGGCTGGCGGGCCGGCCCGGGCCGGCGGCGGGCGGAGCGCGGGGCCTCCGGGTCGAAGGGTCGGTGGACGGCCGCGACTGGCGCGCGCTTCAGCCCCTCGCGTGGGCGGGGCCGCTCTACTGGTCCGGCTCGGAGCTCTTGCGGAACGGGGAGGAGAGCTGGGCGGTCGCGTTTCCCCCGACCTCGCTGCGCTACCTCCGGCTCTCGTCCGACGGACCCGCGGCCGCGAGTGCCTGGAGCCTCGCCGAGCTCGACGCCTTCGAGTGACCCGCCGGCCGGTCCGGGGCGCACCGTCCGCTCCCGTGGACCCGCGCGGCCCGCCGGGCGGCCGCCGGGCCTGGCCGGCGGCCGGCGTGGGCCGTCGGACGGCTAGGGCGCGCGCTTCCCCCGTCGGCGGCCCGCGACAAGGCCGCCGGTCACGACGGCGCCGATCGTCCCGAGCGAGAGCGCCAGGCCGACCCAGAACGAGGGCTGGCGGTAGCGGAACTCGACCACATGGCGGCCCGGCTGGAGGGGGACCGCGCGGAGCGCATGGTCGGCGCGGAGGATGGGGACCGGCCGGCCGTTGTCCCAGGCGCGCCAGCGCGCATCGTAGGTGTCGCCGAGGACCAGGATCAGCGGCTCGGCGACCTCGGTCTCCAGGCGGACCCGCTCCGGGAGGTAGTCGACGATCCGGACCGCCGGGAGGGGGGGTCCCGTCGGCCGGCCCGGCGTCGGCCAGCCGGTCGGCAGCGGGTCGGTCACGAGGGCCTCCTCGGCGGGGTCCAGATCGCGCAGCGCGTCGAGGATGCGCTCCGGGGGGACCTGCCGCGCGCGGCGGACGAGGAACGCCCGTGGCAGCGCGTAGCGGTTCCGGTAGAGCCCCGGGACGACGGGCTCCAGCCGGTCGGGGGGCGGCGGCGGATCGCGGCCATCGAGGCGCAGGGCCTCGACGACCAGCACCGCGTCCGTCCCGGCGTGCTCGACGATCAGCTCGGTGAGCCGCCCGGCCGGCCGCAGCGGCAGGGTCGCCCGGTACGTGTGCCCGCGGAAGCCCTCGTCGCCGACGGTCCAGGAGCGCGCGATCGCCGGCGGCCGGCCGTGGCGCGCCGCGCTTCCCGGACGGTCGAGCGCCCATTCGGCGGTCTCCACGCCCGCACGGAGGGTCAACCGTTCGGTCGAGCCGTCCTCGAAGACGGCGTGGACCACGGCGACGGGCGCGCCCTGGGGCACGCCGGCGCCGTACACCAGGTGGGAGTCGAGCTCGAGCGTGCGCGCCGCCGTGGGTGCCGGCAGCGCCACGCGGCGAAGGGCGTCCGGCCAGAGCGCGAGCCGCCCGAACTTCGCGCGCGGCACGCGGAGCTCGCGGCTCGATCCCGTCACCACGTACTTCACGTTGAGGAGGTCGAAGATCCGCGGGTTCGCCTCGATCAGCCCGTACAGGTCCAGAAACGCCGGGGGCGCGAACGTGCTCTCGCCGTCGACGATGCCCCAGCCGTGCTCGTAGATCAGGCGGGGATGGATTCGCCGGCCCCGGCTCAGGCGGATCGGCTCCCGCTCCTGACGCAGCACGGCGAGCCACTCCGGCTCGGCCGGCGGGCGGTGGTCCGGGTTGGACGCGGCGCTGCCGAGGCTGAACGAGCCGAAGAGGAGATCGACGAGCAGGATGACGAGGAGGCCGGCCCGGACGAGCGCGGGCGACGCGCGCGGCCGCCAGCTGACGACGAGCAGGGTCCCGGCGAGGAGGAGAGCGAGCATGACGTACTGGTCGGCGAGGCGCTGGGCGAGGTCCGAGGCCGGCGGCGCCTGGCTACGGACGAGCAGGAGGTGGACGGCGACGGCGCCGATCCCGGCGATGGCGAGGGCGGCGCGGAGGAAGCGCGTCAGCCCCGGTGATCCGGACTCCCCGAGGAGCGTCTGCGCGCCGAGCCCAGCGAGCACGGCCAGCGCGAAGCTCACGAGTCCCAGGATCCGGGCCGGGATCCGGAAGAGGCCCAGCCCGGGGATCAGCTCGTAGGCCAGACGGAACGCGCCGTAGTTGTCGCCGAAGGCCAGGAGGACCGCGCCGAGCGCCACCGCCGCATGGAAGCCCACCCGCCAGTCCCACCGTCGTGCCACCGCGTACCCGGCGAGCACGAGGGGAAGGATCCCGGGATAGAGGTAGAACTCCGAGGTGCTGGCCTGCCACCCCTCGACCGGCAGGAGGCCCCAGGGAAGAACGAGCTGCAGCAGGAACGCCGGACGATAGGAGCCGATCGCCTTCCAGCCGTAGTCGAGTCCCGCGCGGTGCGAGCCGAGCGCCGCCTCCCACGACGGCAGGAGCTGCACCGCCGCGATGCCGAGCGCGACGGCCGGCACGAGGAGGTAGACCGTCGCGAGGCGCGCCCAGGGCTGCCGCGCCATGACCCGCCGACCGAGGAGCGTGAGCCCGAGCGCGGCCGCGACCAGGGCCATGTAGTAAAAGATCTGTGGATGCCCCGCGAGGAAGGCGATCCCGAGGCCGAGCCCGGCCAGGACGCCCCATCGCCGCTGGCCGGTCGCGTCGGCCCGGACCACGCACGCCAGGACGAGCGGGAGCCAGACGATCGTGTCCACCATCGTCCAGTGCTGGACGTGCGCGAGCAGGAACCCCGAGAACATGAAGGCGATCCCGGCCAGGCTCGCGGGAAACCGGGCCAGCCCGAGCTGGCGTCCGTACGCGTAGGTGAAGACGCCCGCCAGGAGGTAGTGAAACGCGTGATGGTACTGGAGGAGTGCGTGGGGGATGAACTGCTTCCGCTCGGCGAGGCCGAGCCAGAGCACGTTCAGGGGATAGAAGAGGTGCAGGTGGGCCTGAAGGAACATCGGGTGATGCGTGCCGCCGCCCAGGAACGGCGACCCGGTGCCGAGGGTCGGATCCCAGAGCGGGATCGTCCCGCTCTTCAGCATGTGATAAAAGTAGGCCTCGACGGCGAGGCCGAAGTCGCCGCCGAGGGAGGCCCGGAACTGGGACAACGGAGTGATCAGCGTCCACATCTTCGCGGCGACGAGCACCGCGAGCCCCGCGATCACCCCCGCCTCCCCCACCCAGGTCTGGCGCTTCGGCATGAATTCCGTGGTGGTCTCCGGCGAGCGGCGACGGTAGCCTAGCAGAAGACGCGCGGGGCGACAACTTCGTGGGACTCTCCGTAGTGGTGCCCGCCTACAACGAGGCCCGGCGGCTGCCCGCGACGCTGCCGGCGCTGGTCGACTACGTCGGGCAGCTCGCCGAGCCGGCGGAGATCCTGGTGGTGGATGACGGAAGCTCGGACGGCACGGGCGACGTCGTCACGGAGCTCGGCCGCAAGCACGCCGGGATCACCTTGCTGCGGAGCGCCCGGAACCGCGGGAAGGGGGCGAGCGTGCGGTCCGGCGTCCTCTCGGCGCGCCACGAGCACGTCCTCTTCACGGACGCCGATCTCTCCGCGCCGATCGAGGAGGTGGCCAAGCTCCGAGCGGCGCTCGCCCAGGGCGCCGACGTGGCGATCGGCTCCCGCCGGCTCCCGCGCTCGGACGTTCAGGTCCCCCAGCCGTGGCTCCGCGGCGTCGCCGGGCGCGCCTTCACGTCCCTCGTCGCGTTCGCGTTCCTCCCGGGGATCACCGACAGCCAGTGCGGATTCAAGGCCTTCCGCCGGCCGGCGGCGGAAGCGATCTTCGGGCGGCAGCGGCTCGACGGCTTCGGCTTCGACGTGGAGGTCCTGTGGCTGGCGCGCCGGCTCGGTTACCGGATCGTGGAGGTGCCCGTGGTGTGGCGCGACGATCCCGAGAGTCACATCCGCCTGGTCCAGGACTCGGCGGGGATGCTGCTCGACCTCGTCCGGGTCCAGTGGAACGCCTGGCGCGGCCGCTACCGGCTCACGCCGTGAGCGTCGTCACGCCCGCGCGGCGCATCCTGGGCACGCCCCGGCAGCCTTCCGAGCGGCGGCTTTTGCCGCCGCAACCGTGCCGGGGGGAGGTTTCGGAGGGGGCCGTCGAGGCCCCCTCCGACGTGACGCGCGTTGCCCGGCCCGCGCCGCCCGTGCTAGCATCCCCCGCCGTGGGGCGTGATCGGCGCCGGGTCGGGGCGACGGGAGCGATGGCGTCCCCGGCCGTCGGTGAGCTCTTCCGCCGCTACGTCGAGTCGGCGCCGGTCGCCTGGGCCGTCCCGCGGGCGCAGGAGGCCCTCCTCCTCGGCCGCCTGGCGCTGCCGCCTCCCGTCCTCGACGTGGGGTGCGGGGACGGCCTGTTCGCGCAGCTCGCGGGCACGCTCGACGGGGCGATCGGCCTCGACCGGGGGCGCCGGGCGGCGCGCCGGGCCGCGGCGCGCCGGGTCTATCGCGCGGTCATCCGGGCGGACGCCGAGGCGCTCCCCTTCGCGGCCGGCAGCTTCGGGTCCGTGGTGAGCATCAGCACGCTCGAGCACGTGGCCCGGCTCGACCGCGTGCTCGCGGAGGCGGCGCGCGTCTTGCGCCCCGGCGGCCGGCTCGCCTGCTCCGTCCCCGGTCCCGAGTTCGCCGCCTCGCTGTTCTGGCCGCGGCTGCTCCGCGGGGTGCGATGGGAGCGAGCGGGCCGCGCCTATGCCCGCGCCGTCGACCGGCTCTTCCAGCACGTGAACCTCTTCCCCGTCCCGGAATGGCGCGCCCGCCTCGCGCGCCACGGCTTCGTCGTGCGCGCCGTCTACGCGTTCAATACGCCGGAGGCGGGAATCGTGCAGGACCTCGGTTATCCCACGAGCGCCCTGGCGGCCGCGGCCCGCGCCGTGACGGGGCGCTTCATCCTCTGGCCCGCCTGGCGGCGGCTCGCCGCGCGGGCGCTCACCGCGCTCGTGGCGCCGAGGCTCGGCACCGGGGACGGCGCGGGCACCTGCTACTGCTTCTACGCCGAGGCGGGGCCGTCGGGGCGGGTCTGAGCGTGGTGGGGGGCGGCGGCATCCGGCCCATGGCGGTCGCGGACCTGGCAGAGGTCGCGCGCGTCCACTGCGCGGTGCTCGCCGAGGGATTCCTCGCCCGCCTGGGACCGGTGGTCCTCACCCACGTCTATGCCGGGGCGCTCACCGCGCCGGGGGCCGTCGGCCTCGTCGCCGACGACGGGCGCGGCGTCGGCGGCTTCCTGCTCGCGACGGCCGGGACCGGCGCGCTCTTCCGGCACATTCTTCTTCGCCGCTCGCTCGCACTGGCCCCGTTGGTGCTGCGCGCCATCGTCCGCGAGCCGGGCGTGCTCGGCCGGATGGTCGAGACGCTTCGCTATCCTGCCAGACGGCGACCGATCAGCGAGCCGACAGGGGGAGACGCGGAGCTCATCGCGATCGCCCTCCTGCCCGATCATCGCTCGCAAGGCTACGGCCGTGCGATGGTCGACGCGCTCAACCAGACGTTCCGCGCCCGCGGCGTCCGCTCCTACGCCGTCTCGGTCTACGCCTCGAACGCACGGGCCAACGGCTTCTATCGGGACCTCGGCTTCGAGCTCGCCCACGACTTCTCCATGTACGGTCGGCCGTGGCGCCTCTACCGCCGCCGGCTCCTACCGGAGCGCGAAAGCATCGAGAACCAGGGCCAGGGGACGCTCGCGGCCGATTGAGGCGACGAGCTCCCGGGCCCCCGCCGCCTCCCAGGCCTCCCCCGGGACCGCGCCCCTGACGCCGATCACCAGGTGGGAGAGCCAGAGGGTCCCCCGGGTGTCTTCACGCCCGCCGACCGAGCGGAGCGCCCGCACGGCCTCTTCCGTGAGCTGGCCCGCGCCGTCGTGCTTCGCGGCCGCGACGACGATGGTGCCGGGGGGCAGCTCCTCGATCAGCGCCGCCATCCGGCGCGACTCGGCGGCGCGCTGAAACGTGTCGAACTGCCCGGCGGCGACCACGCGGCCGTCGCCGGGATCGAGGGCCACCACGTGGTAGCCGCGCCGGGGCAGGGAGACGCGCTCGACCCCGTTCACGCGGATCGAGGCGACGTTCCCCGAGTACTTCCCGCCGCTCGCGGCCTGGATGTCCACCGGCGAGTGGACCGACGTCCGGCCGATCCGGTAGCGCGCCTGCCGCGTGACCGCCGGGCTGATCGCGTAGTGATGGACGAACCGGAGCTCGTTCCGGTCGCCGGGGTTGTAGGGCGCGGGCAGCCGGACCGTGCCGGGGCCGGCGTGCTCCACGCGCTGGACGGGACGGCCGTTGAAGTCGAGGTCCACCCATCGCCGGACCTCGGTGTCCTCGCCGGTGAAGCGGAGCACGTACTCGGCCACGGGCCGCCGCCGCACGACGTCGGCGGAGAATTCCCGCCGGAGCGCGATGCCGACCTCCGGCGTTCCGGGCACCGCGTAGACGTCGTCGCCGTCGAAGCTCCGCGCGAGCGGCAGCTCCGGAATCCCCTCGGCCCGGAGCTCCTCCCAGTGAAGCCGCTGCGCCAGGAGGCCGGCGTCGTTCCGCATCCTGGCCCGGTGAACCACGAGGTAGCGGAGCGGGAAGATCTGCCGCAGTCGCCGGATGAGGGGGTCCAGATCCAGCGGTCCGGTCAGGTCCGCGACCTCCTGGAGCGTGGGGCCGAAAAACGAGAGCTGGCCGTTGACGAGGCGCTTCCAGTGCACCGTGGCCCAGTACATGAACCAGGCCTCGGCGCCACCGTCCTGCACCGGCAGCTCCAGGATCGCGAAGTCGCCCGGCTGCTCGGCGAGCCACCGGTAGACCGGCGGGGGATCGGGGGCCCGCCCCCACGGGATCGGGAACGCCACGTACTCGATCATGACGCCGAGGAGCAGCGCGATCGCGAGGGCCGGTCTCCACCGCCGCGCCAGCCGCTCGGTCACCGCCCGGGCGCCGAAGGCGGCGAGCAGCGCCAGGGGCAGGACGAAGACGAGCGCCCACCGGCCGGGAGCCCCGAAGGCGCTGGCGCCCGGCACGTAGAGATAGAGCCAGCGGTAGAAGCCGCTCCCGGCAGGGACCCGGCCCACCTTGAGCGTCGGCCCCGTCATGGAGAGGTACGTCAGCACGGCCAGGAAGAGGAGGGTGACGACCCATTCGCGCGCGGTCAGGGGGCCGGTGAGCCGCCGGCGTCCCTCCAGGACGAGCCACCCGAGCGCGAGGAACGGGAGCAGCGTCACGGCGAGGGTGAGGTGTCGGATCCTGAGGAGCTGGACCGGGCCGATGTCGAGCGTGACGCCGCCGACCCGGGGGACCACCACCACGAGGAGCAGGCACGCCACCGCGACGAGGACGAGCGCCCGCCGCGCCGGGATCGTCCACGGCGGCAACCGACCGGTCTCGGGCTGCCAGCGGGCCCGCGCGACTGCCAGCACGACGAGCGCGAGCACGAGGAATCCGGGAAAGAGCCCGCCCTCCACCCCGCCCATCCGACGGAGCACACGGTGGTAGACGCGGTTGAAGACCCCCGGGTCGAAGAGCGAGAAGAGGTCCATCGAGGCCACCTGCGCCGTCCCCATCTCGCGCTGGAAGCCGAGGGCGCGGTGGACATCGACGTAAGGCTTGAGGAACGGCGCGAGGACCGCGACGAGGAGGAGCACGCCCACCGCCGCCCGTCCGACGAGCGACCACGAAAGCGTGCCGGGGCGGAGGAGCACGAACGCGAGCAGGAACGGGACGAGCAGCAACCCGACGCCGTACGCGTAGTAGAGCGTGGAGAGCGCCTGCGCCCAGATGCCGAAGACGACGAGCGCGAGGTCCCCCCACCGGCGCCAGAGGAGGAAGCGGTAGAAGGCCCAGAAGATCACCGGGAGCAGGAAGCCCATCTGGACGGTGAACTGGCCGAGGTGATCGATCCGGTACGGGAGGTACGCGAAGACCACGCCGGCGAGCAGGCTCGGGACCACGCGGCCGGTGAGCGCGAACGCCAGGGCGTAGGTCAGGGCCCCGCTCAGCGTGATCCCGAGGAACATGAGGACGTTCGTGACCAGGAGCGCGTTGTCCGTCAGGAGCAGGCCCGGCACCGCGAGCAGCCCCGGGAAGAAGAGCGTTTGGAAGTAGGCCTGCGTGTTCGAGTGGGGATAGAAGAACTGGGTATGGAAGACGAACTGGGCGTCGAAGAGACCGAGCGGATCGCGAATCAGCCGGTGCGCGTTCCAGCCGACGAGCGCCGCCTCGCCCAGGTAGTCTCCGCCGCTCTTGAGCAGGGCGCGCGGCAGGTCGAGGACGAACGGATAGGTGTAGAGCGCCGTGGCGCCGCCGAAGAAGATCGCGACGAGTGCACCGTGTCTGAGCCGCGACACCGCCCCTCTGCCCACCGCCCCGTCCGGGGCCGAGGTATCATAGCACCTCGCTCGCGCCGCGCGCCGATCGCCGCGGCGCGAGTTGACTTCGTGCAGCGACCCTCCCGATAATACGGCGGGTTTCCCGCATGCGGTCTCTCGCCTCGCGGCTCGCCGGTCCGGTGACCGGCCGGCGCGTCCTCCTCGTGCTCCTCGCGGGCGCCGCCCTGCGGCTCGCCCTGCTCCGCTTCCCGCGCCTCTGGTACGACGAGGCCACGACGGGCATCATGGGGCTCACCGTCCTTCACGGCGCGCTGCCCGTGTACTTCTACGGCCAGGCGTTCATGGGCGCGCTCGACGCGTACCTCGCCGCCCCGCTCTACCTGCTCCTCGGGGTCTCCGCCCGCACGCTCGAGCTCGCGGCCGTCCTCGCCGGCCTCGTCTGGATCGGCCTCGTCGCGCGGCTCGCGTGGGACGCCTTCGGGCCGCGGGCCGCGCTGCTGACGGCGGTGATCCTCGCGGCGCCCCCCGACTTCGCCCTCCACTGGGCGCACGAGGCGCGGCTCCACTACCCGCTCGCCATGGGGCTCGGCACCCTGGCCCTCCTGCTCGCCCTCCGCGTGCCGGCGCTCTCGCCTCCCCGCGCCACCGCGGCGTGCGCGGTGCTCGGCGGGGTCCTCGGTCTCGCCTTCTGGACCAACTTCCTCTCCCTCGTCTACTTCCCGGCGGTGGGCATCCTCCTGCTGCGGGGCGGGCTCTCCCGGGCGCGGGCCCGGCAGGCGCTCGCGGGCGTTGCCGCCTTCGTGCTCGGCAGCCTTCCTCACTGGCTCTACGGCGTCCCGCACGGCACGGCCGTCCCGCCGCCCGGCCGTCGCATCGGGCTCCTGGACGTGTGGCACCACCTGGGCTTCGTGCGCCGGATCTCCTGGCCGATCCTCACCGGGATCCCCCCCGGCGCCCGCGACACGGTGGTCGGGGCGATCCTGGCGCTGGCGCTCGCCGGGGTGTACGG
>JBIOTN010000174.1:0-6197 GCA_044866005.1 Candidatus Rokuibacteriota bacterium | reverse complement strand
ATGTCTTCCTCGTTCACGTAGATGTTGATGAAGCGGCGCAGCTCCCCGGACTCTTCGACCAGCCGCTCCCGGAGCCCGGGGTACTGCCGGTCGAGGTCGTCGATGAGCTCGGTCACGTCCTTGCCCTTCGCCTGCACCTCGCCGACCCCATTGGTCACCCGGCGAAGCGGCGTCGGGATACGCACCAGAACCGGCATGGGTCAGCCTCCTCGCTGCAACGGCGTGCGCACGGCGCTCAGGCCCGGGTGAGGGCCTTGAGATCCGCCAGCGCGCGATCGAACGCGCCGAGGCTCGGGCGGATCCGCACCGCCTCCGGCAGCCGCGCGCCCACTACCTCGATGGTCTTGAGGCCATTGCCCGTGATGCAGAGGACGATCGGCTCGTCGCGAGGGATCCGGCCCTGCTCGATGAGCTTCTTCGCGGCGGCGAGCGTCACGCCCCCCGCCGTTTCGGTGAAGATGCCCTCCGTGCGCGCCAGGAGCACCATCGCCTCCAGGATCTCGTCGTCCGTCGCGTGCTCGGCGGCGCCGCCCGACTCCTTGACGACCCGGTAAGCGTAGACCCCGTCGGCCGGGTTCCCCATCGCGAGCGACTTGGCGATGGTGTGCGGCCGAACCGGCACCACGACCTCGGAGTTCTGCTTGATCATGGTGACGATCGGCCCGCAGCCCGCGGCCTGCGCGGCGTACATCCGGGTCCGCACCGGCTCGATCAAGCCGAGCATCGCCAGCTCCTTGAAGGCCTTCCAGATCTTGGTGATGAGCGACCCCGCCGCGCACGGCACCACCACGTGGGCGGGCGCCCGCCAGCCGAACTGCTCCGCGATCTCGTACCCGTAGGTCTTGGACCCCTCCGAGTAGTACGGGCGGATGTTGATGTTGACGAAGGCCCAGCGGTACTTGTCCGCCACCTCCGAGCAGAGGCGGTTGACCTCGTCGTACGTCCCCTCGACCGCCACCAGGACCGGCGCGTAGACGAGCGAGCCGATCACCTTCCCCTGCTCGAGGTCGGCCGGGATGAAGATGAAGGAGCGGAGCCGGGCTTCGGCGGCGTGGGCGGCGACCGAGTTGGCCAGGTTTCCGGTCGAGGCGCAGGCGACGGTGTCGAAGCCGAACTCCTGGGCCTTCGTCAGGGCGATCGCGACCACGCGGTCCTTGAAGGACCAGGTGGGGTGGCAGACCGAGTCGTTCTTGACGTAGAGCTCGCGCACGCCGAGCTCTTCGGCGAGGTTGCGCGCGCGGACGAGCGGGGTGAACCCGGCATGGTGGCCGACGGCCGCCTCGCCCTCGATCGGGAGGAGGTCCCTGTACCGCCAGATGCTCGGCGGGCCGGCCGCGATCCGCTCGCGGGTGACGTGACCGCGGAGCGCCTCGTAGTGGTAATCGACCTCCAGCGGGCCGAAGCAGAACTCGCAGACGTGGAGGGGGGCCGCCGGGTAGCCGCGCCCGCATTCCCGGCACTTGAGCCCTTTCACCTTCTCCATCGGTGTCCTCCTGGGGATTTGAGCCCCGACAGGTTCCATCAGATGTATCACGCGCTCCGCGCAGGCGTCAACGACTTCGCGGCTTTCCCGCTGTTCTGCGTGCCGCGTCGCGCCCCGGTCCGCGGCGCGGTCGGCGCCATCCGGCCCCGGCCTGGCGACCTCAACAGGTGACTGGTATACTCCCGGCATGGGCGTCGAATACCGCGAGGAGCCGTGCCGGGCCGCGCTGAACCGCGTTACGGGGATGGACTTCAAGTGGTCCCTCAACCCGTACATGGGCTGCGCGCACCGCTGCACCTTCTGCTACGTGCGCGCCTTCGAGCGGCGCGCCGACCGGCCGGCCGACGACCGCTACGGCGCGTCGATCCGCGTCAAGGTCAACGTGGTCGAGGTGCTGCGGCGGGAGGTCGCGCGGCGGTCGTGGCGGCGCGAGTCGATCGCCATCGGCGCCGCCACCGACCCCTACCAGCCGGTCGAGGGTCGCTACCGTCTGACGCGCGGCTGTCTCGAGGTGCTGGCCGCCGCGCGGAATCCGTTCAGCCTGATCACGCGGGGACCTCTGATCGTGCGCGACGTCGATGTCCTCCGGGCGGCGGCCCGACGCGCCGAGGTGAGCGTCAACATCTCGATCCCGACGCTCGACGACGCGGTCTGGAGGAAGACCGAGCCGGGGACCGCGCCGCCGCGCCAGCGCCTGCGCGCGCTGACGGTCCTGGTCGAGGCCGGCATCCGGGCCGGCGTGGGGATCGCACCGATCCTTCCGGGGCTCTCCGACCGCCCGGACCAGCTCGAGGCCGTCGTGCGGGCGGCGCGCGAGGCGGGGGCGACCCACGTGTGGGCGAACCTGCTCTTCCTCAAGCCCGGCACCCGGGAGCACTTCCTGGCGCACCTGGCCCGCGACTGGCCGGGCGAGCTTCAGCGCTACGAGCGGCTCTACCGGGACCGCGCGTACCTCTCCGCGCGTGACGCCGACCCCGTCCGCAAGGCGGTCGCGGCGCTCCGGGCACGGTACGAGATCGCGGACCGCCGGCCGGCGCCGCTCGCCCCACCGCCCGCGCCGTCCGAGCCGTCTCAGCTCGCGCTCGTCATCTAGTGCCTTCGGCGGGGGCCTCGACCCCCCCCGGATCCCGGCGCTCGAAGCGGAACACCGGGAGCGTCGCGGTCGTGCCGAGGCGAGTGCCGCCGCTTCACGGACCCGCGTTGGTGGGGCCGCTCGAGGCGGGCCGCTCCCAGCCGGCGCCTGATAAGATCGAGCGTCGTGCGGCGCCTCTGGCCGGTCCTCCTTCTCCTCGCGTACGGCGCCGGCTTCGCCGTCACCGCGTTCGGCGGCGGACTCCCCGCCTTCGACGACCATCCCGGCCAGTTCTTCCGCCTGTGGCACGCGCTCGAGCACTCCGTCCCGGACGGGCGCTGGACGGCCGACTGGAACCCGGGATGGTGGGGCGGGTATCCGGAGCTCCAGTTCTATCCGCCCGGGTTCGCGATCCTCGGCGCCGTGATCCGGCTCCTCGGGCTCTGGCAGCTGCCGGTCGACGCGGTCTACCAGATCCTCTGCGGTGTCGTGCTCGTCCTCCCGGCCCTCACGACCTATGCGCTCGCGGTGGTGGTCCTCCGCGACGGCTGGCTCGCGCTCCCACCGGCGTTCCTCGCGCTGACCCTCTCGGCGGGGCTCCGCGGCGGGGTCGAGGAGAGCATCCGCTGGGGCGCGCTGACGAGCCGCCTCGCCCTCGGCCTCCTGCCCTGCCTCGTGCTCGCGCTCCGGCGCTTCGTCGAGAGCGGTCGGCCGCCCGTCTGGGCGCCCGGCGCGGCGGCCGCGGTGATCCTCGCCCACCCGGCGAGCGCGCCCGCGGCCGCGACGATCCTGGCGGTGGGCACGCTGATCGCGCTCCGCCGGGCCCCACGCCGCCCGACCGTGGCCGGGGCCGCGGTCACCGCGGCGCTGACGCTCGCGCTTGCCGGGTTCTGGCTCCTGCCGCTCGCGGCGCGGCGTGGCTTCTTCGTGCCGCTCGCGTGGGGCAGTCTCGGCCCGAGCGGCTTCTTCGGCGAGGTCCGGGCGCAGCCGGTCCTCATGGCGCTCGCGCCGGCAGCGCTCCTCGCCTGGCTCCCGGCGCTCCGCCGACCGCGGCCGTTCGAGCTCCTCCTGGCCGCCCTGCCCGTGGCGCTCCTCGCCGTTCTCTGGGTGGACGCGGTCCTGTTTCGCCGCGGGTTCAGTCCGATCGAGCCCGACCGGCTCGTCGATGCGCCGGTCTGGGCGGCGGTCGCGGCGGCCGGCCTCGGCGTCGGCTCGGTCGTCGAGGCCGTGACGGGCACGCCCGGCCGCAGCGTGGCGCGCCCGGTCGTCGCCCTCACGCTGATCGCGCTGGCGGCGCTCCTGCCGGGACGGGCGACCGGCCAGCCGACGCTCAGTCTCTGGCCGCGGGCCCGGGTGGAGGCCTGGCCGCGGCTCGACGAGCTGAGCCGCACGCACGAGCTTCCGCGGTTGTGGAGCGCGCTCCGCGGCGATGCGGACCGCGTCCTCTTCCTCAGCTCGGCGCTCCGGCTGGGCCCGGATCCGGCCTGGTACGCGCCGCACAGCCACGTCCTCAGCCTCGCCCCGATCTTCACCGGGCGGGAGATCGTGCACGGCACCTTCACGCATCCCGCGCCGCTCGCCGCTCGCTTCTACACGGGGTCGCCCGTCCCGCCGGCGCGGGTCGAGACGCTCGCCGAGGAGCTCGATGGCCGCCGCCTCCTCGGGCAGCCCTGGGAGAGCCTCTCGCCCGAGGTCTTCGAGGCCTTCGCCCGGCGGCTGCGGATCGCGACCGTCGTCGTGCCCGTCGCGGACGCCGGCCGAACCCGTTTTCTCGGCGAGCGCTACCGGTCGGCGGGGACCGTCTCCGGCTTCGCCCTCTTCGAGCGCCGCGATCGGCCATGGCCGCGGCTCGAGCGGCTCACGCCGCGGCGCTACCGCGTCCTGGTCTCGCCGACCGGTGGGGTATGGGTGCCGACGGGGATCCCGGCCTATCCGTTGTGGACGGCGAAGAGCGGCCACGGCCGCCTCGAGACCCGGAGCGACGCGTGGGGTCTCCTCGAGCTCCGCGTCCCGATCGACGTCTTCGAGGCGGAGCTCGCCTACACCGAGGGCTGGGCGGAGTGGACCGGCCTCGCGCTGACGCTCTCGGGCGCCGTCGTGTGGCTCGGCTGGAGCCGGCGCCGCGCCCGCGCCGCCGCGCCGAGCCGCCGCGTGTCTGCGCTGGAGCGCCGGCGTCGCCGCGGCTGAGCCTCACCGGTCCGGGGCGAGACGACTCTCGAAGCGCACCCGGCCGTCCGCGTCGACGATGCGGACGGCGAGGCCCGCCTCGGTCGCGTGGAGCTCGCCGAAGCTCTCGTACCCGCCTTCGCCGAACAGGCGCACGGGGCGGAGGGTGTCGTCGAGGATGCCCGGGCGGCCCGTGCTTCCCCTCAGGGGTCCGGCGATCACCTCGTGAAAGACGAGCCCCGGCAGCGGGGTGTGCCGGATCACCTCCGCCCGGTGGAGGTCCGCGACGACCCACACGACGTTCCGGACGCGCTTGGCGGCGAGCGCGCGCACGATGGCCAGGAGCTCGTGCTCGAACCCCGTCGTCGACCCGGCCGGGGTGAGATGCGTGCTCCCGTTCGCCCACCCGTCCCGCGCCAGCCGTCCCGTCGGGACGGAGAGCGAGACGCTCGACACGACGAGCTTCCAGACCGCGTCCGATCCCTCCAGGGCGGCGAGGAGCCACTCCCGCTGCGCCGGGCCGAGCATGGTCTTCTCGGGCCCGTCGGCCAGCCCGTTCGCGCTCCGGTACTGTCGCGTGTCGAGGATCACGATCTCCACGAGCCGCCCCCAGCGCAGCCGGCGATAGAGACGGCCCGGCTCCTCGGGCGGCGGCGTGATGGGCCAGTAGTCGAGGAAGGCCTGCCGGCCCGCCGGCATGAGAGGCTCGCTCGGTCCCGAGAAGTCGTTCGTCACGTCGTGGTCGTCCCAGATCGCCTCGACCGCCGCGGTCCGGAAGAAGGCCTGGAGCGTCGGGTCGGCCCGGTTGTACCGGCTCTTCTGCCGGAAGCCGGCGAGGTCCACCGCCCGGAAGTCGGCCCCCGGCACGTTCTCGGGGACCGGACACCGGTGGTCGGCGTAGACCGTGTCCCCGACGAAGAGGAAGAGGTCCGGGTGGCGGTCGGCCATGGCACGGAAGATCGCATAGCCGGTCGCGGGGGACCGACACCGCCCGCCGCCCCCGAGGTCCCCGCTCCAGACGAGTCTGACGGGCGCCGCCTGGGAGGGCGGCGGCGGCGTCACGAACTCGCCCTCGACCGCGACGCCCCGCCACGCGGCGCGGTAGCGGTGGCGCGTCGCGGGCGTGAGGCCGTCGGCGTGGATCTTGACGGTGAAGTCGTGCTCGGCGCGCGCCTCGGCGGTGAGCCGCCGAGGGCGCGCGGCGGCGCCCGCGGGCCCGACCGTCACCTCCACGGCGCCCGGACCGTCCGGGCGCACCCAGACGACGGCGCTCCGATCCGTCACCGCGCCGACCGTGACGAGCAGCGGCGGCGGGCGCTCCGCCGCGGACGCCGCCAGGACGGCGAGACCCGCCGCCACCAGCACGACCACCACTATCCCGGCGAGCCGCCGATGCCGCCGCCGGCCCGGCGCACGGGCCGTCAAGAGAACACAACGCGCACGACGCGGCTCGCCCGCGCGACGAAGCGCTCCGCG
>JBIOTN010000173.1:0-33347 GCA_044866005.1 Candidatus Rokuibacteriota bacterium | reverse complement strand
GCTCGCCACAGAGCGCGTCGACGGCCCGGAGGTCCCGCGCGATCGAGGGGTCCCGGGGTCCGAGCCGCTGGAGATTGTAGTCGAGATGCGGCAGGTAGACGAGCGTGAGCGTGGGCCGCTTGGTCTCGTAGACGTGGCGCGCGCAGTCGGCGATCCAGCGGCTCGAGGCGAGGTCGGCCGCCGGCCCCCAGAAGTTGAAGAGCGGGAAGGCGCCGAGCCGCGCGGTCAGCTCGGCGCGCAGCTCGGGCGGCTCGGTGTAGATGTCGGGGATCTTGCGCCCGTCCGCGGGGTACATCGGGCGCGGCGTCACCGCGTAGGTCGCCGCGCTGTACATGTTGTACCACCAGAAGAGCGTGGCGCAGGTGAAGGCGGAGTCGCGCCGCGCCGCCGCCTCCCAGATCTTCTCGCCGGCGACGAGCCGGTTCGACTGGCGCCACAGCCAGACCTCGGCCTGATCCCGGAAGTACCAGCCATTGGCGACGGCGCCGTGGTCGCGCGGCAGGAGGCCCGTCGCGAACGTGGACTGGACGGTGCAGGTGACGGCGGGGAGCACCGGCCGCAGCGGGCGCACCGCGCCCTCCCGCGCCAGCGCCTGCAGGTTCGGCGTCGCCTCGCCGAGGAGGTCTCGGCTCAGGCCGACGACGATGAGGACGACGGTCTTGTGCATGGCGCCTCAGCCGCCGCGGGTCCTGTCGCGGGCCTCCCGTCAGATGACGCGGCCGCCGAGCATCTCGCCAGCCCGCCGCGGGTGGCGCCGGCTTCCCTCGCGCGCCGCAGCACCGATCATGTCGCCCGCCCCGCCGCGGGTCCTGTCGCCGGCTTGCCCCGGTCCGGCCGGGCTCCGTCACCCGTTCGCGCCCTCCCGCAGTTCTGGCGAACTGCGGGAGGAGCGTGAAGGGGTCCCACACGCCCGGCCGGCTGCGGGGCGACGCCGGCGCCACCCGCGGCGAGACGGGCCAACCCATCGGTGCGGACCGGCGGCGGTAGTGCCGACCGGACCGCGGCCTCAGCGGCCGACGAGGGGGGTCTGGCCGCGGAGGACGGAGTTCCCCTCGAAGAGCTGCCGCTGGTCGATGCTCGGCGGCTCGCCGACCCCGGCCAGGTCCAGCCGGCCGCTCTGGCTGAAGAAGGTCACCGGGTTGTCCCAGACGATCCGCCGAACGTCCGTCTCCGCGATGCCGCTCTCCCGCATGAGCGCCACGGTCTTGGGCACCTTGAGCGGGTCGCTCACGCCCCAGTCGGCGGCGCTGTTGATCAGGATCCGCTCGCTCCCGTGGCGCTTCACGAGGGCGACCATCCGCGCCTCGTCCATCTTGGTGAGGGGATAGATGGAGTGGCCCGCCCAGCAGCCGGTCTCGAGGACGAGCGGCAGGGTCTCCTCGGTGTTGTGGTCGATCAGGACGCGACCCTCGGGGAAGCCGACCTCCCGGATCAAGGCGAGGCTCCGCTCGGTCCCGCGCTTCTTGTCACGGTGCGGCGTGTGGACGAGCGCCGGCAGCTCGAAGCGGAGGGCCAGCTCGAGCTGGACGGCGAAGTACTTGTCCTCTTCCGGCGTCAGGTCGTCGTAGCCGATCTCGCCCACGGCGACGACGCCGTCCTTCTGGAGGTAGCGCGGCAGGAGGTCGATCACGCCCTGGGCGACGCGCGGGGTGTTGGCCTCTTTCGGGTTGAGCGAGAGCGTGCAGAAGTGATGGACTCCGAACTGGCTCGCCCGGAAGCGCTCCCAGCCCAGCAGCATGCCGAAGTAGTCCTCGAACGTGCCGACGTGGGTGCGGGGCTGACCGACCCAGAAGGACGGCTCGACGACGGCCGCGATCCCGGCGGCGGCCATCGCTTCGTAATCCATGGTGGTGCGCGAGGTCATGTGGATGTGCGGATCGAAGAGCTTCATGGCTCGGTTCCTCTCTCGCCCGTGAGACGCCCGATGTCCGGCGGGACGCTGCGGCCGGCCGCCCGGCGCTCACTCGCGTAGGCGGCGGCCATCCGGGCGAGCTCCGGCGTCACCCGGGCTTCCAGCCCCACGATACGCTCGAGCGCGACGCCCGTGAAGAGGGCCTTGAGGACCATCTGGTTGAAGTTCAGCTCGGGGAAGTGGGCCGCCGGGTAGGGGTTCTCGCACGCCACCGCCTCGAAGAGCGGTTGGACGTGGGACCGGCAGGCCTCGACGGCGAGCGGCACGAACCGTTCCGGGGCGGGGAGGAGGGGCAGCCCGCGGAGCACCGCCTGGCGCTCCCGGCCGTCGCCCTGGCGGTAGCACGCCTCCACCAGCGTCTCGACGTCTGCATCGGACCGCCCGCCCGCCGCGGCCACCAGCAGCGTGATCCGACCCAGCTCGTCGAGCCCCCACGGCTCGATGGACCACGTCACCCCGGCGGCGGCGAGGCGATTCCGGTCGTCGCCGTCGGGCCGGAGCGGAGCCCTGCCGAGCCGCCGGGCGGCCGCGGTGAACGCCTCGAGGAACGCGTCCCGCGGGGCTGCCGGCTCCGTCGCGGCGAGCGCCTGCGCGAACCACTCCCGCGCGGGGGCGTCGGCACGGCACGCCACGAGCTCGCGCAGGAGCCCCACCAGGGGCGGCGAGACCCGCGTCAGCATCGGGCAAGCAGGGTCAATTGGCGAAGTCCTTGCTCAGGACGTACGCGACGACCGCCCGCAGCTCGTCCTCCGAGAACTCCCCCTTCCACGGGGGCATGGCCTGGAAGCCGTTGGCCACGCGGTCGTACACGAACCCCGGGGTGTATCGCGACGGCTCCAGCCTCGGGGCTTTGCCGGGATAGGCCGCCCTGCCGTGACAGAACTTGCAGCGCCTCTCCCAGATCCCTCGCCCCAGCTCGATCCGGCTGGGATCGTCGAGAAACTCTCGGGTGAACTCGCCCTTCCTCTGCGCCAGGCCGCTCGAGCCGAACGGGAGCAGCGCCAGGCCGACCAGCGCGAGCGCGCCTAGCACGATCGCCCGGAACACGGTGACCCTCCGTCAGCGGGCGGCGGGATCCACGGTCCTCACCGGTCCCGCGGCCGGCCCGCCCGGGGCGGTGAGCCGCCGGGCGAGCCGACCGCGCGAGCCGGGGCCGGCCCGCGATCCGCGCCTATGGCGTGATCTTGTAGACTTTGTCCAGGCCCCCCACCGGGCCCGTGGTGTCGGAGGTCATGATGTAGACTTCGCCGTCGGCGTCCTGACCGAAGCCCAGGATGTACGAGTTGAAGCCGGAGATGTTGCCGACCCGCGCGTCCTCCATCGTCCAGCCGCTCCCCCCCTTCGACGCCACGAAGAGATGGCCGTCCCTGACCGCGAAAGACTTGCTCCAGTCCCCGAAGATGTACTTGCCCTGCCAGGGGGCGTGGCTGCCGCGGTACACGTAGCCGCCGGTGACGGAGATCCCCTTGCAGTCCGCGGTCACGTTGCAGTTGTTGTACTCCAGGATCGGGTCGGTCATGCCGGCGTCCTCGCAGGTCGCGAGGTGCCGGTTCGGGTTGACGAAGTCGAAGCAGTGCTGGCCTTCTTTCACGCGCCAGCCGTGGTTGCCGCCGCGCTTGACGATGTCGACCGATTCGAAGCTGTTCTGGCCGACGTCGCCGCAGAACAGGTCGCGATCCCCCGCCATGTCGAAGGAGCAGCGCCAGGGGTTGCGGAAGCCGTACGCCCAGATCTCCGGTCGCGCGTCGTTCCGGCCCACGAACGGGTTGTCGGGCGGGACCGCGTAGGGCTGCTGCTTGTCCACGTCGAGGCGGAGAATCTTGCCCTGCAGCGACATCAGATCCTGCCCGTTGCCCTTCGTCACGTGATGCCCGATGCCCCAGTCGTTGGCGTACCCGCCGTCCCCCGTCGAGACGTAGAGGTAGCCGTCCGGCCCGAAGCCGATCCAGTGGCCGTTGTGGTTGAACTGGGGCCAGTCGATCTGGGTCAGGACGCGCTCGCTCAGGACGTCGGCCTTGTTGGGGTTGTCCTTGGCCACGCGGAACTCGGCGACGTAGTTCGTGTGCGAGTACCAGAAATGCTTGTCGAGGATCGCCTCGCCGGGGATGTACCCGCTGTAGGCGACGAAGAAGCGCCCGTTGTTCTTGAAGTCGGGATGAAACGCCAGGCCCAGCAGGCCCCGCTCGTCGAAGTCGGCGAAGAGCCGCACGATCTTGTGGCGGATGTTCAGGAACGGCTCGTCGAGGAGCTTCCCCTCCGGCGTGAGGATCTTGATGACCCCGATCTGCTGGACGATGAACCGGCGCTTGGTGCCGTCGGGTGGCGAGACGAGGGTCATCGGGGCCGTGAGCCCCTCGGCCACCACTTGAAGGTTGACCGTCACCTGGGCCGACGCCGACGTGCTCACCACGACGCTCAGCACGACCGCGGACAGAAGCATCCCAACCATTGCCGCTCGCATGGTCTCCCCCTCTTGGTGGGTCCAGGACTGCCCACCGCCTCGACGGTCATGGGCTCGAGGCCCCTTCGCGGATGAAAGACCAGACTGCCGCGGCCGTGTGAAGCTACCGAAGACTCCGCAGGCCGAACGCTGCAGAGGGGTAACCACGCTGGCCGGGCGCGGGTAGGATAACCGAAGAGAAGCCGGAGCAGCAAGGCGCACCCTCGCTCCACGCCAGAGACACGCTCGGATCGCGCATGCCCGGGGCGGCCAATCCCGTCGGTCGGGCGCGGCGCGACGGCCCTCGGCCCGGCGACGACCACGTTGACCCGACGCGAAGGCCCGTGTGACTATCCTGGGAGGGGTTCGGAGGACGCGGCGATGAGCCACAAGCAGGAACTCTTGCGGCAGGCGGCCCAGGAATACATGGCCTTCCACCAGGCGATCGACGGTCTCAACGAAGACCACCTCACCGAGGTGTGGCTCGGCGCCTGGAGCGTCAAGGACATCGTCGCCCACATGTCCGGCTGGCATCGCGAGCTCATGCCCGCCCTGGCGCGCCTGGCGCGGGGCGAGCGGCCGGTTCCCGAGGGCGCGGGCTACGACGACTTGGACGCCTGGAACGCGAAGTTCGTCGCGCTGAAGCGCGGCACCCCCGTCAGCGAGGTGCTGCTGGAGTTCGATCGCTCGCACGAAGACTTCCTCACGGCGGCGGACGGCGTGCCCGAGGCCCGGTACGAGCCGGGAAAGACCGCCTACCGGATCGTCGATCTCAATACCGCCCACCACTACAAGGAGCACGGCGACCAGATCCGGGCCTGGCGCACCGCCCGCGGACTCTGAGATGCCGCCGCCGCACAGGCGACGCCTGCTGGTCGAGTCCTGGCGCACCGCCCGCGGAGTCTGAGACGTCCATGGCTGACCGCGACCTCTGCTTCATCCCCGCCACCGAGCTCGGCCGGCTCTACCGCGCCCGGAAGGTCTCCCCGCTCGAGGTGATGGAAGCCGTCTTCGCCCGCATCGACGCCCTGAACCCCCGCCTGAACGCCTACGTGACGCTCGCGCGGGAGCCCGCGCTCCGCGCGGCGCGCGCCGCGACGGCGGCCCTGGCACGCCGCGGGCGGAGGCTGGGCGCCCTCCACGGCGTCCCCGTCTCCATCAAGGACCTGACCCCGACCAAAGGGATCCGCACGACGTGGGGCTCCCGGATCTACGAGCACCACGTCCCGGACGGGGACGCGCTCGTCGTGGAGCGCCTCCGGGCGGCGGGCGCGATCGTCGTGGGCAAGACCAACACGCCGGAGTTCGGTGCGGGCGGCAACACCTTCAACGCGGTCTTCGGTGCGACCCGCAACCCGTGGGACCCGGCGCTGACGTGCGGCGGCTCGAGCGGCGGCGCGGCCGTCGCGCTCGCCACGGGGATGGGACCGCTGGCGCAGGGCTCGGATCTCGGCGGCTCGCTCCGGATGCCGGCCGCGTTCTGCGGCGTGGTGGGCTTTCGCACGACGGCCGGACTGGTCCCGGTCCACCCCCGCGAGCTGGCCTGGGACACCCTCTCCGTCTCGGGCCCCATGGCCCGGACCGTGGCGGATACGGCGCTCATGCTCTCGGTGATCGCCGGGCCGGACGACCGGGCGCCCATCTCGTACGCGGTGGACCCGCGGGAGTTCCTGCGCGCGGTCCGCGCGCCCTCGGTACGGGGGTGGCGCGTCGCCTGGACGCCGGACCTGAGCGGCCTGATCCCCGTCGACGGGGAGGTCGCACGCGTCGCCGAGGGCGCGACGCGCCTCTTCCGGTCGCTGGGGGCGCGCGTCGAGACGGCCTGCCCGGACTTCGGCGAGGTGCCCGAGATCGTGCGCGCGACCCGCGGGCTCAGCATGGTCGCCCTTCACGCGGACAAGCTGCCGCGGTGGAAGGCCGAGATGCAGAAGGGCCTCGTCTGGAACATCGAGCAGGGCCTGACGCTGACCCCCGAAGCCATCGGGCGGGGGGAAAAGCTCCGCACCGTCCTCTGGCACCGGGTCCGGCGCTTCATGGAACGCCACGACCTCCTGATCCTGCCGACGACCGCGGTGCCGCCGTTCCCGGTCGAGCAGCCCTATCCGACCGCGATCAACGGGAAGCCCCTCGACAGCTACATCCACTGGGCGTTCCTCACCTACGGGATCACGGTCACGGGGCTGCCGGCCATCTCGGTCCCGTGCGGCTTTACCCGTCGCGGGCTCCCGGTCGGCCTCCAGATCGTGGGGCGCCGGCGACAGGAGGCCGCCGTGCTGCGGGCGGCCGCGGCATTCGAGGCCGCGGCGCCGTGGGCCGACCGGATTCCGCCCATCGTCCCGCGCTGAGCCGCGCCTTCCCATTTGGGAGGGCCGACCTCGCCGCCCGGGCGCCGGTTCGAACGGGAACGCGCACCGGGCGTGTAGTATGGTCCCCATGGTCCCGGGGCTTCCCCTGATCCGCCGGCTCGAGGACAACGTCGGCCGCGCGCTCGTCGGCAAGCCTGAAGTCGTGCGGCTCGCGGTCGTCGGCCTCCTGGCGCGCGGCCACCTCCTCATCGAGGACGTGCCCGGCGTCGGCAAGACCACGCTCGCCGCGGCACTGGCGCGCTCCATCGGCGCCGGCTTCCAGCGCATCCAGTTCACGTCCGACATGCTCCCGTCCGACGTCCTCGGCGTCTCCATCTACCAGCCGGAGCGGGGCGAGTTCATCTTCAAGCCGGGCCCGCTCTTCACCAACATCGTGCTCGCCGACGAGATCAACCGCACGACGCCGAAGACCCAGTCGAGCCTGCTCGAGGCGATGAACGAGGCCCAGGTCTCGCTGGACCACTCCACGTACCCGCTGCCGCGGCCGTTCATGGTGCTGGCGACCCAGAACCCGCGGGAGTACGAGGGGACGTACCCGCTCCCCGAGTCGCAGCTCGACCGCTTCCTCCTCCGGATCCGCATCGGCTATCCCGGCCCGGCGGACGAGAAGGTGATCCTGCGCGGGGCGGCGGCGCCGGCCCTGGAGTCGCTCGAGCCGGTGCTCGCCACGGCGGACGTCCTGGTGCTCCAGGACGCGGCCGATCGCGTGCGTGCGGACGACGCCGTGCTCGACTACCTGATGGCGCTCGTGGCCGCGACGCGACGGTCCCCGCTCCTCGCCCTCGGCGTGAGCCCCCGCGGGTCCCTGGCCTTGCTCCGCGCCGCGCGGGCCCAGGCGCTGACCGACGGGCGCGACTACCTGGTCCCCGACGACGTGAAGTCGCTGGCCGTGCCGGCCCTCGCCCACCGCGTCCTGGCACGCGGCGAGACGGCGGATGCGGCCGCCGCCATGGCCGAGTCGGTGATCCGGACCATCCTGCAGGACACCCCGGTCCCCCGATGAGCCGGTCCCGCCCGGATGCCCGTCGCCGCTGGTGGCGGCGGCTCGGGCCGCGGTGGCGGGCCCGCCCGACCCGCGACGGGTGGTGGTTTCTGTTCGCGGTGATCGGTCTCGGCTTGGCGGCGGCCAACACGGGGAACAACCTCGTCTATCTGCTCTACGCCATGCTGCTCGCGCTCATCGTGGTCTCCGGCGTCCTCTCCGAGCAGACGATGCGCGGCGTGACGCTCGCGCCCATCTTCCCGGAGGAGATCTACGCGGGCCGGCCGGCGCTCTTCGGCGCCCGCCTCACGAACGAGAAGCGCTGGCGGAGCTCCTACCTGCTCGAGGTCGACGTCCTGGACGCGCCGGTCCGGGGACGCCGCGCCCCGGCCCCGGCGCGCTGCCTGCGGGTGTCGCGGCTGGAGCCCGGCGCCGAGCGCCTGCTCACGTGGGAGGCCACGCTGCCCGCGCGCGGGCGGCGGCGTCTGCCCGGCGTGCGGGTCAAGACCCGCTTCCCCTTCGGGCTGGCCGTGAAGACGGGCCCGGTCCTGCTGGACGCCGAGGTCGTCGTCTTCCCCGCGGTCGGCCCGGTGTCGCCCGAGCTCCTCCGTCGGGCCGGCGGGGACGGGGAGACGGCGAGGCGCCGGCGCGGCCGCGGCCACGACCTCTACAACCTCCGCCAGTACCGGCCGGGCGACGACCCGCGGCTGATCCACTGGCGGTCGAGCGCGAAGGCCTCGGCCCTGACGGTGCGAGAGCTCGAGGACGAAGCCGCGCTCGACATGCGGCTCGTCCTCGACGGGCCGGGCGCGGACCGCGCGCGGCTCGAGTCGGGGCTGTCCGAGGCCGCGTCGCTCGCGGTCCATCTGCTCCGCCGCGGGGCCGCGGTCGAGCTGGCGGGCCGTGGCATCCTCGTCCCGCTCGGGCGGGGCCGCGGCCAGGAGCGAACGCTCCTCACGGCGCTCGCCCTCTACGACCCGGCGGCCGATCCCGCACTCGCCAGGGCGGCGCCCGCGCCGTCGCTGCCGCCCGCCGGGCGGCCCTTCGCGCCGCTGCGCGAGCTCCGGCTCTGGCTGCCGTGATCCCGACCGTTCTCCGCGTCGTCCTCTATCTCGCCGTCGCCGACGGGATCGTCGCGCTCTACCTCGCCGAGTTCATCGGGCCGCTCGGCGCGGGCCTCCTCGCGGCGAGCCTCGCCGCGAGCCTCGCCTACCAGCGGATCCGGCCGCGTGTGAACGCGCGGCCGGCGTTCGGCCGGGCCCTGGTGGGAGCCGCGGCGGCGGCCTCCGCGCTCGACCTCGCGTACCTGGCCGGCGCGGTGCTGGACGCGCTGGTCCGCCTGCTCCTCTTCCTCGCGGTGTACAAGCTCTTCACGCTCCAGACCGTCCGGGACAGCCGCACCGTCGGGTTCCTCGCCTTCTTCATGCTCGTCGCCGCCTCGTCGTCGGCGTTCGGCGTGAGCTACCTCTTCGTGGTCGTCGCGTTCCTCGGGCTCGCGCCGTGGCTCCTGCTCCTCCAGCAGTTCCTTGGGGCCGCCGAGGCGGGCGCGAGCGCCGGCGGCCCGCCACCGCGCGTCCCGACCCGCGCGCTGGTCGTGCTCGTGCTGGGCGCGTGGCTCGGCGCGCTCGCCATCACGGGCGGCCTCTTCTTCCTGATCCCGCGCGTCGGCCTCGCCGCGCTCCCGCTCCGGGCCCGCCTGGCGCCGCTCGTCACGGGGTTCTCGGACCGCGTGGAGCTGGGGGCCTACGGAGAGATCGAGACCGACGCGACCGTGGTGATGCGGGTCCACGTGCCGGAGTGGGTGCGGAACCCCGAGCGGCTCCCCAACCTGCGCTGGCGGGGCATCGCGCTCGACGAGTTCGATGGCCGGGCCTGGACCGCTCGCGAGCCCGAGCGCCGGCCCCTCTCGCGCTCGGGCAACGGCGACTTCCCCGTGAGCGCGCCGCGAGGCACCGGCCGGATCCTCGTCCAGGAGATCTACCTGGAGCCGCTCGGCACCCGCGTGCTCTTCGCCGCGCCGCGCGTCCTGCGGCTCTGGCTCCGCGGGCCGCCGGTCGAGCTCGACCAGATGGGCGGGGTCTCGCTCGGCGCGCCAGCCATGCGGGTGAGCTACACGGTCGAGTCGGAGCTGGAGGGGGCGCAGCCGCGGGACGCCCCGCTCCGCAGCGCGCCGGTCGGCACGGACGACCACCGGCTGCCGCGCTACGTCCAGCTACCCCCGCTCCCCGCCCGCGTTCACGCGCTCGCGCGCGAGGTGACGGCGGGCAGCCGCGACGCCTACGAGGCGGCGCGCCGGCTCACCGACTTCCTCTCGCGGAGCTATCGCTACACGCTGAGGCTCGCGCACGACCCCGCGCTCGACCCGATCGAGGAGTTCCTCTTCGTCCGCCGCGCGGGAAACTGCGAGTACTTCGCCGCTTCGCTCGCGGTCATGCTGCGGAGCCTCGGGATCCCGGCGCGGGTCGTGAACGGCTTTCAGCGCGGCGAGTGGAACCCCTACGGCCGCTACTTCATGGTCCGCCTGCGGGACGCCCACTCCTGGGTCGAGGCCGGGGTCGGCGGGGCGGGCTGGACGACCTTCGATCCCTCGCCCCGCGCCGCGCTCGATGCCGGCGCGGCGTACGGTCCGGTGGCGCTCTACCTCGACGCCCTGCGGATGCGCTGGTACCGCTACGTCGTCAACTGGAGCCTGCGCGACCAGGTCTCGGCGGCGAGCGCGATCCGACGCGAGGCGCTCGCGTGGCGGCCCTCGCGGATGACGGCGGCCGACTGGGAGGCGCTCGCGCGGCCCGCCGTCGTGGCGCTCTTCGTCCTCGTGGTCGGGCTCGCGGCCTGGAGCCGGCGCCGGGGGCCGGGCGGTCAGGCTCCGAAGGCGGGGGGGCGGACGCTGCGGCTCTACGAGCGCGCCTGGCGCGCGGTGGCGCGGCGCGGGCTCCGTCCGGCGGCGTCCCGGTCCTACGACCGCGCGCTCCGCGCCGTGGCGCGGCGCGGGCTCCGGCCGGCCCTCCACGAGACGGCGCGGGAATTTTCCCGGCGCGTCGGTGAGACGGCGCCCCCCTGGGCCGACCCCTTCGCGCACGTGACCGGCGCGTACGAGCGGTGGCGGTTCGGCGGGGCCGACCTGGCGCCGGGCGACGCGGGCCGGCTCGAGGCGTGCCTGGCCGCCCTGGAGCGCCGCGGCCGGTCGCCGCGCGGGTCCCCGGCGACCGGTGAGGCGCAGTCTCCGAGCGGCGGCGTTGCCGCCGCAACGAGGGGGGGATCGGGGGTCTTCCGAGACCCCCCCGCCGACTAGACCGTCACGGTCCAGCCGCGCGTGTCCGGGACTCGCGCGTACTGGACGTCCACGATCGCCCGGTACAGCCGATCGGTCAGCTCGCCGATCTTCCCGCCGTGGATCACCACGCGCTCGCCCTTGTAGGCGAGCTCGCCGACCGGCGAGATGACGGCGGCCGTGCCGGTGCCCCAGGCCTCGCGGAGCGCGCCGCTCCGGGCGGCGCCGATCACCTCGTCCACCGTGATCGGCCGCTCGGCGACCTCGAGCCCCCACTCGCGCAAGAGGACGAGCGCCGAGTCCCGCGTGACGCCGGGCAGGATCGTGCCGCCGAGCGGCGGCGTGACGACCTCGTCGCCGAGGCGGAACATGATGTTCATGGTCCCGACCTCTTCGACGTACTTCCGCTCGCGGGCGTCGAGCCAGAGCACCTGCGTGAAGCCGGCGTGGTGGGCCTCCTCCGCCGCCAGGAGGCTCGCCGCGTAGTTGCCGCCGGTCTTGGCGGCGCCGACGCCCGGGATGGCGCGGACGTGCCGGTCCTCGACCCGGATCTTCACGGGGTTCAGCCCTTCGGGGTAGTAGGCCCCGACGGGCGAGAGGATGACGTAGTAGAGGTACGACTTCGACGGCCGGACCCCGAGGAAGGGCTCCGAGGCGATGATGACCGGCCGGACGTAGAGCGCCGTCCCCACGCTCGCGGGGACCCACTCGCGCTCGAGCCGGACCAGCTCCACCAGCGACCGCAGGGCGAAGTCCGGATCGACGGGGGGGATGCAGAGGCGCTTCGCCGAGCCGTTCAACCGCTCGATGTGCTTCTGGGGCCGGAACAGGCGCACGGCGCCGTCCGCGCCCCGGAACGCCTTGAGCCCCTCGAAGATGGCCTGGGCGTAGTGGAGCACGGCGGTGGCGGGGTCCAGCGGGAGCGGGCCGTAGGGCTCGATCCGCGGGTCGTACCAGCCCTTCTCCTCCTGGAAGTCCGCCACGAACATGTGGTCGGTGAAGACGGTGCCGAAGCCGAGCTCGTGGTCTTTCGGCTTCGGCTTCCTGGCGGTCGCCCGCGTGATCCGGATGGCGTCGGTCATGGCGTCCTCGCTGGCAAGGGTGATGTTCCGAACGAGTCTAGCACGGCCCGCCGGCGGGCCCAACCGCGCCGGCACCGACCGCGGTCGGCCTCGGGGGGTGACTCGCCGCACGCGAGGGGAGGCGGGGTATCATGCTGCCGAGCTTCGCGTCGGCTGGACCACCACTCCAACGAGAAAGGACGAGCGGCGATGGCCATCCAGCGTCAGGGCACGGGGCCGCGGCTGAGCCAGGCCGTGCGGCACGGCGACACCATCTACATCGCGGGCCAGGTGGACGACAGCACGCCGTCGGTCAAAGGCCAGACCGAGCAGATTCTCCGGAAGATCGACGGTCTCCTCAAGCACTTCGGCAGTGACAAGTCGAAGCTCGTCGCGGCCACCGTCTATCTCGCGGACATCGCCACCTTCGACGAGATGAACGCCGCGTGGGAGACCTGGGTGGTGCGTGATGGGACGCCGGCGCGGGCCACCGTGCAGGCCAAGCTCGCGCGCCCGCAGTACCTGGTCGAGATCGTCGCCATCGCGGCGGCCTGAGCGCGATCCGCCACCCCGGGTGGCGCCGGCGGCGACAGGACCCGGGGTGGCGGGTCGCGAGATGACCGCTAGTCGGACTGGACGAAGACGGTGCCGAGGAGCCGACGCGGCGCCTCGGGCAGCGTGACCGCGCAGTCGCTCGCGAACTCGATCGCGATCGGCCCTTCCTCGGCGGCGGGCGCCACCTCCACCACGATCCGCATGGGCGAGCCGGGCCAGCGGAAGGCCAGCGCGCCCTCGGCCGCCACCGAGCCCTCGCCGAGGAGCACCGTCTCCCACTGCGTCCGCGCCGGCTCCGCGGCGCGCGCGCGCAGGCGAAGTCCGAGGATCCTCACGGGCGGTGGCGGATCGGCCGGGCCGGGGGGCGGCTGCCACGGGGGCCGGCGCGCCGCGCCCGGCACGCGTCGGGACTCGGCCAGCTGGACGACGATCCCGAGCGCCTGCTTGGGGTGCAGGAAGGCCTCCGCCCAGCCCGGCCGCGAGTCGTCGTAGCCGACGATCTTGTAGCCGTGGGCCTCGGCGCGGCGGCACGCGGCGGGCAGGCTCGGCACCCGGAAGGTGACGTGGTGGATGCCGGGGCCGCGGTGAGCGAGGAAGCGGTGGAGGAAGCCCGCCTCGCCCGCGGGCTCGAGCACCTCGATGCGGCCGCCGCCGGCGTAGCGCCAGCAGCCCCAGTTGAATCCCCGGGACGGCGCGCCCGACTCCGGCACGCCGCCCAGGGCTCCCACCAGCACGGGCGGCGCGTCGGCGATGCGCGCGGCCGCGATCGCGATGTGGTCGAGGACGGGCCGGGGCTCGGCCACGGCTACTTCACGATGTCGAGGAGCTCCACCTCGAAGACCAGCGTCGCGCCCGGCTTGATCGCCGGCGGCGCGCCGCGGTCGCCGTAGGCCAGGGCCGGCGGACAGACGAGCCGGCTCTTGCCGCCGACCTTCATGAGCTGCAGGCCCTCGGTCCAGCAGGGGATGACCCGGCCGAGCGCCAGCGTGGTGGGCTCGCCGCGCTGGACGGAGCTGTCGAACACGCTGCCGTCGATCAGCGTGCCGTGGTAATGGACCTTCACCTGGTCGGTCGCCTTGGGCGAGGGGCCGGTGCCCGGCTTGATCGTCGTGATGATCAGGCCCGAGCCCGTCTTCGTCGCGCCCTTCTCCGCGGCCGCCTTGTCGAGGAAGGCCTGGCCGGCCTTCTTCTCGATCGCCGCCGTGGCGGCGAGCCGGGCCTGCTGGAGCTCCCGGACCTTCGGCCCGAAGGCCTGGACGTCCACACGCGGCGGCTTGTGCAGGATTCCGTCGGTGAGCCCGGCCTTCACCAGCTCGAGCTCCGCCTCGCTGAGGCGGAAGGCCGACAGGCTCTGGCTGAGCAGAAGGCCGAGCGCGTAGAGCGTCTTCTGCTCGTCGCTCCGCACGTCCAGATCGGCGGCCGCGGCCGGGGCCGCGCCGGCGAGGAGGAGCACCATCGCTGCGAACACGCCCTGGCGCATCGAGACTCCTTTCTTGCGGGTCCGGTCGGTCTAGCATACCCTGATTCGACGGAGGCCTCGTGCCGGAATCCATTCCCGCATCCTTGATCGTGGAGGCGCTGAAGGAGACCTTTCGCGACGCGCGCGCGGCCCTCGCCGCGGCGGCGCCGCGCGCGGCGTCGAGCGCCGAGCCGCTGGGCTGGGTACTGAGCGTCCCGGACACGCACCAGCGGAGCGTCCTGGCCGCGCTCGACAAGGAGCGGGCCATCCGCGTCCTCACCTGCGCGACCGAGGACGAGGCGAACGCGATCGCCGCCGGGCTCTACATCGGCGGCGAGCCGGTCGTGCTCATGATCCAGCACGCCGGGCTCTACGCGTCGGTGAACACGCTCCGCGGCGTCGCGCTCGACGGCCGGGTGCCGACCTTCTACCTGATCGGGCTGCTGGGGCGCGAGAAGGACCGGGACCCGCGCGACTCCCGTCACTCGATGGTCCGGTACTGCGAGCCGCTGCTCGACACCTTCGGCGTCCCGCACGCGCGGCTCGAGGGACCGGGCGACGTCCACCGGATCGCCGAGTACTACCGGCTGAGCCGCGAGCGCCGCGGTCCCGCCGCCGTGCTGGTCGGCCTGGAGACGAGCTGACGTGGCGATGAAGCCCGAGCCCGTGCTCCGGGAGATCGCCGCGCTGCGCGGTGACGCGATCTGCGTGCCGACCATGACCACCGCGCCGGCGTGGCGGACGATCGCGCCGGACGACCTCTCGGTGACCTGCGTCGGCTTCATGGGCGGGGCGTCGTCCCTCGGCCTCGGCCTGGCGCTGGCGTGCCCCGGGCGGCGCGTCCTCGTCTTCGACGGCGACGGCTCGCTCCTGATGCAGCTCGGCTCGCTCGCCACGGTGGCCGGCGCCGCCCCGCCCAACTTCGTCCACTTCGTCTTCAAGAACGGCGTCTACCACACCTCCGGCTCGCAGGAGGTCCCCGGCGGGCTGGACGTCGACTTCGTGACGATGGCGAAGGGCGCGGGGTATCGTGACGCCTGGGCGATCGCCGATCTGGCCGAGCTCCGCCGCCGACTGCCGGGGATCCTCGCCGCCGAGGGGCCGATCCTGGTCGAGCTCCACACGACGCTCGCCGACGAGACGCCGATGACCGCGCCGCGGGGCACGCCGCTCCACGAGCAGATCGAGTCGCTTCGGCTGAAGCTGCGCGAGCGGTAGGCGCCCTGTCCGGCCCCTGCCGTCGGCGGCCCTGAGGCCGCGCGGGAGGGCTAACGGCTGGTCATGCGGCGAAGCGCGGCGAGCGCTTCGGCGACCTCGCGGCCCTTGGCCTCGATGAGGTCGAGCAGCTCCTCGGGTGAGCGGATGTCGGCATCCTTGCTGGCGTTGGGATTGACGGCCTTGAGGTCGAAGACGGCGTCCTGGATCGACTCCGCGCGAGCACAGAGCTCGCGGGCGTCCCTGGTCAGCTTCGCGATCTCGTCCTCCGCCTGGTCGCGTGGCTCCGAGGTCTTCAGGTCGCCGAGCCGCTCTTTCAATCGTCCCGCCTCGTGTTCCTTCGCCCGGGCCTGCCGCCGGAGCGCCTCGGACTCCTCCGCGGCTTGCCGTCGCCGCTCGGCCATCGAGACCGTCCAGCCCCGATCGCTGGCGGCGCGCTCGGGCAGCAGGCGGAAGAAATCCGCGAACCTGTCCAGCGTGAACGGGTTCTTCTTCCCGACCTTCACGTCTGACAGGTCGTAATACCAGATCCGGTCGGTGGGCCTACCTTTCGTGAAAAACAGGAGATTCGTCTTGACGCCGGCGCCCGCCGCGGTGAAGACGCCGGCCGGCAGGCTGACGATGCACCAGAGATCGCACTCATCCAGGAGCTTGCGCTTGGTACGGACGAACGCCGTTTCGTTGGTCCGGAAGAGCACCCCCTCGTCGAGCACGATGCCGCAGCGTCCCCCGGGCTTCAGGCTGTCGATGACGTGCTGGAGGAACAGCACCTGCGTCGCGCCCGTCTTGAACGCGAACTTGGTCTGCGCCTCCTTGCCTTCCTTCCCGCCGAACGGCGGATTCAGCAGGATGACGTCGTGAAGGGGAGGCGCCTCGGCCAACAGCCCCCCGTAAATCTCCATGCCCGTGAGGGTGTTGCCGTGCCAGACGTGAGGCTCGTCGATGTCGTGGAGGACGAGATTGGCCAGGGCGATCGGATAGATGACGTTGTCCTTCTCGCGGCCGTAAAACGTGCGGCGCTTCAAGGTGTCGAGCTGATCGGGTGAGGAGATGCGTTCGTTGCTCTGGCCGGCCATGTGCTCGAACGACTGGGCGAGGAAGCCGCCGGTTCCGCAGCCGGGGTCGTAGACCGTCTCCCCGATCTTCGGGTCGATGACCCTCACCATGGCGCGGATGATCTCGCGCGGCGTGAAGAACTGCCCGCCGTCGTTGCCCCTCTCGCCCATCTTGAGCAGCAGGCCTTCGTAGACCTGGGAGAGCGGGAAGACGTGGGTGGCATCCACCGCCCGCTCGCTGATCTCGTGGACCTTGTCGAGGACGTCGAGGAAGTTCCGCTCGGTATCGATGCGGGTCCGCTCCACTCCCGACATGATCTCGCTGATGACCTTCTGTCGCGGCGTCGCTCCCGGCTTGTCGCGCAAGCCCTTCAGATAAGGCAGAAGCTCCCCGTTGACGAATCCGAAGAACCCGCCGAGCGCGCCGTCCTGGAGCGACTTCCGCTTCGGACCGCCCGGCGCCGCCCAGTCACGCCACCGGTACGGCGCGTCGAGCGAGGGCGTGAACTCGGCTCCGACCGCCTCGGCGCGCTCGGCCTCCCGTGTCTCGCGCTCGTCCAGGATGCGCAGGAACAGGATCCAGGTCAGCTCCGGGACATACTGGAGGGCGCCGGCGCAATTCGACCGCCGCATGATGTCGCAGATCGCCCACACCGCTGCGTTCACGGACTGCTGGGTTGCCTGCCCCTTACCGTCAGCGCTCACCTGGACTCTAGCCACAGATTCCCTCAGTGAAAGCTCGCTGCAAGAGAGAAGCGGGCAGCCTGTTGATCGCGTCAAGTTGTTCATCTAGGCAGTTCGCCATCCGCTCCACTTCTTCGACCTGTACCGTAAGCTGAGCGGCGATCAGTCGCTGCTCGACCAGTGGTGGGATACAGACTTCGAACGCCCTGACCGTGGGCACGTAGACGGTCTTGTGGACAGCGCCACTGGAGAGCGATCTGATGTAATCGCGGGAAGCGCGGAGCAGGAGTGCCAGGAAGAACGGATCTAAGTCGGCTCCACACCGGAACCTGTCAATGAGAACGAGACAGCGGGGTCATGAGATTAGTGTAGGGTCGACGCGGTTCAGGGTGAGCTGCTATGGGGCAGCCCAGCCCCAGTCTCCGCCTTCTTCAGCCAGAAGTTCATGCCCATCTCGCGGTACATCGTGGTGGCAGTGGTGAGGTGTTCCTCCGCCTCCGCGCGGTCCTCGGTGCGGCGATACAGCTTGCCGAGGCCGAGGTGGCAGTGGGCGACGAGCGGGCGCATGCCCAGTTCGTAGGCCAGGGCCAGGGCCTGACGGTAGTGGCCTTCAGTCGGCTCGAGGTCGGCCGGATCGGTATGGGACGCGATCTCGCCCAGGAGATGGAGGGCCCACGCCTCCGTGCCCCGTTCTCGGCGACTGCGGGAAAGCGCCAGAGCGTGCTGGCTTAGCTCCAGCGCGTGGTCCCTTCGTCCCATCGACAGATGCGTCTCGGCGAGCCAGGCGACCGACAGCGAGTGTCCGAGCATGTTTCCCGTGGCCATCGCTTGGTCAACGCCTTGCGTGAGCACGGGCAGCGCGTCTGCGACCCGTCCGGACAAGGCATACGCATGACCCAGGGCCGAGACCGTCCGAGGGAACCAGAAGAACATCTTCCACACTCGGCAGAGTTCGACGCCGCGCGCCAGGACGGAGATCGCCTTGTCGAGATCCCCTTTGCGAAGGTACAACATTCCTAACCCCGCATGCGCCATGGCGAGGCTGAACGGATGATCGACCAACCGGGCGATGCTGATTGCCTCATCTCCGAGGACAATCCCCTCGACGAACTCTCCCAGTTCTGCCAGGCACCAGACTGACCAAGTGCGGGTACCAACGGAGGGCAGGCGCGGCATTCCGAAGCGTTCACGCATGAGGTCGCCTTGCAGAGCGGCCATGTGACATTTAAGGAACTCCAGCGCCCGCCGATAGTTGCCCAGGATCGCGTAGACCTGGCCCATGCGGAAATTCGTCTCGACACGCAGAGCGAGGTCCTCGGACGACTCGCCGATGGCCAGGGCGCGCTGGCCCGACGCGAGGGCTCGCTCGTGGTCACCCATCAGCACATAGCAATTGCCCATGAAGTAGAGGACCCACGCCAGCCGACGCTGATCGTCGAGGGCTTCGGCGAGGCGTTCAGCTTCGCGAAGATGAGCAAGCATCGGCTCGTTCTCGCCGAGCGGGGCGAGCGAATTGCGAAGGTCAAATCTCAGATCAATCGCCTGCTCCATTGTCTCCTGCACCTCAGGGATCTGCTGGAGCGTCGCGAGCGCCTGCTCAAAGTAACTAATAGCTTCCCGATGAGCCGATCGTGCTGCCGCCTTCGCACCGGCCTGACGGAGGTACTGCACCGCCTTCTGCCACAATTCGCCCCGGATCGCGTGGTGCGCGAGCCGTTCAACCTGTTCGCTCAGGCGCTCCGCATAAAGCCGTTCGATGGCCTCTGCGATCTTGGCGTGGAGGGCGCACCGCCGCTCTCGGAGGAGACTCCCGTAGGCGACCTCGTGGGTCAGGGCGTGCCTGAACGTGTACTCGAGGTCGGGGAAGAGGCCGACCTCGTATAGGAACCCCCCGACCTGCAGGCGGCCGATCGCGGCGTGGAGCTCGTCCTCGCCGGGCTCGGCAATGGCCTGGAGCAGCGCAAACGGGACGTCCTTCCCGATGACCGACGCGGTCTGCAAGAGCGCCTTGTCGGCGGGCGGCAGCCGGTCGATCCGGCCGGCCAGCACGGCCTGCACCGTCGCCGGGACGTGGATGGCCGGGAGCGCCCGTGCCAGCCGGTAGGCGCCGCGCTCGCCGAGCAGTGAACCGGCCTCGACGAGCGCCCGCACGCTCTCCTCGAGGAAGAACGGGTTACCCTCCGTTCGCTCGATCAGCACCCGCTTGAGTGGATCGAGGCCGGCGTCGGGCCCGAGCAGCGCGCCGAGGAGGTCCTCGGCGGTCTCCGGCGGCAAGGGGTCGAGGCGGAGCTGGGTGTAGGCGGCGCGGCTGCCCCAGAGGTGCTGGTACTCCGGCCGGTAGTTCACGAGGAGGAGCAGCCGGGCGGCCGGCAGGCTCTCGACGAGCCCATCGAGCAGCGCCAGAGTCTCGGCGTCGATCCAGTGAAGGTCTTCGAAGACGACCAGCAATGGCTGGACCTGGCTTTCACGGAGGAGCAGCCGCTTCACCGCGTCGAGGATTTGCCGGCGGCGTTGGGACGGATCGAGCGCCGGCCACTGGGGGTCGTCAGAGGGCACGTCGAGAAGCGACAGCAGCGGCGGCAGACTGGACTCCAGGGCGCGGTCCAGCGTCAAGAGCTTGCCCGTCACTTTCTCGCGCACCGCACGGAGGCCGTCGCGGTCCTCGATGGCGAAGTAGCCCTTGAGGAGGTCGACGACCGGGAGATATGCCGTGGCCTTGCCGTACGAGACGGAGCCGGCCTGGAGGACTAGCCAGCCGTGGACCCTGTGCGAATGGGTGACTTCCCAGACAAGGCGCGACTTGCCCACGCCGGGCTCCCCCACGACCGCCACCACCTGACCGTGGCCGGCGGCGGCGCGCGCGAGGGTCTGACGGAGTTGCTCGAGCTCGGCTTCACGCCCGACGAACCGGGTGAGCCCTCGGGCGGCCGCTGCGTGAAGACGCGAGCGGCGGGGGCTGGCGCCGACCATCTCGTAGACGTCGATGGGCGTCTCCAGTCCCTTCACCGGCACCTGGCCGAGGGGCTTGACCTCGATGTAGCCCTCCGCCAGGCGGAGCGTGTCCGCGGTGAGCCGGATAGTGCCGGGCGGGGCGAGCTGCTCCATCCGCGCCGCCAGGTGCGTCGTCTGGCCCACTGCGGTGTAGTCCATGCGCAGGTCACTGCCGATGGCGCGCACCACGACCTCGCCGGAGTTCAGGCCCACGCGGACCTGCACCTCGATGCCGTGGGCGTGCCGCATCTCACCGGTGTAGCGCCGCATCATGGCCTGCATGTCGTGGGCGGCGTAGCAGGCGCGCACCGCGTGGTCCTCATGGGCCACGGGCGCGCCGAACAGCGCCATGATCCCGTCGCCCATGACCTGGTTCACCGTGCCCTCGTAGCGATGAACGGCCTCCATCATCCGCTCCAGCACCGGGTCGAGCAGCCTCCGCGCCTCCTCCGGATCGCGGTCAGCCAGAAGCTCCATCGAGCCCTTGAGGTCAGCGAAGAGCACCGTCACGAGCTTGCGCTCGCCCTCCAGCGCGCTCTTGGAGGTGAAGATCTTCTCGGCGAGATGCTTCGGCGTGTAGGACTCAGGGGCGCCAAATCGCTGAGCCGGGGGCCGCACGGCGGACAGCCCAGTGGGGTGCGCACACTCAGGGCAGAACCTCGCCGTCGGAGACAGTGGCCGCCCGCACTGGGCGCACACCCGGGCCAGGGGCGCGGCGCACTCCTCGCAGAACTTCGCGCCCGCCTCGTTCTTGTGCTGGCACCAGGGACAGTTCATCGGCCGGACCTCCTCAACCGCAGGCCCGTCAGTGTACTCCCGCGTCAACAATTGACCGAACGTACCTGGAGGCCTTCAGAGGGTCAAGGATTGCCGGGCTGGCGAGCATAGGTGTGTTGGCCGCCTCCTCACGTGTGTAGGTGTTGGGTCGGTTGATCCACACTTCCACAGGAGGCACCGGCGGCTGGGGCAGACCGCCGGGGAATCGCCCCGGATGCGCGTAGGCCGTGGCGAGCACGATCGCCCGCGCGGCAACGCGTTGCGCGGCTAGGCCGTGATGCACGTCGGCGGGAGTCAGCAGGCCGAGGCCCGAATGATGGTGCGCAGTGTTGTACCAGAGGAAGAAGCCATGGCAGTGTGCTCGCGCGTCCTGGATCGAGCCAAAGCGCTCGGGGAACGCCGGCCGGTACTTCAGGGTCTTGAATTGTGCCTCCGAGAACGGGTTGTCGTTGGAAACGTGAGGCCGGGCGTGAGTCTTGGTTACGCCCAGGTCGGCCAGAAGCAGCGCCACGGGCTTGGAGGTCATGGCGGGTCCCCGGTCGGCGTGGACGGTCAGTTGATCACGGGCGATCCCTCGCCGGGCGCACGTCTCGCGGATGAACCGCTCGGCGAGTGTGGCGCTCTCCCGATGAGCCACCATCCAGCCGACGACGTACCGGCTGAAGACGTCGAGCATGACGTAGAGGTAGAAGTAGGTCCACTTCGCGGGTCCGGGAAGCTTGGTGATGTCCCAGCTCCACAGTTCGTTCGGTCGGCGGGCAAGCAGCTCGGGGGCGGCGTAGCGCGGATGCCGGAGCTGGTTCCGCCGCTCCCGCACCTCCTGGTGGGCCGCCAGGAGGCGGTACATCGTCCGCTCGGAGCAGAGGTATCGGCCCTCATCGAGGAGGGTCGCGTAAACTTCTGCCGGAGCGAGGTCCACGAACCGCGGCTCGTGCAGCACGGTGAGTACGGCAGTGCGCTCTGCGACACTGAGCGCGCGGGGGGACGATCGGCGGCGCGGCGGGCCGCTCTGGGACCGCCGCCGTCGGTAGTAGGTCGCCCGCGGCATCCCGAGGGCCGCGCACGTCCGTGCGACGCCAAGCCGAGGTCCAACCTCGGCCACCGCCGCCATCAGGACGTCTCGCTCTCGCGTGGCGTCCCTAGCAACGCCGCGATGTTTTTTTGAACCTCCACCAGGGCCTCGGCCCGCTCCGCGCGCCGGCGCCAGCGAGCGTTCTCCCGCTCAAGTTCGCTGATTCGCTTGTCGCGCGGATCAGGCACCCGCGGCACCGGGCCCCGCTTCTTCGACGCTCCGGCCAACCCTCCCCGATCGCGGGCCGCGCGCCACGTGGTCAGGTGTGAGGAGTACAGCCCCTCGCGACGGAGCAGGGCGCCGATCGCTCCAGGCGTCTTACAGCCGTCGGCCTCCCGGACAATCTTCCACTTGTAGTCGAGGGTGAACCGCCGCCGCGTCGCCTTCGCCACGACCTCGATCGCCGGCCCACCGAGGGCCCCTTCCACGGTGCTCATTGGCCTCTGATCCTTGCTCGCGCTCGACATTAAACTCCCAGGGGGTCACTGTCTCACCCATATTGGCAGAGAGGGTTGTGGCCATTTCGCGCCCCATCACGGTGACGAACCCTACCGAGGCCGTCCGTGAGAGCACGACTGTGCCGGCGGGAAGCACGCGAGCTGACGAATTGGCGATTCCGGCCTCGTTCGTGTACTCGGTCGTCTCATGGGCGACCCGGCCGTCCAGCTTGCGAATGTCAGGCAGAGCTATCCAGGGGATTACCCCTCCCCACCATTCGGGGTGATACCGGCTCGGTGTGTGCCCGCTTTCGAGTCGAGCGAGGCTGGTCAAATGCCTCCATTGCCATCCGGCAGGGGCCGGGTCCCGAACAGACGTAACGGATAGTGGCGTGATTCCATGGAAGGCTTGCCGCAAGTAGGTGATTGCGAGGCTCTTTGCCTCCTCGAGCTGGGCTTCCACGGCGGCGCGCGCCCGGTCCACGGCCGCCAGCTGGGCCGCCAGGAGCATTGCAATCCGCTGTTGCTGAGGAAGTGGCGGAACCAACAAGGGAAACTCAGCCAGAACCTTTTGGTTGATGGTCGCAATGCCGGTCGTCTGCTTGGCGTGCGCCAGGAAATAGGCCTTTCCGTACGGTGAACCGATGAGCGCCGCTACAAAGGGTGGTGACATCGTGTTTAGGTCAAAGCGAACGCGAAAAATGTGGTTCTGGTGAAGACATTCGGGAATCTGTCCTTCCCAATATGTGCCTCGCCCGAGTTTGTCAGCGTCTCCTCCTTCAGTCAGCAGTAGATCGCCCCACTTCAAGCGCCATTTGGTGATCTCAAACTCCGTAGCTTCGATTTTGTACACGTCTGACAGGTCGATACGGCCATCCTTAACGTTCGCGACTCGCAGATACGGAACCGAGCGGCTCGGCGTTCCGGTCATCCTGCGACCTAGAGTTACTCCCGAGACAATCTCGCCAACATCTCCAAGCCGTAGTCGCTGCCAACCCTTGGGGATTCGGCGAATGTCAGACTCACTGACTTGCGCGTCGACACGTTGTGTGTTCATTTCAACCGAAGGTAGTCCTCGACGGAGAAGCCGGCGTCCTTCAGGATTCGCACGGCAAGGCCGCGGCCGAGGTCGGTGCCGGTGTGGATCGGGATGGTGACGGTGACCTTGCGCTGCTCGTGCCACAAGGCAGGTGACTGCCGCTCTGCCGGTCTTCGACGAATCCCTGCGACTTGAGGAACCTCACCAGCTCACGGGCCGTGAGCTGTGGGAGGCGCGTCATCAGGGAACCCCGACGGTCAACTCCTCGACGTGGACGAGCCGGTCGTTCTGCGGGACGGGCTGGCCGTGGGCGAGCAGGGCTTCGACGTGCTGCTGGATGGCGGCGCGGATGTTGCGCTTGGCCTCCTCGACCGTCTTGCCGTTGCTGAAGCAGCCGGGCAAGGTCGGGCTGTAGGCCGAATAGCCCTGGTCCTCGGCCTCCCGCTCGATCACGATCGCGAAGGTGTAGAAGCGCATCGGACGGGCCTCTCCTCATTCTAGGCCACGACTCAGGCTGCGAACATCTTTTCCTTGGTCTCGTGAAGCACCTCGGCCGGTCGGCCGAGAGCCCGCAGCGCAGTGAGGCCGCCGGCCCGAACGACTTCCGGGGTCTGGAAGACCTGCGGGTTCTCCAGGCTGTCGGTCCCGCCCAGGACGAACTGGGACGACAGCGCCTTCAAGGTCTCGGCGGCGTCCGGCGGGAGGCCCGACAGCCAGGCCCGATGCTTGTAGGCGAAGGCGCCCGCCCGCTGGGCTCGGGTGCGGGGAGCCAGCCCGTACCCCAGCTCCGCCAGCACGTCGTAGAGATCGTAGTCCAGCATCTCTTCGAGCGAGCGCACAAGGAATGGCGAGCGGCCCGCGTCCGGTAGCCGGCCCAGCATCTCCTGGCGCTCTGCCGGTGTGATCCAGCGGGCGCGGAAGGTTTCGAGCGTGGGAGCCTCCTCGACGAGCTTGGCCGCCAGCCGCTGCTTGTACTCTTCCACGGTGACGGGCACGGCCTTGCCGTCCACCATGGCCACGATGTACCGGCCGGCATCGGTCACCCGCACGTCGAACCCCTCCACGCGGATCGTCCGCTCGGGCGGCTCCGGCGGCTCGGGCCCCGGACCTTCGCGCGGCTTCCGTGGTCCGGCGGTCTTGCTGACGAACTCCTTGCCGAAGAGCCGGGTGGCGTCGGTGTAGTCGTAGACCCGGAACATGAGCTTGCCCGTCGGCGTATCCAGCCGCGTGCCCCGGCCTACCATCTGGTGGAAGGCGATCGGCGAGCGCACGTACTTGAAGAAGACGACGTTCCGGACGCACGGCACATCCACGCCGGTCGTCAGGAGATCGACCGTCGTCGCGATGAGATGATGCCGCGCGGCGCCCCGGAGCTCGGGAAGATAGTCGCCGCCGCCGCTCGCCGCCGTGCACTTGAACGCGTACGGCTCGAGACGTGGCCGGCCGCTCTCGGCGCACCAGGCGGCGTAGAGATTGTTCATGGCGTTGGCGACGTCGTCGGCATGCCGGTCGCGGGCGCAGAAGATGATCGTCTTCTGTTCCGGCCCACCCGTCGCGACCAGGTGCTCGAAGAGGTCCCGGGACATCGTCGCGACCCGCTCCGGCAGGAGCAGTCGATCCTCGAAGACGTAGGCGTCGTAGTGCTGGCGGGCGATCGCCGGCGCCAGGAGCTCCCCCGTGTCGGCGTCGCTCAGCGCCTTCTGCACCAGGTCTTCTTGATCGATTCCGGTCTCGCGCTCGCTCTGCGGCTTGTCGTCGAGGAAGATGTCGCGGCGGAGGATCTCGCAGGCCGCCAGGTAGCCGTCCTCGATTCCCTGGCTCATGTCGTACTCGTAGACCGGCTCACCGAAGTAGCGGAGGTTATCTGCCGAGATGCGCTTGTCGGCTTCGGCCTCGGCACTCTTCTCTGGAATGTCGATCTGGCGAGGGGTCGCGGTGAGACCGATCTGCACCGCGTCCGGGTTGCGCGTGAGGACCTGCGACCATTTGCCCCAGGCGGAGCGGTGGCATTCGTCGATGACGACGTGGCTGAAGTAGTTTTCGGGGTAGTGGGTCGTGAGGAAGTTCGCATCCGCCTCGTCCGTGTCCACGTCCAGGGTCTGATACGTGGCGATGAGGACGCGGGCATTCTTCTGAGGGTTGTCCCCAGACACCGGCGCGGCGTCCGCGCCGAATTCGTTCTGGAAGGCGCCCAGGCCCTGGCTTCGCAGCTCGTCACGGTCGCAGACGAAGAGGGCGCGGCGGAGCTGTCCCGCATCCGCGATGCGCCGAAGGAGGTTCACGGCGATGAAGGTCTTCCCGGCGCCGGTGGCGAGGGACAGGAGTGCCCGCTTGTCGCCCTTGGCGATCTTTTCGAGCACCGCGCGGATGGCCGCGTCCTGGTAGTAGCGCCGAGTCGCCTCGCCGCGTGCATACCTCGCGAGCAGCGGCCGCGCCGCCGGCGCTTCGAGGCTGAAGCCCAGCATCTTCTCGTATCGAGCCCGGAGATCGGCCGGCGTGGGGAACTCCGACAGCTGACGCGGCGGCTGGGTCTGGCCGGTCGAGCGGTCGAATTCGACGAACAGGTGCCCGTTCGAGGCGAAGACGACCTGGACGTTGAGCCGCTTGCAGGCTCCGTACAGCTTTCCCTGCTCCAGGCCGTGGGTGGGCGGCAGATGCTCGGCTTTGGCCTCGATGAGCGCGACCGCGACGGGCTGGGTGTCCGGGTTCACCTTGACCCGGAGCGTGTAATCGATCCGTCCGCGGGCCTGCCGGCGCGGGCAACCGTCGATGATCTCGACCGTCCCGGCGCACTCTTCGCGCCGGATCAAATCCTCGGTCCACCCCCGGGCATGCAGGGCGGGATCGATCAGCTTGGCCCGGGTGTCGGCTTCGCTCAGCCCCACGTTCCCTCCCCCCGACGACGCGAACGGCCGGCAAAAGCGGCTCAGATCATAGACGAAAGCCGTCGCGGGACGCAAGGAACGCCGTGCGCGCGCGAGCCGGTCGATCGCCTGGGGTCGCCGCCGGGGGCGGCCGCGCCGCGGCTAGGCTTGGCGGACGCGCAGGTTGAAGCGGCGGAGCTCGAAGGCCTGGTTCGGGTTCGGGGTGAACTCGACGGACTTCTGGAGCCCGTAGTCCTCGTAGGGCTGGATCACGATGATCCAGGGGTTGTACTCGAGGAAGAGCTCCGTCATCCGCCGGTACGCCTTGCCCCGGAAGCTCTCGTCGATCGAGAAGCGGGCGGCGTTCCCCAGCTCGTCGAACTCGGGATGCCGCCAGTAGTCGTGGGGCCCGCCCGGCGACATGAGCCGCCACATCATCCCGTCGGGGTCCCGGAGGGTCGAGGTCGGGTCGGACCACCAGAGGCCCTTGAAGGTCCGCTCGCGGTTCTTCTGGGCGCGCACCGAGAACTCGATGACCTCGACCACGACGTTGATCCCGACGTCCTTCCACATGGCCGCGATCGCCTCCGACATGGGCTTGTCGTTGGCGATGAGGCCGACCGTCGTCTCCAGGTAGATCGGCTCCCCCCGGTAGCCCGAGCGCTTGACGAGTTCGCGCGCCTCGCGGGGGTCGTAGCGGAGGGGCGGGAGGGCGGCGTCGTAGTGGTTGTCCCCCCTGGCGATGGGACTGTTGGGGATGACCCCGCGCCCGCGCCAGAGGTCCTTGACGAGGGCCTCCCGGTCGACACCGAGCTGCATGGCGCGCTTGAGCGTCCAGTTGTCCAGCGGCTTGACCTTGGAGTTCGTGCCGAGGACGTAGAGGCCGGCGTAGAGGGCGGAGACGCCCTTCGTCGTGGCGCTCTGGTTCACGCGGTCCCAGTGGTCGGGCGTGAGCTGGGTGATGGCGTCGAACTCGCCCTTGAGGAGACCCGCCACGCGGGGGGCGGTCTCCGGGACGGGCCGGAAGACGACCCGGTCCACGTCGATCTTCCCGCCCCAGTAGTCGGGGTTCGCCTCGAGGACGAGCCGGTCGTCCTTCGTCCAGGAGACGAAGCGGACGGGGCCGGTGCCGACGGGCTTCTGGTTGAAGGCGTCGTTGCCGGCCTGCTCGACGTACCGCTTCGGCACGATCTGGCCGCCGTAGAAGGCCAGGCGCGCGGGGAGGAGGGGGTCGGGCTTCTTGGTGTGGACGACCACGGTCGCGGCGTCGGGCGTCTCGATCCGGTCCACGGTGGTGAAGACGCTCGCGACCATGGTCTTCACGCTCGGGTCGTAGGTCCGCTCGATGGAAAACTTGACGTCGGCGGAGCTGAAGGCATCGCCGTTGTGGAAGCGCACCCCCTGGCGGAGCTTGAAGGTCCACGTCGTCGGCGCGCTGTTCTTCCACTCGGTCGCCAGGCCGGGCGCCAGTCGGTCGTTCGGGTAGCGGTTCGTGAGGTTGTCGAAGACGTTGAAGGACACGCGGATGTCGTTGGACGACGTCGAGAAGTGCGGATCGAGCTTCGAGACGTCGCCGCCCTGGGCCACCACGAAGTCGCGCTTCTGCCCGGTCTGGGCGGAGGCGCCTCGCGGCCCGGCCGTCTCGGCGAGCGCGGCGGCGGCCGCGGCGCCGAGGCCGAGCCCGGCGGCGCGGCCGAGGAATTCCCGGCGCGAGAGACGGCCGGCCTGCCAGGCCTGGCGCAGCGCGTCGAGAGCAGGAGTCGGGGGGACGGACGGGCCTGGCTTCATGGGGCCACCTCCTCGTGTGGTTGGCGCGATTCGGGGCGCGCCGGGACGACAGGTGGCGCCACGGTAGCCGCGGGGCCCGGCCGTTGTCAAGGCGTGGCGGCCCAACAGGCGTGGTGGCCCGACTGGCCTCCCGGGCGTCCCGCGCGCTTGACAAGCCCGGCGTCGGCTTCTAGTATCCGGGGGCTGAGCGCCGTCTCCGGGTTCCAAGCCGTCCGTTGCGACCCGCCGCTTCGCCCCGGACGAGAGAGGGCCACGTATGATCCCGGCCGCCTTCGAGTACCACGCGCCCACCTCGATCCCGGACGCCACGGCCTTGCTCACCCGCTACGGCGACGACGCCAAGATCCTCTCGGGCGGGCAGAGCCTCATCCCGCTGATGAAGCTCAGGCTCGCCACGCCGCGGCACGTCGTCGACATCAACCGCATCCCCGGGCTCGGCTACATCCGCGAAGAGAACGGCGTCCTCAGGATCGGCGCGCTGGCCCGGGAAGCCGATCTGGAGGAATCCGACCTGGTCGCCACGCGCTACCCCATCCTGGCCGACACGACGCGCGTCCTCGCCGATCCCCTGGTCCGGAACCTGGCGACGGTGTGCGGCAACCTCGCGCACGCCGATCCCGCCAACGACCACCCCGCGACGATGCTCGCGGTGCGGGCGGAGCTGGTGGCCGCGGGCCCGCGAGGCGAGCGGCGGATCCCGGTCGAGGCGTTCTTCACCGGGCTCTTCACGACCGCCCTCGCTCCCGACGAGATCCTCGTGGAGGTGCGCGTGCCCGCGCCGGCACCCCGGACCGGCGGCGCCTACCTCAAGGTCGAGCGGAAGGTCGGGGACTTCGCCGCGGCCGCGGTCGCGGCGCAGGTCACGCTGAGCCCGGACGGCGCCTGCGAGCGGGCGGGCATCGGGCTCACCAACGTCGGGGCCACCGCGATCCAGGCCCGGAAGGCCGAAGCCTTCCTCGCCGGGAAGCGGCTCGACCAGGCCGCCCTCGCGCAGGCGGCGCAGCTGGCCGCCGAGGCGTCCCAGCCCACGGCAGACCTCCGGGGACCGGCCGAGTACAAGCGCGATCTCGTGCGGGTGTTGACGGCCCGGGCGCTGCGCCGAGCGCTCGAGCGCGCCGGCGGGCGGAGGTGACGGTCATGCGCGTCGAGCTGACGATCAACGGCGAGCGGCGCGAGGCGGAGGTGGAGCCCCGGCTGCTCCTGGTGCACCTGATCCGCGAGGTCCTGCGCCTGACCGGGACGCACATCGGGTGCGACACGACACACTGCGGGGCGTGCACCGTGTTGCTCGACGGCCGGCCCGTGAAGTCGTGCACCGTGTTCGCGGTCCAGGCCCACGGGCGACAGCTCATGACGGTGGAGGGGCTCGAGCAGGACGGCAAGCTCCATCCGGTCCAGGACGGGTTCATGCAGGAGCACGGCCTCCAGTGCGGCTACTGCACACCGGGGATGCTGATGACCGGGTACGCCTTCCTGCAGAAGCACAAAGACCCCACGGAGGAGCAGATTCGCGTGGCGATCTCGGGGAACCTCTGCCGCTGCACCGGCTACGTGAACATCGTGAAGGCGATCGAGCACGCCGCGGCCGCGATGCGGCAGGGAGGGGCATGATGGCGCCTCAGAGTTCGCTCCCGCGCACATCGGCCGAGGTCGGCGGCATGGGGCACTCGGTGAAGCGGAAGGAAGACCCGCGCTTCATCCGGGGGAAGGGGACGTACGTCGACGACATCCAGCTTCCCGGGATGCTCTACCTCGACATCGTCCGGAGCCCGTTCGCCCACGCCCGGATCAAGAAGATCGACGCATCGAAGGCGCTGGCGATCCCCGGCGTGCTGGCCGTCATCACCGGCCAGGACCTCGCGAAGTACAACCTCCACTGGATGCCGACCCTCATGTCGGACACGCAGATGGTGCTGCCGGTGGAGCGCGTGATGTACCAGGCCCAGGAGGTGGCGGCGGTTCTCGCCACCGACCGCTACGTCGCCGCCGACGGCGTCGACGCCGTCGAGGTCCAGTACGAGTCGCTCCCCGCCGTCGTCGATCCCCGGAAGGCCCTCGAGCCCGGCGCCCCGGTGCTGCGCACCGACAAGAAGGACAAGCACGACAACCACATCTGGCACTGGGAGTGGGGGGACCGGGCCGCGACCGACCGCGCGTTCCGGGACGCGGCGGTGACGGTCAAGCAGGACATCTACCTCCCGCGCATCCACGTGGCGTCGATCGAGACCTGCGGGTGCGTGGCGCAGTTCGACAAGGTCAGCGGAAAGCTCACCGTCTGGATGACGACCCAGGCGCCCCACGCGATCCGCACGGTCTTCGCCCTCGTCGCCGGCCACGTCGGCCTGGAGGAGCACAAGATCCGCATCATCTCGCCCGACATCGGAGGCGGCTTCGGAGGCAAGGTCCCCGTCTATCCGGGCTACGTGATCGCCGTCGCGGCCTCCGTCCTCACGGGCAAGCCGGTCAAGTGGGTGGAGGACCGGATGGAGAACCTCCAGGCCGACTCCTTCGCGCGCGACTACCACATCACCGCCGAGGTCGCGGCACGGAAAGACGGCACGCTCACGGCGCTCAGGATCAAGACCCTCGCCGACCACGGATACACCGACGCGGCGGCCAACCCCTCGAAGTTCCCGGCGGGGCTCTTCCACATCTGCACGGGCTCCTACGACTTCAAGGCGGCCCACGTGGAGGTCGACGGCGTCTACACGAACAAGCCGCCCGGCGGGATCGCCTACCGCTGCTCCTTCCGCGTCACCGAAGCCGTCCACACGATCGAGCGGATGGCCGACCTGATGGCGCACGAGCTCGGGATGGACCCCGCGGAGTTCCGGCTGAAGAACTTCATCAAGCCCGAGCAGTTCCCGTACCGGTCGGCCCTGGGCTGGGAGTACGACAGCGGCGACTACGCGGCGGCCCTCCGGAAGGCCATGGACCGGATCGGGTACGCGGAGCTCCGGCGCGAGCAGGTCGAGCGGCGCCGGAGCGGGGAGCTGATGGGCATCGGCATCTCGAGCTTCACCGAGATCGTGGGCGCCGGTCCCTCCAAGCACTTCGACATCCTCGGGCTCAAGATGTTCGACAGCTGCGAGATTCGGATCCACCCCACGGGCAAGGCGATCGCCCGCTTCGGGACCAAGTCCCAGGGCCAGGGGCACGAGACCACCTACGCCCAGATCCTGGCCCAGGAGCTGGGGATCCCGGCGGCCCACATCCAGGTCGAGGAGGGCGACACGGACACCGCGCCCTACGGGCTCGGAACCTACGCCAGCCGCTCCACCCCCACGGCCGGCGGGGCTGCGGCCATGGCGGCGCGGAAGATCCGCGACAAGGCGCGGAAGATCGCCGCGCACCTCCTGGAAGCGGCCGAGGAGGACCTCACCTGGGAGCCGGGCCGGTTCTCCGTGAAGGGCGCGCCGGGTCGCGCCAAGACGATCCAGGAGATCGCCTTCGCCGCCTACACGAACCACCCGCAGGGCATGGAAGCCGGACTCGAGGCGGTCTCCTACTACGACCCGCCGAACCTGACCTTCCCCTTCGGGAGCTACGTCTGCGTCGTGGACATCGACAAGGGCACCGGCGAGGTCAAGGTCCGCCGCTTCGTGGCGGTGGACGACTGCGGGAACATCATCAACCCGATGATCGTGGAAGGCCAGATCCACGGCGGCCTCACGATGGGGCTCGCCCCGGCGCTCTACGAGGAGATCTCCTACGACGAGCAGGGAAACATCCGCGGCGGGAGCTTCGTGGACTATCTCCTGCCCACCGCCGTGGAGACGCCGAAGTGGGAGACCGACAAGACCTGCACCCCGTCGCCCCACCACCCGCTCGGGGCGAAGGGCGTCGGCGAGTCCGCCACGGTGGGGGCCCCCGCGGCGATCGCCAACGCCGTGGTGGACGCGCTCTGGCACCTGGGCGTGCGCCACGTGGACATCCCCATCACGCCCGCGAAGGTCTGGGCGCTCCTCCGGGCGCACGGGGTGAGCGAGTAGAGGCGGACCGTCGTGACGCGCGGGCGCTTGCGAGAGCCCCTCGATGCCGGATGACCTCCTGGCCCTGGCGTACGAGCTCGCCCGGCGGCGGGAGCCCTTCGCCGTCGCGACCGTGGTCCGGTGCGAGCGGCCGACCTCGGCCAAGCCCGGCGCCAGGGCGCTCATCCGTCAGGACGGCACGGTCTCGGGGTGGATCGGCGGGAGCTGCGCCGAGCCCGTCGTCGTCACGGAGGCGCTCGCCGCGCTGCGCGACGGGGAGCCGCGCCTGGTCGCGCTCGTGGGCGAAGGCGGGACGGGCCTCGGCGGACGGCCGGGCGTGCGGGTCCTCGCGATGAGCTGCCACAGCGGCGGGACGCTCGAGATCTACATCGAGCCGTCGCTTCCCAAGCCGCAGCTCGTCCTGGTCGGGAGGGGCCCGGCCGTGGCGACCCTGGCCCGTCTCGCTGCGGACGTGAGCTTCGACGTGGTGGAGGTCGAGCGCGACTCGGCGCGGCGGCCCGGGGCCGGCCGGGTCGTGGAGGCGCTCGGCGCGGTCGCCATCACGCCGGGAACGGCGATCGTGGTGGCGACCCACGGCCGTTTCGACGAGGACGCGCTCGACGAGGCGCTCAGGAGCCCGGCCGGCTACGTCAGCCTGGTGGCGAGCCCGACGCGGGCCCGCGCGGTCCTCGAGGCGCTCCAGGCGCGCGGGGTGCCCGCCGAGCGCCTGGCGCGGCTCAAGGCGCCGGCGGGGCTCGACCTCGGCGCGGTGACGCCCGAGGAGATCGCGGTCAGCATCCTCGCCGAGATCATCCACGCGCGCCACAGCGGCAAGACCGATCACGTGACGGTGGCCGCCTTCGAGCCGGCCGCGGACGCGAAGGATCCGATCTGCGGCATGACGGTGGAGACCGCCACCGCGCGTTACCAGTCGGACTGGGCCGGGCGCTCCGTCTACTTCTGCTGCGGGCGCTGCAAGGACCTGTTCGACGCCGATCCCGAGAGGTACGCCGCCGCGCTCTGAGCGTGGAGTAAGATACCGGGGTGCCCCGGCCCAAGCTCATGTCCATGCGGGACGCCGTCGCCCGCTTCGTCCCGGACGGCGCCTCGATCTGCATGGGCACGGCGCTCGAGGCGCTCATTCCCTTCGCGGCGGGCCACGAGCTGATCCGCCAGGGCCGGCGCGACCTCACCCTCATCGGCCCCATCTCCGACATCCTGTTCGACCAGCTCATCGGCGCGGGCTGCGTGCGCCGGGTGATCGCGGCGTGGGTCGGCAACGTGAGCGCCGGCCTCGGCTACAACTACCGCCGCGCGGTCGAGCAGCGGGTGCCCGGCCCCCTCGAGGTGGAGGACCACTCGAACCTCTCGATCGCGTTCGCGCTGCAGGCCGGCGCGCTCGGGGTGC
>JBIOTN010000172.1:0-37991 GCA_044866005.1 Candidatus Rokuibacteriota bacterium | reverse complement strand
GCGCCGGCACCGTCAGCGCCGGCAGCGCCCGCGGCAGCCCGTCCGTCACCGACCCGCACGCGGGGGGCTGCGCGCTCGCCATCCCCACGCCCCCCAACAGCCACGCCCCACCCACGACCAACAGCCCGATCCAGCCGACCGCCGCGCCTGTCCGCCCTCCCATGGTGCCCCCCCCCGTTTCTGCGGCGGCCACCATGCCCCGAGCTGCCTCCCGACCTCCTTCCTTCGGCAACCCGACCCCAGGGCCCCGTGGCGCTCTGCCCCCCTCGCCACCCGCGTGCCCTGCCCGGAACCGGTCTCCGCAACGCGCCAAGAGAGCATATCCAGTGCCGCGTCGCTCCCCGCAGGAAAAGCGAAGGAGATTCGGCGGAGCAGCGTAAGGCCGCGAAACATCACTGCTCTCAGCTGGGACGGGAGAAAGCGAGAGAGTGCCGAATGCCAGGGCGTCACGACATCCGAGCCAGGTTGGCACGTCGCTCGGCCGAATGTCGCGGCGGGACGGCGGGGGCCGAACGAGGACGTGAGAACGAGGACGTGCGTTGACCGCCCGGGGCGCGCGCCGTATCCTGGCGCCACCCTCGGCCCCATGCTCACCGTCACGGCGCTCCAGGTCAGCCACGGCGACGTCCCGGCGCTCTGGGGCGTCGATTTCGAGGTCCCCGCGGGCCGGATCGTGACGCTCCTGGGCGCGAACGGCGCGGGCAAGACCACGACCCTTCGCGCCGTCTCGGGGCTGGCCCGGCCACGGCACGGCGCGATTCGCTTCGAGGCGCGCGACGTGACCGCCCTCGCGCCCCACGCGATCGTCGCGCTCGGCATCAGTCACATCCCCGAGGGCCGGCGGCTCTGGGCCGGGATGACCGTGCGCGAGAACCTCGAGCTGGGGGCCTATCCGGCGCATGCGCGGGGCGCGCGGCAGGAGAGCCTGGCCTGGGTGGCGAGCCTCTTCCCGCGCCTCGCCGAGCGCCAGGGACAGCTCGCCGGCACGCTCTCCGGGGGCGAGCAGCAGATGCTCGCGATCGCGCGCGGGCTCATGGCTCGGCCGCGCCTCCTCATGCTCGACGAGCCGTCGCTCGGGCTGGCCCCGCTCGTCGTGGCCGAGCTCTTCCAGACGCTGGTCGCCGTGAACCGCGCCGGCGTCACCGTGCTCCTGGTCGAGCAGAACGTCCACCAGGCGCTCGCGATCGCGCACTACGGGTACGTGCTCGAGACCGGCCGCATCGTGCGCGCCGGGACCGCGACCGAGCTCCTCGACGACCCCTACATCAAGGAGGCGTATCTCGGGCTCTGACGTCCTGGACGGGCCGCCCGATGTCGCGGCCCTCGTGGCCGGCCTCGACGGGGCCGCCGCCGGGCTCGAGGCCCTGGGGGTGGATCGCGCCCAGCTCGGCCGTGCGCGCCAGGGGCTCGCCGACGCGATCCTCGTGAACGCGCCGGGGGAGCGCCGGCTGGTGCACCGCGACCGGCCGCTCGGGATCGTCCGGCTCCACGGCTCCGTCTCGCTCTACCTCGGCGAACCGCACCCCCGGCTGCGCCACCGGCTGCTCGACCTCGACCGTCGCGGCCACGTGACGCTCGCCGTCCGCCGTGGTCCCGACGGCGCGTTCCGCGGCGCGGCGGTCCGGAACGTCGACGGCGCCTGGCTGGGTGTCGAGCCCGGCGCCGACGAGCACGCGCTGTGGGGCGCCGCGGACCGGATCGTCCGGCTCGGGAAGCCGGGCAGCGGACCACTCGAGGTCCTCACGGGTTCCGGCGCCCTCGACTGGGACCGCATCGCGGCGATCCCGCCGCTCGCCGATCCGGACCGCCTGCCGCCGGGGGCCGGCACGAGCCTCCTCAACCTCCTCGCCTCGCTGGCCGCGGATCAGCGGGGGGGCTCGCTCCGATACCGTGGCCCCTACCCGACGGAGCAGCTCTTCTGGGCGCTCGTCGAGTCCTTCCGCTTCGCGTCCGGCGCGCCCGAGCCGCTCGCCGCCTTCACCGCGGGCGGCGAGGCCACGCTGCAGAGCGGCGAGGCGTACGAGGCCCCGCTCGACTGGACGCCCGCACCCCACGAGCGGCTCTTCCTCGACCCGGGGGTCTACGTCCAGCTCCGCGACGGCGTGGAGAAGGTCGGGTGGGAAGGGCGGCTCTACTACCGGGCCGACTGGCAAGGCCTCACGCGACGCGAGCACCGCGTGGTCCGCCCGGTCACGGACCCCGAGGGCGGACGCCGGTACGTCGCCGGGCTCGAAGCGCTCGGCCGGCGACTCGAGGCGCATCTCACGTTCGACGAGCGGGGAGAGCTGGTCGAGGCTCCCGCCACGTCGGCTCCGGCGTGCGAAGCCGACGCGCCGCTCCCGGCGTCCTGGCGCGAGGCGCTCGGCGCGCTGCTGCCCCTCGAGGCGACGCCGCTCCTCGCGCCCGCGATCGACGCCGTGTGGCCGGCGCTCGCGATCGTGTGGGGGACCGTGCCGCGGGACCTCGTCGAGGTGCGGGGAGATACCGTGCGCCTCGGCCGCGCGCTGGCCCGTGCCTACACGAGAGAGCGTGTGGGCCTGAGCCGGGCGGCGCACCGGCCGCTGGCGCAGCGGCTGGTCCGCGAGGTCCTCGGCCTTCTCGGGCCGCCCGTGCGCCGTGCCGCGGCGGCGTGGCTCTTGGCCCAGCCCGCGACGCGGCAAGCAGCCTTCCTCGCCGCGGCGACTGGCGAGGCGCGGCCCGCGCGGGTCGCCCGCGCCGCCCGGCCGCTGGCGCGGCTCCTCGACGCCCTCGCGGCCGGCGAGGCCCTGCCCGCGGAAGCCGAACCGGCCGGACCGCGGCTTGACCCTCCGATCCGCGGGTGCTAAAAGAGCCTAGCCCCGCGCGCGGCGCGCGCCCTCGCCGCGCTGACCGCCGAGCGCGCCGCGATCGACCGGCGGCGCCGTTTCCGCTGCCAACGAGGAGACCGCGATGAGCGACATCCCCACCTCCGTCCAGTACGCCGTCGTCGGCGCCGGCATCCACGGCCTCAGCACCGGGTGGCACCTCGCGATGGAGCTGGCCCGCCGCAAGCGGGGGTCCGGACAGGACGTCGTCGTGCTCGACAAGACCGCGGTCGGCGCCGGCGCCTCCGGCATCGCCTGCGGCTGCGTGCGCAACCTCTACATGACCGAGCCGCTCCACGCCATCATCCGCCACAGCGTGGACGTCTGGACGTACGACCCGGTCGCCCTGGGCTTCCAGCAGGTGGGCTACGTCGCGGTCGACGAGGAGAAGAACCTCGCCGACTACGAGCGCGTCCACCGGAGCCAGAACGCCGCGGGCTATCCCTCCGACCTCTACGCCGGCGACGACGCGCGGCGGTTCGTGAAGCGGCTCTGGCCCGACTTCAACACGAAGTACGTCGGCGTCGCCCTCCACGAGAAGGTCAGCGGCTACGCGGGGACCCGTCAGGCGGTCAGCGGGCTCGCCGGCAAGTGCGCCCAGCACGGCGTGCCCGTGCTGGGCGGCGTCGAGGTGACGGGCTACGACGTCCAGGGGGGCCGCGTCACGGCGGTCCTCACCAACCGGGGACGGATCCGCTGCGACGCCGTCATCTGGGGCCTGGGCGCCTGGACGCCGAAGCACTGGGCCATGCTCGGAATGCCCGCGACGGTGGACTGCCGCTATCCCGACGGCACGGTCGTGACCAAGGACATGTGGACCTTCTGGCGGCTCCTCGAGGGCGAGGTCTATCACGATCGGCCGTATCTGACCGCGCAGGGACTGAACCCCCCGGTCCTCCACGTCGAGACCTCGGAGCCCGTCGTGGATCCGGCCACCGGCCGGGAGATCAAGGACTACACCTACGTCTACTTCAAGAACGGGAACGAGCGGATGGACCGGCCCGGCCTCCAGGGCGGCACCACGCCCGTCAAGCTCGGCCCCACCGCGGTCACCGACCCCTACGGCCACGCCAACGACGAGTACCAGGCGGATCCCTGGTTCGCCGACTACTTCTGCGCCGCGATGGGGCAGACGATGTCGCGCTTCGAGGGGTGCCGGCCGAGCTTCCGCGAGCGCCGGAACGGCGGGATCGGCGCCTTCACGCCGGACAACGTGCCGATCTTCGACTGGGTCACGCCGAACGTCTACATGATCGCGGACTCGAACCACGGCTTCAAGATGACGGGGGTCGGAAAGCTCGTGGCGCGCTACCTCATGGGCGAGACGGTCCCGGAGCTCCGGCCGTTCGCCTTCGGCCGCTACGCCGAGGGGAAGACCTTCGGGGCCTCGAACAGCCATTCCCCCTGGGTGTAGGGCCGCGCGCTTCCCTCTCCCGCCCCCGGCGCCGCTCGGTCATCTGCCGCCGGACCGCGTGACGCGGTATCGCGGCGGGCCGGAGTGGGTGCGGCTGGCGCACGCGACCGGCGTGGTGCTCGACCAGGCGGACTAGGTGTTCACCGGCGCCAAGGAGCCCGACCCCACCGCGTGGACTCGATGGGGGACGCTTTCACCTCCCCTTGCGTTCCCGGCCGGGAGCGCATATAACCGGGACACACCGACGACCCCCCCACCCCCGGAGGCGTCATGGCGAAGCAGGGAATCCTGGAGCGGCTGAGCAACGGCGTCGTCCTCGGGGACGGCGGCTACATCCTCGAGCTGGAGCGCCGCGGCTACGTCCAGGCCGGACCGTTCACGCCCGAGGTCGCGATCGAGCACCCCGACGCGCTCCGCCAGCTCCACCAGGAGTTCCTCCGGGCCGGCGCCGACGTCCTCCAGGCGCTGACCTTCTACGCCAGCAAGGAGAAGCTCGGGACCGCGGGCTACGCGGACCAGGTCGAGGCCATCAACCGCGCGGCCGTCCGGATCGCGAACGAGGTCGCCGGCGACGCGGCGCTGGTCGCGGGGACGCTCTCGCTGACCTGGATGTACGACCCCCACGACGCCGCCTCGCGCGACCGCGTGCGCCGGCTCTTCGAGGAGCAGGTCGCCGTCCAGGCCTCCGCGGGCGTGGACTTCTTCGTCTGCGAGACCTTCGTCTATCTCGGCGAGGCCCGCCTCGCGCTCCGGGCCGTCAAGGACGCCGGCTACCCCGCCGTGGTCACCTTCACCGTCCGCGAGGAGCGGACGGGGGACGGGACGCCGATCGCCGAGGCCGCGCGGATCCTGGCGGACGAGGGCGCGGACGTCGTCGGCGCGAACTGCGGGCTCGACCCGGAGCACATGCTGCCGGTCGTCGCCACCATGCGGAAGGCCGTCTCCGGCCACGTCGCCGCCCAGCCGATCGGCTTCCGCACGCGGGACGAGGCGCCCCACTTCACCCAGCTCCCCGAGTTCCCGCTGGCCCTCGATCCCCTCACGCTCACCCGGGCCGACATGGCCGACTTCGCCCTGCGGGCCCGCGAGCTGGGGATCGACTACATCGGCTCCTGCTGCGGCTCGGTCGCCCACCACGTCCGGGCGATGGCCGAGGCCCTGGGGCGCCGGCCGCCGGCCAGCGCCAAGAGCGCGGACCTGGGGCGGCACCCGGGCATCCAGAAGACCCGCACGCTCGACGAGCTGGCCGGGCGCAAGCCGCGCGCCGCCGATGCCCCGCGCTACCGCGAGGGCCGGGACGCATGGCGATAATCGATCGAGGGCGTTCGATCACCCTCCGCGACACCCACCCCACCTGAAGGAGGCCTGCCCATGCGAGACGACAGGGAACACGCGTACCTCCCGGTGCTGAAGCGGCAGCTGGTGGAGCGCCGGATCGACCGGCGCGAGTTCCTCCGCACGGCCACCCTGCTCGGGATGTCCGCCACGGCGGCCTACGCCTTCGTCGGCAGGGTGACCGGCGAGCGGCTCGTCCCGGAGGCGGCGGCCCAGGGCGCGATGCCGCGCGGCGGCACGCTCCGGGTCGGGATGCGCTGCCAGGACCTCAAGAGCCCCCACACCTACAGCTGGGTCGAGTCCTCCAACTCGGCGCGTCAGGTCCTCGATTACCTCACCGTCACCGGCGTGGACAACGTCACGCGACCGGCCCTCCTCGAAAGGTGGGAGGCGAGCCCCGACCTCAAGACGTGGACGCTGCGCCTCCGGCGGAACGTCAAGTGGCACAACGGCCGGCAGTTCACGGCCGACGACGTCGTGTGGAACCTCAAGCGCGTGCTCGACCCCAAGACCGGCTCCTCGGTCCTCGGGCTGATGAAGGGCTTCATCCTCGAGGAGTTCGAGACGGGCGAGAAGGACGACAAGGGCAACCCGAAGAAGTCCACGCGCCTCTGGGACGCCAACGCGATCCAGAAGGTCGACGACTTCACGGTGCGGATGAACGGCAAGAGCGCCCAGCTCGCGATCCCCGAGCACCTCTTCCACTACCCGCTCCTCATCCTCGACCCCGCGGAGAACGGCGAGTTCAAGGTGGGCTCGAACGGCACCGGCGCCTTCGAGCTCACCGCCAACGAGGTCGGCCGCAAGCAGGTTCTCCGGGCGCGGAAGGACTACTGGGGCGGCGGGCCGTATCTCGACCAGCTCGAGTTCATCGACCTCGGCGACGACCCGGCGGCGGCCATCAGCGCGCTCGCCGGCAAGCAGGTGGACGGCCTGTACGAGGCCACGATCGTGCAGCTCGAGGCGCTCCAGAAGCTCCCGCACGTCCAGATCTACCAGGTCACCACGTCGCAGACGGCGGTGGCGCGCATGCAGCCGGTCAAGCCGTTCGACGACAAGCGCGTGCGCCAGGCGATGCGCCACGCGATCGACCCCGGCGCCATCCTCCACCTCGCCCACCGCAGCCTGGGCTCGCCCGGGGAGCACCATCACGTGAGCCCGACCCACCCCGAGTACGCGAAGCTCCCCGCCTTCCCCCGCGACGTCACGAAGGCGAAGCGGCTCCTGGCCGACGCGGGCTACCCGAATGGCATCGACGTCGAGATCGCCTGCCAGCCGCAGCCCGCGTGGGAGCTGGTCGCGGTCCAGGGCATGGTCGAGCAGTGGAAGGAGGCGGGCATCCGGGTCAAGATCAACGTCCTCCCGTCCACCCAGTACTGGGAGGTGTGGACCAAGGTGCCGTTCGGGTTCACCCGCTGGACGCATCGCCCGCTGGGGGTCATGACCTACGCCCTCGCCTACCGGACAGGCGTGCCGTGGAACGAGTCGAAGTACTCGAACAGGGACTTCGACAACCTGCTCACCCAGGCCGAGGGCACGCTCGACGTCAACCAGCGGCGGGAGCTCATGGCGAAGCTCGAGACGATCCTGCAGGACGACGGGCCGATCGTGCAGCCGCTCTGGCGGTCGGTCTTCACCTTCCACGACAAGCGGCTGCAAGGCTTCCGCATGCACCCGACGTCGTACATCTTCGCCCACCAGCTCGCGCTCGGCAGCTGAGGGCCGCCGCCGACGCCAGCCGGACGCCGGGGCCCCCGCGGGCCCCGGCCTTTTTGCCGCGCGGTCATGATCGGTCTCCGTTGCCGGAGGAGGAGCCTGTGTCCCTCGTCATCGCCCTCGCTGTGATGTTCGGGGCCCTGCTTCACGCCGCACCCGCCGTCGCCCAGGGTCAGCCCGGCGCCGCCAGACCGACGCCTGTCCGCGAGGTCCTCGCGAGTCGCGGCCTGTCGAGCGTCGTGGACGCGCCGCTCTACTTCAAGCTGCTCCGCGTCAGCCTTCCGTCCGGACAGGCGACGACGCTCACCGGCCCGAACGGCTTCCTCTATGTCCTCTCGGGCGCGTTGACGGTCGCCGGCGAGGGCGAGCCCACCACGCTCCGCAACGGTGACGCCCTCTTCGTCGCGAGCGGGAAGAGCGTGATGGTCAGGACGGCCGGCAGCGAGTCGACGACGTTCCTGCACTATCTGCTGCTCCGGGCCGCCGATCTCGGCCTGACGACGGTGGGCGCGCCGGCGGCGGTGACCGAGTTGTACCGAAGCAGGGAGCCGATTCCCGGGTTGAAGCCGGGGCCCTACGAGCTCACCCTGACGCGCGTGACGTTCCCTCCGAAGCTACCGCTCAATCCGCCCCATCGCCGCTCGGGGGCGGCCCTCTACTACGTGGTGGCCGGGAGCGGGACCATCAAGGCTGGCGGCAAGATGGAACCGAGACCGGCAGGCGTGGTTCAGTACGAGCCCTACGATTTCGTCCACCAGTGGGGCAACCCGGGCGAGGTTCCACTCGTGCTCTTGCAGGCGAACCTCAGCCCGGAGGGCTCTCCCGTGGTGATCTTCGTCCAGTGACGGCCACCCGGCCGGCCGTTACTGGATCACGCCGTCGGCGCGCAAGAGGATCGACCGGGGAATCGTCACCCCGAGGGCCCGCGCGGTTTTCAGATTGATGCGCAGCTCGATGTACGTGGGCTGCTCGACCGGCAGGTCACCCGGTTTGGCACCGCGCAGGATCTTGTCCACGTACGCGGCAGCCGCCCGGTAGGCATCGGAGAGCCGGGGACCGTAGCTCATGAGCCCGCCGGTTTCCACCGAGCTCCCGCTCGAGAAGACCGTCGGCAACCGGCTTCGCGCGGCGAGACCCACGACCTCCGCCCGCCGATTCGCGACCATCGGACCCTCGAGCACCATGACGGCTCCGACCCGCTCCTGGGTCATCACCGCGAAGGCAGTCACGATCTCGCCGGGCTCTCGCACCTCGATCACCCGAAGGCGAACCCCCAGGGACCGCGCCGCGTCTTCCGTGGCCCTCAACGAGGCCGCGCCGCCCACGGCTTCCCGGAGCACGCCGACCCGGGAAACCTTGGGAAGCGCTTCCTTGAGAAGCTCCAGCCGTTTCGCGCTGAGCTCCTGGTTGAGCCAGGAGATCCCGGTGATGTTCCCGCCCGGCCGCGCGAGGCTCGTGACGAACCCCTGCTCGACTGCGTCGTCGACTCCCGCGAGCACCACGGGTATCGTCGTGGTGGCTTGCTTCGCGGCCTGGGCTCCGGGCGGGGTCGTCGTGACGATCGCATCGACTTTGAGGCGCACGAGCTCGGCGGCGAGGCTGGGGAGCCGGTCGGCCACCCCGTCCGCAGAGCGATATTCGAGGACGATGGTCTGCCCCTCCACATAGCCGAGGTCCCGGAGTCCCTGCCGGAAGAACCGGACGAACGGATCGGAAGGCCCGATGAACGGCGAGAGCACGCCCACGCGTGACAGCGTCGCCGCCCGCTGCGCCGTCGCGGCGAGCGAGAGGCCCAGGAGGCCGCACGCCAGGACGACGGTGGCGGTCGTGCGCAGGATCGCCCTGCGGGGTGTGAGAGAGCGCTTCAGCACGCGGCTAGGCGTGGGCGGGGGCGCCGGCGCCGTCGAGACGCGCGAGCTCGTCCGCGGGGATGTGGCAGGCGATGCGGTGGCCGCGGGGCAGGCGCTGCTCGGGCGGCGGCGTGTCGTCGCAGATGGGGCCGATCCGGCGGGGGCAGCGGGTGCTGAACGGGCAGCCCGGCGGGAGGTCGGTGGCGCTCGGCAGCGGGCCCTCCAGGACGATCCGGGGCCGCGCGGCATCCGGGTCCGGCACCGGCACGGCGGAGAGCAGCGCCTCCGTGTAGGGGTGATAGGGCGGCGCGAAGACGTCCTCGACCTCGCCGAACTCGACGACCTTCCCGAGATACATCACCGCGACGTGGTCGGCGAGGTACCGCACGACGGCGAGGTCGTGCGAGATGAACACGAGCGCGGCCCCCCGCGCGACCTGCACCTCGCCGAGCAGGTTGACGATCGCCGCCTGCACGGACACGTCGAGCGCCGACACCGGCTCGTCGGCGACGATCACCTCGGGGTCGCCGGCCAGCGCGCGGGCGATGGCGACGCGCTGCTTCTGGCCGCCCGAGAGCTGGTGCGGCTTGCGACCGGCGAACTCGGGCGGCAGCTTCACCACCTCCAGCAGCCGCCCGACCTCCCGGCGCGCCTCCGCCGCGGAGAGGCGCCGGAGCCGGCGGAGCGCGCGGGCCACCGCGTAGCCCACCGTGTGGCTCGGATTCAGCGTGCTGTCCGGGTTCTGGAAGACCATCTGGAGCTTCCGCCTGAGCGCGGCAGGACGGGCCTCGATCGCGGTCCGCCCGACTTCGGTCCCGCCGAGCTCGACCGACCCGGCCGTCGCGGTGACGAGCCCGCTGAGCACGCGCGCCAGCGTGGACTTGCCGCAGCCGGATTCCCCGACGATGGCGAGGGTCCGGCCCGCGCTCGCGGACAGCTCGACGTCCTGGAGCGCCGTGAGGGTCCGGCTCGCGCCGAAGAGCCCGCGAGACTGCCGGTAGAGCTTCCGCAAGCCCCCGACGCGGACCGTCGCGCCGGGGACCGTCCGGGGCTCGGCCGCGGCCGCCTCGATGCGTCGCCGCTGCCAGGGCTCGAGCTCCGCGGCGCGGCGGCACTGGACGCGGTGGCCGGGCTCGGCCGCCACCGGCTCCACCGGGATGGGCGCGGCCGTGCAGCGGACGGGCTCGACGTGCGGGCAGCGCGGGGCGAACCCGCAGCCGGGCGGCCGGGCCAAGGGCGAGCCCACCTGGCCCGCGATCGGGACGAGGGGGGCGTGGTGCTTGTCGCGCCCGAGCGTGGGGAGACAGTCGAGGAGCCCCCGCGTGTAAGGGTGGCGCGGGTTGGCGAAGACCTGGCGGATCGATCCCTCCTCGACCAGCTCGCCCCCGTACATCACGCCGATCCGGTCGCAGACCCCGACGACCGTCCCGAGGTTGTGGCTGATGAACAGGATGGCGGAGTTGTGCCGCCGGCGGAGCGCGCGGACCAGGTCCAGGACGGCCGCCTCCACGGTGACGTCGAGCCCGGTCGTCGGCTCGTCCATGATGAGGAGCGCGGGCTCGGCGATCAGCGCCATGGCGATGACGACCCGCTGCTGCTGGCCGCCGGAGAGCTGATGCGGGTAGCGCTCCAGCACGCTCTCGGGGTCGGGGAGGTGCACCTCGGCGAGCATCCGGAGCGCGCGCCCCCGCGCCTCCCCAGCGCCGACCCCCTCGTGGACCATCGGCACCTCCATGAGCTGCCGGCCGACGGTCATGACGGGGTTGAGGCTCGACATGGGGTCCTGGTAAATCATGGCGATCCGCCGGCCGCGGATCCCGCGCAGCTCGTCCTCCCGCATCCCGCCGAGGTCACGCCCCTCGAAGCGGATCTGGCCGCCGACGATCCGCCCGGCAGGGCCGAGGTAGCGCATGATGGCGAGCGCGACCGTGGACTTGCCGCAGCCGGACTCGCCGACCAGCCCGAGCGCCTCTCCGCGCGCGAGCGCGAAGGAGAGAGCCGGGATCACGTTGGCCTCGCCCGCGCGGACGAAGTAGGAGATGCGGACCCGGTCGAACTCGAGGATCGGCGGCGCGGCGCGCGGCGGGCGCGACTCAGTCACGCAGCCCGATCTCCCGGAGACCGATCGACAGGAGGCTGAAGCCGATGACGAGCGAGGAGATCGCGGCACACGGGATGAGCGCCATGTGCGGCCAGACGGAGATCATCCCGTACGTCTCCTTCACCATGCCGCCCCAGTCCGGGTCGGGTGGCGGGAGCCCGATGCCGAGAAAGCCGAGCACCCCGATGATCACGATGGTGTAGCCCATGCGCAGGCTCACGTCCACGATCAGCGGCCCCCGCGCGTTCGGCAGGATCTCGGCCACCATGATGTAGAGGGCCGACTCTCCCCGCATCTTGGCCGCGGCGACGTACTCCCGCTCCCGCAGCTCGAGCGTGATCCCCCGCACGATCCGGGCGATGATCGGCGCCTTCGTCAGCGCGATCACGAAGATGATGTTGAGCGCCGACGAGCCGAAGGTCGCCAGGATGATCATGTAGAGGATGATCACGGGGAACGAGAGCACGATGTCGCAGGCGCGCGTGAGGACGAGGTCGATCCAGCCCCGGTTGAAGCCCGCGGTCAAGCCGAGGAGGGCGCCGAGGATCGTGGCGCCCGCCACCGCGAGCGGCGCGACGCCGAGCACCGTGCGCGCGCCCCACAGGACGCGCGCCAGGAGGTCCCGCCCCAGGTGGTCGGTGCCCAGCCAGTGCGACGCCGAGGGCGTGGGGTGGGCGAGGGCCCCGAGGTCGGTCGCGTTCGGCGGATAGGGCGCGACGACCGGCGCCAGGAGCGCCGCGAGCAGCCAGAAGGCGACGATCCCGAGGCCGGCGAGCGCCGACGCCGACTCCCCGAGCCGGGCCAGCCGGCGCCACCAGCCCCGGACGTACCGGGCCGCGGGCCGCTTCTCCGGGGCGGCGACGGCGTCGAGGGTCGCGGGGATCGCCACGGGCGCCCGCCTCAGGCGCGGATCCGCGGGTCGAGGACCATGTAGGCCAGGTCGCCGAGGATCTGCGTCATCACCGCGACGAAGACGGCGACCAGGGCCCCGGCCTCGATCAGCGCGATGTCCTTGAACAGGGCCGCCTCCAGCATCATGCGGCCGAACCCCGGGTAGGCGAAGACCGTCTCCACCACGACCACGCCGGAGACCAGGTAGTTGATCTGCAGCAGGATGACGGTGACCGGGTTGATCATGGCGTTCCGGACCGCGTGGCGCAGGATCACCCCGCGGGGGCTCAGCCCCTTGAGGACGGCGGTGCGGATGTAAGGACGCTGCATGACCTCGACCATCGACGCGCGCACCATGCTCGCGACGTAGCCGAGGTCGAACAGCACGATGACCGCCACGGGGAGGACGAGCTGCGAGGCCGTCGACCAGCCGCCGCCGCCCACCATCGTCGCCGTCCCGGGGAGCCACCCCAGGCCGACCACGAAGACGCTGGCGAGGAAGACACCCATGGCGAACTCGGGCACCGAGGCGACGACGGTGTTGAAGAGGAGGATCGCCCGGTCGAGCGGGGAACCCTCGCGCATCCCCGCGGCGATCCCCAGGAGCATGGACAGCGGCACGATGAACAGGAAGGCGAGGGCGCCGAGGAAGGCGGTGTTGCCGAGCCGGTTCCAGATGATGTCCTTGACGGGCACCTTGAACCGCGTGGAGTGGCCGAGGTCGCCCCCCGCGAGGCGCCCCAGGTAGTCGACGAAGCGGACCAGGAGCGGCCGGTCGAGTCCCATCTCCCGGGTCAGCATCTCGACCTGTTCCTGGGTGGCGTAGGCCCCGAGCATCTTGCGCGCGACGTCTCCGGGGGAGAACTCGTTGAGCGCGAAGACGATGAACGACACGACGAGAAGCGTGAGGGACAGGAAGGCGAGGTGCTTGAGGACGAACCGGCCCACGGCGCCTCCGGCGGATGACTGTGGCCGGACTCTACGCCGAGACGGCCCGGGGCGTCAATCCGCTTCTTCCCCCGCGCCCATGAACCGCGCGTGGGTCGCCAGCTCGCCCTCCCACACGTAGACGGCGAGGAGCGGCGTCTCGCCGGTCCGCGTCGCGTGCGGCACGCCGGGCGCGTGGTAGATCACCGCGCCCGGCGCCTCCGGCCGCCACGGCCCCGCGCCCCGCCACCATTCGGCGGCGGCGAGGGGACAGTAGACCTCGCGCGCGGGGTGTGCGTGGAGCGGATACTCGGTCCGCGGCCCCAGGAGCAGCAGGCCGAGGGCCAGTCGCGGCTCGACCACGAGACCGAGAGGGCCGTCGGCGGGGCCCGCGAGGACGGCGTAGCCGTAGTGGTCGAGGAACGTGGGCGACGGCGGTCGCCGGCGGTAGTTCGGATTCTGGGTCCAGGCGAGCCCCGGGCCGAGCGGGGCGAGCGCGGCGGCGAGAGGCGCCGCTGGTCCCCGCGCCGCGTGCTGGAGCGCGGGCGCCCAGAAGCGACAGACCGGGAGCCCGGCGGCCGGCGGCCGGGGCCGCGCCGCCGCGCCGGCCGGGGCGAGGGCGCGGACGAGCGCGGCGAAGCGCGCGACCCCCGCGGCCGCGACGGCGTCGGGCTCGACCGCCGCCGCGCCCGCCAGCCGGGCGGCGAGCGCGCCGAGGAGCGCGGAGAGCGCGGCAGGCCCGTGGACCGTCACGCGGTCTGCTATAGTAACCGACGCTCGCGAGCCGGAGGAAAGGAGTCAGCGATCATGGTGACCGACGAGGGCCGGCGGCTGGCCGGCGTGTCCCGCGTGCCCCGGCTCGGCGTCCCCACCCTCGGGGAGGTCGACTTCCCGCGCCTCCGCGCCGGTCGCCTGGCGCGGCTCCAGGCCGCGATGCGGCGGCACGCGCTGCCGGTCGGGCTCTTCTTCAACCCGGCGAACATCCGCTACGCGACCGGAACCGACGTCATGGCGGTCTGGACGGCGGGGACCTTCGCCCGCTACTGCGTCCTGCCGGCCGAGGGCGCGCCGGTCCTCTTCGAGTACAAGGGCTCGATCCACGTCTCGCAGAAGCTCGTGGCCGACGTCCGGCCGGCCTACACCTGGCAGTTCGGCGGCGTCCAGTCGGCGGACAAGGCGCGGGAGTGGGCCCGCTCGATCCGCGGGCTCCTGCGGGAGCTCGGCCTCGAGGGCGAGCGCCTCGCGGTGGACAAGCTCGACGCGGCCGGCTTCCTCGCGCTCCAGGCGGAAGGGATCCCCATCGTCGACGCGGGGCCCGCGACCGTGGACGCGCGCGAGATCAAGACGTCCGAGGAGATCGCCCTGCTCACGATCAACGGCGGCATCGGCGACGCCATCCTGGGCGAGTTCGAGGCGGCGATCCGCCCGGGCATCCGCGAGTACGAGCTGCTCGCCGTGCTGACCGATGCGCTGCTCCGCCGGCAGGGCGAGTTCCTCTTCACCCGGCTCGTCGCCTCCGGTACGAACACCAACCCGTGGATGTCCGAGGCCCGCGACAAGCCCCTCATGGCGGGCGATCTGGTCGGCGTCGACACCGACGCGAACGGTTACGAGGGCTACGTCATCGACGTCTCGCGCACGTTCCTCTGTGGCGACAGCCCGACGCCGGCGCAGAAGGAGGCCTACCGCGTGGCGCACGACTGCGTCACCGGCATGCTCGAGCTCGTCCGGCCCGGTATCACCTTCGAGGAGTTCGCCCGGACGGCGCCGCGCCTGCCCGAGGCGTACCGCGCCCAGCGCTACCCGACGATGGTCCACCAGGCGGGACTCGAGGACGAGGGGCCGGGGATCCCCTACCCCGACGACGACCGGGGCCCGCGCCGGATCATGCCCCGGCGCGAATTCCAGGAGAACATGGTGCTCTGTCTCGAGTGCTACGCCGGCAAGGTGGGGGCGCCGTTCGGCGTGAAGCTCGAGGACCAGGTCGTCGTCTGCGGGGACGGCGCCCGGCGTCTCTCGACCTATCCCTACGACCGGAAGCTCCTCGGCTGAGTCACTGGATCACCCGATCGGCGAGCATCAGCTCCCGCCGTTCGGCGAAGCGGTACTCGATCGTGACGTTCTTGCCTTCGACGTATCCCAGCTCGCTCAGTCCCTGGCGCAACGCCACCAGGAACGGCGACGAGACGCTGGTCGTCGAGCTCGAGATGAAGCCCAGCCGGAAGACCCTCCCGGCCGGCTGCGCACCGATGGACGGAGGGGCGAGCAACGCAACCGCCAGAAGGAAGACCGGCATTCACTGCGCTCCGCGCCGCCCCCCGCGGCGGCATGCCGTCGATCACCGGGCCGCCGGCCGGACCGCCCGGCGGCGGCGCGTCCAGGTCGCGGCGGCGCACGCGACGACCCCGGCCACGATCGACACGTCGGCGAGGTTGAAGACCCCGGTCCGGAGACTGCCGACGCCGAGGTCGAGGAAGTCCACGACCGCGCCGTCCCGGAAGAGTCGATCGAGCCAGTTGCCGAGCCCCCCGCCGGCGATCAAGGCGCAGCCGACGACCTGGAGCGGCGCGAGCCGGCGGCTGGCGACCACATAGAAGACGAGACCCGCCAGCAGCGCCGCGACCCCGGCCGTGAGCGCGAGGAAGCGCAGCCCGTCCGGGAGCGTGGCGCCGAGTGAGAGGAAGGCTCCGCGATTCTCCGCGTACTGGAGCCGGAGGCTGTCGCCGAGATACGCGTGGCCGGGCACGGACTGCAGCCGATCGCTCGCCAGCCGCTTGGTGGCCTGGTCGCAGCCCACCGCCAGCAGCAGGATCCCGACCAGGAGCGCCGAGCGCCGGACGCGGGTCACCGGCGCTCGCCGCCCCCCCGCGCCGCTTCGACTTCGCGCGCGGCGCCTGGGCGTTTCATCGAAGCTCGAGGAACCCCGCCGCCCGGGCGCGCCGGACCATCTCCCGGATCGCGTCGTAGTCGGCGTCGCGCACCGGCACGAAGCGGGCCATCAGCCCCTCGGCCAGGATGGCGCGGCCGGTCGGGTCGTCGTGCATCCCGAGGAAGACCTCCCGGAGCCGCGCCTTGAGAGTCTCGGGGAGCCGCCGCGCCACGACCACCGGCGGGATGGGGCAGGGACCGATCGACTCGACCACGCGGAGCCGCCCGGCCAGCTCCGGCCGCCGCGCCCGCTCGAGCTCGAGGACCGTGCTGTCGATCCCCGTCGCGTCGGCGTCGCCCCCGAGGACCATCAGGAGGGAGCGCTGGTGTGAGCCCGAGCGCCGGGCCTCCTTGAAGTAACCGCTGGTCTCGCCCAGCCGGAGCAGGTGATCGCGCGGCATGACGTATCCCGAGTTCGAGCCCTCGTCGTTGTACGCCCACGTGCGGTCCCGGAGGTCGGCGAAGGTCCGCGCGGGGCTCTCCGCGCGGACCACCACGTCGGTGAAGTAGACGGGACGGCCCTCGTACCGCGGGGCCGCCATGACGGGCGCGCAGCAGAGCTCGAGCGGGCGCCCAGGCGTCTCCTGGCGCTGCGTATAGGGGAGGCCGCACAGGAACGCGACGTCCACGCGGTCCTCATCGAGGAGCTCGAGGCGGTCGGCCCATTCCAGGCCCGACAGGACCGCCGGTTGGCCCAGCCGCTCCTCGACGTGGGCGGCGATCCGGGCGTAGACCGGACGCGCGTTGTCGGCGAGGTAGGAGGCGAAGGTCAGCACGGTGGCCTCATCTTGGCACCGCGCCGCCGGAAAAGGAAAGCCCCGTCTGCTACAATCGGGCGGCTCGGAGGCGGCATGGACGTGGACCTGCGGCTCGACGCGACCGACGTGGTGGAAGGACGGCCCTTCACCGACCCCGGCCACAACGCGGCCGACCTCGCCGCGATCCGGACGATGGCGGCGGCCCTCCGCCGGGCGCTGGCGCCGTCCCCCGACTTGCCCGCGTCGCCCCGTCCCCTCGTGCTCGCGCTGCCGGGGCCGGAGGGGCGCCAGCACCGCGCGATCGTCTCTGCGGACGCGGCCCTCCGCCGCCCGGTGGACCTCGCCTTCGTGGGGTTCTTCGCCCAGCGGCGGCCGGGCCTCGACTACACCGTCCTCACCGCGACCGACGACGAGCTGATCCTCGAGCTGCCCGCCCATCCCGGCATCCTGAGCTACAGCTCGCTCGAGCTCCCGGACGGGAACTGGGCGAACCTGATCCTCGTCGACCCGCCCGAGGCGGCGGAACACTGGCGGACCAGCGCGAAGCACGCCTACGCGACACGCGAGCTGGCCCCGCGATTCTACGCCGTCATCCGGCTCCACGCCGGCGTGCTCCCGGGCGGCCTGCTGTCCGGCCACGAGCCGGTCCTCGTCCGCACGCGGTACTACGACTTCCAGGGCGCGGCCGCCTGGCGGGCGGAGCGCGCGCTCCGGCCGGGATGACGCCGCCGGTCACGCTGGCGGGCCAGGGCCTCGACCTCGCGGCGGTGGTCCGCGTCGCGCGGCACGGCGCCCGCGTCGAGCTCGCGCCCGAGGCGCGGGCCCGCGTGGCGCGGGCCCGCGAGGTCGTCGAGCGTCTCGCCCGTGAGGACCGGCCGATCTACGGCACGACGACGGGCACCGGCGCCCGGAAGGATACGCGCGTGGCCGCCGAGGACCTGGCCGCGTTCCAGCGCCGCCTCCTCCTGAGCCACAGCGTCGCCGTGGGCCCGCCCTTCGCCGCGGACGCGGTCCGGGCGATCCTTCTCGCGCGCGCCAACACGCTGGCCACCGGCGGCGCGGGCGTCCAGCCGCGGATCCTCGACACGCTGGTCGCGATGCTCAACGCGGGCGTCCATCCGGTGATCCCGTCCCGGGGCTCGATCGGCGCCGCCGATCTGGGGCCGCTCTCCCACCTGGCGCTCCCGCTGATCGGTCTCGGGGAGGCCGACTATCGCGGGGAGCGCCTGCCGGGCGGTGAGGCCCTCCGGCGCGCGGGGCTCGAGCCCGTCGCGCTCGGGCCGAAGGACGGTCTGGCCCTCTGCAACGCGAACGCCGCGACGGTCGGGCACGCGGCGCTGGTTCTGTGGGACGCGAACGACCGCCTCGAGGCGGCGACGGCGGCCGCCGCGCTCGCCTTCGAGGGCTTCGCGGGGAACGTGGAACCGCTCGATCCCCGGGTCCACGCGGCGCGACCGGCGCCGGGCCAGGTCGACGCGGCGGCACGGCTCTCCGCGCTCCTGGCCGGGAGCCGCCTCTGGGAGCCCGGGACCGGACGCCGCGTCCAGGACCCGGTGAGCTTCCGCTGCGTGCCCCACGTCCACGGCGCCGCCGCCGCGGCGATCGGCTCCGCCCGGCAGGCGGTGGAGGTCGAGCTGAACGCCGCCGGCGACAACCCGCTCGTCGTGCCGGACGACGACGTGATCCTCTCCACCGGAAACTTCCACGTGGGGGCACTCGCCCTGGCGTTCGACCTGGTCGCGCTCGCCCTCGGGCAGGTCACGCGACTCTCCCTGGAGCGGAGCCTCCGGCTGATGTCGGCCCCGCAGAGCGGCCTGCCCGCGTTCCTGACCCCGCGGGCGGGAACCCGGACGGGGTTCGCCACGCTTCAGAAGACGCTCGCCGCGCTCGCCGCCGAGGTCCGGCACCTGGCGAACCCCGCCTCGCTCGACGTGGTGGCGGTGGCGGACGGCCAGGAGGACCACGCGACCATGGCGCCCCTCACGGTCCGGAAGGCGGACGAGATCCTGTCACGGCTGGCCACCGTCGTCGCCATCGAGCTGATGGCGGCGGCCCAGGCGGTGGACCTGCGCGGCGCCGCACCGGCGCTGGGACGAGGAACCCGCGCGGCCTTCGAGGCGGTGCGGAAGGTGGTGCCGCCCCTCGACGACGACCGCGTGCTCGGACCGGAGGTGGAGCGCCTCGCCGGGATCGTCGCCTCCGGCAGCCTGCTCGCGGCCATCCAGGCGGCGACCCCCTCCGGTCGGCCCTGACGCGCGTCCCGCGCGCAGGGCCCGGCTCACGTCGACGCCCTAAGGAGCGCCGGTCGACCTTTCCGAGCGCCGCCGCCGCCGCGATTCGGCCCGGACGTCGTCGATGGCGACGGACGCCATCGCAGCCAGCTCCACGAGCAGCGCCTCGTCCTCTGCCGTGAAGTCGCCGACGTACCGGTCCGACAGCTGGACGAGGCCGGTGTTCCGACCCCGGCGCCCGGTGAGCGGCGCGGCGAGCCAGCCGCGCATCGGCGGGTGTCGGCCTGCGGCCGCGCCGAACCCGCGCCACGCGCGGTGCCCCTCGAGTTCCGCCTGCGTCATCCGGAGGGGACGATTCGCCTCGCAGACCAGTCGGTAAATTCCACTGCCGTCGGGCCTCTCATCATACTGGTGCCAGGCGGCGTACTTGTCCGAGAGGGACACCGCATTGACCGCGTGCGCCCAGTTCCCGTCGATCACCAGGCTCGCCGCGGACTGATGCGCGCCCACGATCTCTCGCGCGCTCGCGCTCAGGACGCGGAGGATCTCACCGGGCGACGGCGCCGACTCCAGTGCACGTCGGGCCAGGGCCAGCGCCTCCAGCCGGGCGTTTCCGCGGGCCTGGCTCACGGAGTTGCCGCCGGCGTGCCCCAGAACGGCCCCGTCTTGCCGAGCGCCGCGAGCGCCTGGAAGAGGCCGGCGCGCAACTCCCACGCGCTCAGGAAGTAATCGGGTTCCAGCCGCTTGCGGCAGTAATCGACGCTGAAGACGTGCACCCAGTCCCGCAGCGGGAGCGTGCCCTCCCGCGCGGCCGGGTCATAGCGCGACCAGCGACGCGCGTGCTCTTCCGACCGGAAGAGGTTCATGTTGCTTCAGGTGAGCGTCCAGTTCTCGCGCCAGCGCGGCGCCGGCAGGTTGGTATGCCCCACGATGGTCTGAGGCGTCGCTTCCACAAGCCGACCGTCCCGCATCTGCACGAGCATGGGCTCGGCGCAGTCCAGGCATAGCGCCTCGATGCGGACGTCCGTGTCGGGGAAGAGCCAGCTAACTGCCGGCGTCTCGAGACCTCAGATGGCATACCACCGCTGGACGCCGTCCACCGAGATCCGGTAATTGGTCGGGAGGCTGGAGAAGGGTGACATCGCCGAGATGGAGTCGGTATCCGGGTGGATCCAGATGGGCAGGCCGGACGCCACGAGATCGTTCTGGATCTGTCGCGCCTGGTCCGGGGTCACGCCGAGCGTCCGGCCCAGCTCCGTGTAGTGCAGCGCGCGTCCCGTCCGCACGAAGCCGCTCATGAGGGCATGGTATGCGCGCGCCAGAACCCGAGCGTCGATCATGATCCGAGTCCCCCTTTCCTGTTCGTGACTCGCGGTCGGTCCAGGGGCTCACGTCTAGGCTAGGCGTAGCGGAGGCGCTGGCCGATGCCGCGCTTCGCGGCCTTCGCCAGCAGGGCGTGGCCGAGCGCGATGTCGGTCGTGCCGAGACCCCGATGCCAGAAGCAGATCGTCTCGTCCTCGCGCTCCCGCCCCGGCTTGTGCCCCGCGACGATCTCCGCCAGCTCGCCGTGGAGGGTCCGCTCGGAGAGCTTCCCCGCGTCGACGTGCGGGCGGAGGGCGCCGAACATCCCGCCCCGGCACTGGCCCCAGTCGTCCACCACGACCTTGTCCATGATGTCGGTGAGCGAGAGCTCCACCGCGCTCATCGTGCCGTAGGGGATCACGCACGCGCCGCGCCGGATCCACTCGGTCTTGAGGAGCGGCGCCGGCGCGGGCAGGCGCGTGGCCTCCACCACGACGTCCGCGTCGCGGACACAGCGCGCCCAGTCCTCCACGACCGCGACCGGCTTGCCGAGGTCGGCGGAGAGCCGGGCCCCGAAGGCGTCCCGGCTCTCCCGCCGGCGCGAGTGGACCCGGATCTCGGCGAAGTCGAAGAGGCGGTCGAGGAGCCGGACGTTCCAGTAGGCCGAGCCCCGCGCGCCGAGGTGACCGAGGACGCGGCTCTCCCGGCGGGCCAGGTACCGGGCCCCGATCGCCGTCATCGCGCCGGTCCGCATGGCGGTGATGGCACTGGCGTCCAGCACCGCCAGGGGGGTGCCGGTGTGCGGGTCGAAGAGGTTGAGCAAGGCCATCTCGGAGGGAAGCCCGCGGGTGTAGTTGTCGACGTAGTCGCCGACGATCTTGACCCCGGCCACGCCGAGGGGCGCGACGTAGCCACGGAGCACGTTGAAGTGGCCGCGGACGGCCGGGTCGGGCACGAGGTGGACCCGCGGCTCGATCACCGCCTCGCGCCGGCCCTGGGCGAGCAGGGCCGCCTCGACGGCGGCCAGGATCTCCTCGTCGGTGAGGGCGAGCGCCGCGATGTCGGGCCCGCCGAGGTACGTGAGGTGGATCGGCTCGGTCATCGACGAGTCCGGGGCCCGCCCCGGGTCAGCCGGACAACCCGCGACCCGCGGGGAGCCGGGCGGCCACCCGGCGGCGGCGGGCCCGGAGCGCGCGCCGGACGCGACCGCCGAGCCAGACGACGGCCAGGACCGCGAGCACCAGGCCGTCGAGGCCGGCCCCCAGCGCGACGACCGGATGGCGCAGGGCGAGCCAGACGGCGCCGACCACCACCGCGTTCCCCCCGAGGCTCAGGAGCACGTTCGAGACCGGCTCCGGACTCGAATCGACGGCCAGCCGGAGGCGCGCCCTGGCGCCGGGGGCGGCGAGCGTGGTACCGCCGAGGAGGAGCAGGGCGATCACCGCGGCCGACGGGCTCCGCTCGCCGAGCACCCGGCTCGCCAGGACGGCGCCGCCGACCGGCCGGATGACCGTGTGGAGGACGTCCCACGCGGAGTCGAGCCAGGGGACCGGTCGGCCAGGAACTCGAGCGCGCTTCCGAGGAGGGCGAGCGTGTCCACCGCGGCAAGGTCCGGCGGGCGGTCCCGGTCCCGCCGGCGGCTAGCCCTTGTCGGGCGTCAGGCGGTGCGAGAGCTCGGCGAGCGCCCGCAGCTTGACGAGCGCGGCGCCGCTGTCGATGGACTGGGCGGCCAGGTGCGCCCCTTCCTTGAAGTCGCGGGCCCGCCCGCCGGCCACGAGGGCCGCGCCCGCGTTGACCACCACCATGTCGCGCTTCGGCCCCGGCTCCCCGCCCAGGATGCGACGGATGATCTCCGCGTTCTCCTCGCGGTCGCCGCCCCGGAGGTCGGCGATCGAGGCGGACGGGACCCCGAAATCCTCGGGACGCACGGCGGCGGTCCGGACGAGTCCCTCGCGGACCTCGGCGACCCAGCTCTCACCGGTCGTCGAGATCTCGTCGAGGCCGTCCGCGCCGTGCACGACGAACGCGCGGATGGTCCCGAGCTCCGCCAGGACCCGGGCCAGCGGCTCCACCAGGCCGCGCGCGTAGACGCCGATGACCTGCGCGTTGGCGCCGGCCGGGTTGGTGAGCGGGCCGAGCACGTTGAAGACGGTGCGGATGCCCATCTCGCGCCGGGCGGGCATGACGTGCTTCATCGCGGTGTGGAGGAGCGGGGCGTAGAGAAAGCCGATCCCCACCTCGTCGATGCACTGGCCGACCTTGGCCGGAACGAGGTCCAGGTTGATCCCGAGGGTCTCCACGACGTCCGCCGAGCCGCAGAGGCTCGACACCGACCGGTTGCCGTGCTTGGCGACCTTGACGCCCGCGCCGGCGACCACGAAGGCGGTCGCCGTGGACACGTTGAAGGTGCCCGAGGCGTCCCCACCGGTGCCGCAGGTGTCGAGGAGCATCTCGCGATCGGTGCCGGTCAGCGCCGCCTCCACCTCGCTCCGGGTGCGCACCCGGACCGCCTTGAGCCGCATGACCTCGGCGAAGCCCACCAGCTCGTCCACCGTCTCGCCCTTCATCCGGAGCGCCGTCAGGAACGCCGCGACCTGGGCATGGGTCGCGCCGCCCGACATGATGGACTCCATCGCGGCGGCCGCCTCGAGGCGGCTGAGATCGCGCCGCTCCACCAGCACGCGAATCGCCTCGACGATCACCGGGCTGCTCATGCCCTGGCCCTCCTCAGCTGCGCCGCGCGAGCCGGCTCCGGAAGCTGGCCACGACTTCCTGCACCTGATCGATCTTGAACGGCTTCGTCATCACCCGGTCGACCCCGTTGGCGCGGAGCTGCTCGGCCGGCAGCTCCACCCCCCAGCCGGTCACCAGGACGACCGGCACGTCCGGCCGGAGGGCCTTGACCGCCTGGGCGACCTGCCAGCCCGACATGCCGGGCATCGCCAGGTCGGTCATCACGAGATCGAACGGCGCGGCCTGGAATCGCTCGAGCCCCTCGGCGCCCTGGGTGGCGACGACCACCTGATGGTGCTTCAGGCGCAGCATGTCCGCAAGGGCCTCCCGCACCGGCTCCTCGTCGTCGATCACCAGGACGCGCGCGACGGCCTCGGCGGGGAGCGCGGCCGGGCCGATGCCGGTCGAGGCCGTGCCGTGCCCCGCGGGGAGGCGGATCGTGAAGGTCGAGCCCCGGCCCTCCTCCGACTCGACCGCCACCTGTCCCCCGTGTCGCGAGACGATGCCGTAGACCATGGCCAGCCCGAGCCCGGTGCCCTGCGGGCCCTTGGTGCTGAAGAACGGCTCGAAGATGCGCCGCCGCACCTCGTCCGACATCCCGGTGCCGGTGTCCGCGACGCTCACCTCCACCGCGCCCGGGGTCGCGCGGGTCGCGATCCGGATGGCGCCGCCCCGCGGCAGGGCGTCCACCGCGTTGAGGATGAGGTTCGTGAGCATCTGCCGGAGCTCCGCCGCATGGCCCTCCACCGGCGGGACCTCTCCCACGTCCACGAGGACACGGACGTCGAGCCCCTGGGACTGCGTGTGATCGCGCCACCGGGTCTGCGTCATCTCGACGGAGTCGCGGACGACCTGGTTGAGGTCCACCGTCTCGGCCGGCTGGTCCCGGCGGACGCGCGTGAACTCCTGGATCTGCCGCACCGTCTGCGCGCCGTCCAGGGCCGCGCGCTCGATCACCTGGAGCCAGCGCCGGAGCGTCGGCTCCCCGACCTGCGTGAGGATGAGCTGGACCCGGCCCAGGATCGCCGCCAGGATGTTGTTGAAGTCGTGCGCCACGCCGGAGGCCATCTCCCCGAGCGCGCGGAGCTTCTCGGTCTGGACCAGGTGCTCCTGGGCGGTCTTGAGGTCCTGGTAGGCCCGCGTCAGCTCCTCGAAGAGCCGGGCGTTCTCGAGCGCGGTTGCGGCCCGTTCGGCGAGCGCCTCGGCGAGCCGCAGGTCGCGATCCGTGAACGGCGGCCGCGACTCGTCCCGGACCGCTCCCGCGAGCAGGGCACGGACGACGCCGCCGGCGCTCACCGGCACCAGGAGCGCCGATCGGACCGCCCAGCGCTCGAGCTCCGGACGCGCCGGGTGCGCCGGCGGCAGGTCCCGCACGTCCCGGAGCAGGAGCGGCAGGCCGGCGGTCACGGTCGGCCCGGCCAGGCCCTCGGCGATGCCCGTCCAGAGCGGCGCCGTGGCCGTCGCCGCCGGCGCGGCGTCGGCCGACCGGCGCCGCCCGAGGGGACGGACCTCGCCCAGCTCGGGACGGGCCAGGAGGGCCGACCAGCTCGCGCCGAGCATCTGCTCGGCGGCCTCGACCAGGTGGTCGAAGACCGCCTCCCGCCGGAGCGTCGCGCTGAACCGGCGCGAGGCTTCGGCCAGCGCGATGGCCTGGGCCTCCTGCTGCTGGGCCTCCTCGTAGAGCCGGGCGTTCTCGAGCGCGACCGCCGCCTGCCCGGTGAGCGTCTGTAACAGCGCCACGTCGGCCGTGGTCAAGGGGGCCTCGCGGCGCCCGCCGATCTTGAGGACGCCGAGCAGGCGATTGCCCACCAGCACCGGGACGCCGCGCAGCGCGGTGATGCCGCGCGCCAGCAACCGATCGCGCCCCGCGACCCGCGCATCGCTCTCGACGGCCAGATCGAGGAGCGGCTGCCGGTGCTCGGCGATCCAGCCGATCGCGCCCTCCCCGTACGCGAACTCGGTCGGCATCCGCGCGAGTATCTCGGGATCCCCGATCCCGGCCCGGCGCGTGAGGACGCGCCGTGGCTCGTCCGCCACCCAGAACGTGCCGAGCGGCGAGCCGAACAGGGCGACCGCCGCCTCGACGACCTTCCCGATCACCTCGTCGAGCCGCAGCGAGGCCGACACCTCGCGGTTGACCGCGTTCAGGCGCTCCAGCCGGCCGACGTACTGGCGGGCCTCGCCGTAGAGGCGGGCGTTCTCGAGGGCCACGGCGGCGAGCGTGGCGAGCGAGGAGAGGGTCTCGACCTCGCCGGGAGTGGGCTTGTGGGGCTCCCACCAGTACGTCGCCAGGCAGCCGAAGGGCGCGTCCATGATCCGGATCGGTACCGAGAGGACCGCGCGGAATCGCTCCCGCTCCACGAGGGCGCGCGTGGCCGGCGCCAGCGGCACCGCCCGGTCCGCCAGGATGTCCACGGTCCAGACCGGCGCCCGCTCGGCGACGGAGCGGCCGGAGGTGCCCTCGCCGACCGCCACGCTCAGCGCGCGGACGAACTCGGCGGACAGCCCCGTCCCCCGGGCGTAGCGGAGCTTCCCGTCCTCCAGCCGGAAGATGCCGCAGGCGGGCACGCCCATGAGGCCGACGACCTTCTCGACGATGAGGTCGAGGACGCGCTCCGGGTCCAGCGTCGCGCCGATCAGACGACCCACCTCGAACAGGGCCCGCGCTTCGGCCTCCCGCTGGCGCGTCTGCTGGTAGAGCCGGGCGTTCTCGAGGGCGATGGCGACGACCTGCGCCAGATCCGCGGCGAGCGTGAGGTCGTCCTCCGCGATGTCGACGGCGCGCCCGTAGAGCGCCCACAAGACGCCGACCGTCTCCCCGCGCAGCCGGACCGGAACGGCGAGCTCGCCGACGAGCCCGGCGGCGCGGGCCTGCTCGGCGAAGTCGGCCGAGATGCGCGGGTCACCGAGGTAGTCGGCGGTCCAGAACGCCTCCCCGCGCTCGAGCACCAGCCCGCCGGCGCCCTGACCGGGCCGGATCGTCATCCCGCGGAACGCGTCGGCCCCGAGGCCGATCGCCACGTTCAGGCGGATCACGCCGTCCGCCTCGACGAGCCCGATGGCCCCGCCGTCGGACCCGAGCAGCCGGCGGATCCCGTCGGCGACCAGGGACAGGACGGTCGGCAGGTCGAGGGAGCCGGTGAGGGTCTGGGTGAGCGCCGCCAACGTCTCCGCGGAAACCTGGCGGTGGCGCGTCTGCGCGAACAGCCGCGCGTTCTCGAGCGCGGCGGCGGCGTGGTTGGCCAGCGTCTCCAGGAACTCGGTCTCCTCGGCGGGGACCCGGAAGCCGGGCGGATGGTAGACCGCGAGGACCCCGAGGATCTCGTTGCGGATCATGATGGGCACCGCGACGAGCGCGCGGGAGCCGGCGCGCTCGACTCGGCGGCGCGTCTCGGGCGAGAGCTCGAGGTTCGGATCGCGCAGCACGTCGGACGTCACGATCGAGCGCCGCTCGCGGACGGCCTTGCCCACCGCTCCTTCACCCACGGCGAGCGTGTGCTCGCCGAGGAACGTCTCGTCGAACCCGAAGCCGCGCTCGTAGCAGAGCCGCCCCTCGGCGTTGAACCGGAAGAGCCCGAAACCCTCCACGCCCAGGATCTCGCGGCACTTCTCGGCGATCAGGCCGACGATCCGGTCCGCATCCAGGGTCGAGGCCAGCAGGCGGCCCACCTCCGCCGCCACCTTCACCCGCTCCGCCCGCGCGGACGCCAATCGCAGCAGGCGCGCGTTGTCGATGGCGATGGAGGCCTGCACGGCGAAGTCGCCCAGCTGGACGAGGTCGGCCTCGCTGAAGGGCCGGTCCACGGTCGAGTGCCGCACGAGGATCACGCCGTAGAGCGTCTCGCCGTGGACGAGCGGCTGGGCCGCGACGGCCCAGTCCAGGTCGCGGAAGCGGGCGATGGCGTAGGGCGAGTGCGGGTAGTCGTTGACGATCATCCCCTGGCGCCGCACGGCCACGGTCCCGGCGACCCCCTCGCCGGGCCCGAGCGCGACGTCGGGAAGCCACTCCGGCGCGTTGAAGGAGGCGTGCGGCCGGAGCCGCCCGTCGGCCTCGTCGAGCAGGAAGACGGTACCGGAGGCCCCCCCCAGCAGCTCCGTGGCGCGGCGGCTGATGAGGCCGAGCAGCGTCTCGGGATCCCGCTGCTCGGAGATCTCGCGCTCGATCTCGCGCAGCGCTTCCAGCCGGCTCAGCCGGCGGGTCGCGGTGTCGAGCAGCGCCGCGCTCTCGACCGCGACGGCGGCGTGGCTCGCGAAGGTCCGCAGGAGGTCGACCTCGTGGCGCGTGAACCGGCGCCGGCGCCAGGTGAAGAGGCAGAGCACGCCGATCAGGCGATTGGCCCGGGCGAACGGCACCCCGGCGAACGAGACGAAGCCCTGGTCGCGTATCCACTGGACGTTGGCGACGCGGCGCTCGTCGCGGAGCGAGGCGACCACGAGCGGCTCCCGGCTGGCGGCGATCGTGCCGGCGAGGCCCTCGCCGATCTTGAGCATGGGTTGAGGCAGCACGCCCCGTCGACCGGGCCGCGCCCCGGACTCCGCGACCAGCCGGAGCTCCCGCCGCTCGTCCTCCACGAGCCAGAGGTGGACGGTCGCCTCGCCGGCCAGGGCGGCCGCGGCCGCGACCACCAGCTCGAGCATCTGCTGGGGTGTGAGCCCGGCGGTGGCCGCCTCGGCGAGCGTGATGAGGGCGCGCTGGGCGACGAGCCCGGGGTCGCGGCGTGAGGCGGGAGCGGCAGGCTTCCGGTCAGCGGCGGCGGGCCGCGGTGATCGCCTCCGGGGCGCGTCGTCGGCCATCGGTCAGCTCCGGGGTCGCGGGGGGCCGACGAGCCGCCGGACCCCCGCCCCGGCGGCCCGGCGCGTCCGGGGCGCGAGGACGTCGCGGCGACAGGACGGGCGCGCGGACGGGCCGGGCTGGCTCACGGGGAGGCTATTGTAGTCGAGCCCCGTTGTCGGGGGGTGGGGAAATTCGGGCCGCCGGCCGGCCTTCGGACCTCGGCCAGCCTCGCGCGCGCCGCGGCGGTCGCGCGAAAACTCCGCGCCGCACCTGAGATTCCGGGCCCGATTCGGCGCCGCCGGGCCGAGGCCGGGCGGCCGTCCGCGGGCGCGCTACCGGCCGAGGAGGCGAGGGCCGATCAGGGCGGCGAGGGCTCCGACCAGCAAGAGGAAGCCGAGCGGCCAGGCGGTGACCTGACAGGCCCAGAAGAGCGGCCTCCGGCCCATCAGCGACCGCCCAGCAGCTCCCGGGCGATGATCAGCCGCTGGATCTGGTTGGTCCCCTCGTAGATCTGCATGATCTTCGCGTCCCGCATGTAGCGCTCCACGGGGAACTCGCGCGTGTAGCCGACCCCGCCGAAGACCTGCACGGCGTCGGTCGCGACCCGCATCGCGGCGTCGCCGGCGAAGCACTTGGCCATGGAGGCCTCGAGCACGGTCGCCGGCGCGCCACGGTCCACGAGGCTCGCCACGTGGTGGACCATGAGCCGGGCGGCGTGGACCTGCATGGCCATGTCGGCCAGCATGAACTGGATCGCCTGGAACGCCGCGATGGGCTCTCCGAACTGCCGCCGTTCCTTGGCGTACTCGGTGGCCGCGTCGAGCGCCGCCTGCCCCACGCCGACCGCCGTCGCGCCCGTCATGGGGCGCGTGAAGTCGAGCGTCCGCATCGCGATCTTGAACCCTTCCCCCTCGGCGCCGAGGCGGTTCTCCACCGGGACCTCGCACTCCGCGAGGTGGAGCGCCACGGTGGGCGAGGCGCGGATCCCCATCTTCCGCTCCTTCTTGCCCACCGCGAAGCCCGGAAAGGTGGGCTCGACCAGGAAGGCGGTGATCCCCTTGGCGCCCCTGGACGCATCCACGGTGGTGAACAGCGTGATCACGCCCGCGTTCGAGCCGTTGGAGCACCAGAGCTTGGTGCCGTTGAGGAGGTAGCGGTCCCCCTTCCGGACCGCCGTCGTCCGGAGCGCGGCGGCGTCGGAGCCCGCGCCGGGCTCGGAGAGCGAGTAGGCGGCGAGGAGCTCGCCGCTGGCCAGGCGCGGCAGGTACCGTCGCTTCTGCTCGTCGCTGCCGGCGAGGACGATCGGGTAGCCGCCGAGCGCGCTCGCCCCCCAGTTGGTGGCGGTCGCCGCGCAGGCCCAGGCGATCTCCTCGGCGACGAGCGCCACGGCCAGGGCGCCGAGCGCGCTGCCCCCGTACGCCTCGGGGACCCAGATCCCCATGAGCCCCTGCTGTCCGAGGAGCCGCATGGCCTCCTCGGGGTACGTCTCCGTCTCGTCGTGGTGGGCCGCGATCGGCGCGATCTTCTCCCGGGCGAGCGCGCGGGCCAGCTCCATGACCATGCGCTGCTCGTCGCTCAGGTAGTAGTGCTGCATGGTCGGCCCGCCCTCAGCGCAGGTGGAAGCTCCCGAGGATCGTCTCGAACGTGCTGAACTCGGTATCGAAGTCCGAGGAGAGCGCCTGGCCGACGACGACGAAGGCCTCACGCCCGCGGAAGGTGCAGAGCGCGGTGGCGCGGACCATGGTGCCGTCCACGAGCCCCTGGAAGTCGAGCCGCGCCGCGGGCTTGCCGTCCACCTGGACCTGGCGCGTGGCCTTGAGCGTCTCGGGCTCGGTCATCCCCGTGCGGAGGCCTTCGCACGCCTTGACCATGTCGGGCGGCGGGGCCGGCAGCTCCTGGACGAGGAGGGTCACCTGGGGGTCGATGCCGCGGCCGAGGACCGGCACCTTCGAGACGATGACGGCGAAGCCGGCGAGCTTGACGGGGTCCTCCTCGCCCGGAAGGCGGCCGCCCGCGGTCTTCCTGGCCAGCTCCACGATCGTCGCCGCCGTGATGAAGTGCCAGCTCGGCGGCTTCGCGATCTCGATCCCGTACCGGGGGTTCCGGTAGACGTTCCCGTCGATCCGCTCCTGGGCGATGGCGAGCGCCGTCACCAGGGCGCAGGCGACGAGGACGGGAGGCAGGTAGCCGCGCCTAGCCACCGAGATAGGCGCACTGCGCGGCGAAGGCCCGCGCTCGGGCCGCGTCGAACTCGCGCAGGATGGTGAGCTTCTGCGCCTCCAGCGAGCCCTCGGCGTGGATGGAGAGGACCTCGTTGTACCCGCCGAAGTCCGAGGCCAGGAGGTCCCGGATCAGGTTCATGACCCGGAGACGATTCGCCACGCCGAACCCCTTCTTGCCGCCCAGGTACCGCTCCACGTAGGCCTTGGTCTCGGGCGCCGCGAGGTCCTCCTCGGCCGGGCCGGTGACGAGGAGGCCGCCGGCGATGTCCTGGACCCGCTGGGCCATCCCGTGGTACTGCTCCGCGAAGTACTGCTTGGCGACGTTCGTCGTCACCGGGTTCGGCACGGCCACGCCGGGCGCCATCCGCCGACACTCGTGGGCGGCGGCGACGGTGAGCCCGCGGACCGTCTCCCGCCAGGCGATGAGGCGCGAGAGCTTTTCCCGGACGTGGGCCGCCCGGTCGATCCCGTTGGCCTCGGCCGCCAGCATGGCGGCCCCGATCATGAGGTCGATGTGCGGGATCTTGTAGGAGACCGCCGTGAAGCGGTGGAACTGGACGAACCCGAGCGCGAGCGCTCCCGCGTAGGGGGTCTCCCCGCAGAGGAAGACGCGCTCCCAGGGGACGAAGACGTCGTCCAGCACGGTCAGGGTCTCGATCATCTTGTGCTCGGACGAGACGGGGTGGTGGAAGCGCGAGGCGTCGGTCGTGGAGAACGGGCTCGCGATCAGCTTGACGCCCTTGGTGTTCACCGGCACCGCGAACGCGACCGCGTAGTCGCGATCCGCCTCGCCGAGCGCCCGGGTGGGGAGGCAGACGAGCTCGTTCGCCGCCACCGAGTTGGTGGTGTGCGCCTTCGCGCCGCGGACGACGATCCCGTCCTGCTGCCGGTCCACGACGCGGACGTAGTAGTCGGGATGCTCCTGCTCGGCCGGGCCCAGCGTCCGGTCGCCCTTCACGTCCGTCTGCGCGACCGCCAGCGCGAGGTCCTCGGCGGCGACGCGCCGGTGGAAGGCCCGGAGCCGCTCGAGATAGGGCGCCTTCAGGGTCTCCTGCATCTGGTGGCTGACGATGGTGTGGGCGAAGAGAAAGTCCGAGCCGATCTCCTTGATGATCAGGAAGACGCCGTGGCCGACGCGCGTGCCGTGGTCGATCAGCGCGTGGCGGCGCAGGAGGTCGTCCGGCCCCTCGGGGAGCTTCCAGTAGCGGCTCGTGCGGTTTCCCGCCGGGTCGGTGTAGGTCAGCAGGTCGGCGTGCGCGGGATCCTGCGCGCTCGCGTACTCGAGCGCGGCGTGGCGGACGCCGGCGCCGAGCTCCGGGTGCGCCGTGACGTCGGGGACGCGCTCGCCCCGGTAGTAGACGGTGCGGCCGTCGCGCAGGCTGTCGAGGTACTGCTCTGGCGTCCTCAGGCCCATGGGGTCGCCGATTCAGCGGGAGTAATCGTAGAACCCTTTGCCGCTCTTCCGCCCGAGCTGCCCCGCCAGGACCATCCGCTTGAGGAGCGGCGGCGGCGCCAGGCGCGGCTCCCGGAACTCGTCGAACATGACCTCGGCGACGTAGAGCGTCGTGTCGAGCCCCACGAGGTCGAGGAGCGCGAACGGCCCCATCGGGTAGCCGCAGCCGAGCTTCATCGCCTGATCGATGTCCTCCTTGGAGGCGACCCCCGTCTCGAGGAGGCGGACGGCCTCGAGCAGGTAGGGCACGAGGAGCCGGTTCACGATGAACCCCGTCGTGTCCTTCGCCGCGACGGGCGTCTTGCCGAGCGCCTGGACGAAGCCCCACGCGACCGTGAACGCCTCGTCGCCCGTCAGGATCGTGCGCACGACCTCGACGAGCTTCATCACCGGGGCGGGGTTGAAGAAGTGGAGGCCCACGACCTGGGCCGGCCGCTTCGTGGCCGCGGCCAGCTCCGTGAGCGTGCAGGACGAGGTGTTCGACGCGAGCAGGGCGGCGGGCGGACAGATCTGGTCGAGCCGCCCGAAGGTCTCCTTCTTGAGCGCCGCATTCTCGGTGATCGCCTCGATGACGAGGTCGACGTCCCGCAGCTCCTCGAGGCGGACCGTTCCGGTCAGGCGCCCCCAGGCCGCGTCCCGCCCCTTGGCGTCCAGCCGGCCCTTGTCCACGAGCCCGTCCAGGGTGCGGCGGATCGCGGCCAGGCCGCGATCGAGCAGCTCCCGGTTCGCCTCGACCACGGTCGTGGGAAAGCCGGCTTGCGCGGTCACCTGGGCGATCCCGCCGCCCATGAGTCCGCAGCCGACCACGCCGACCCGAGAGATCGCCATCGTGCGCGCGGGGCCGGGGCCCGCCTCCGGGAGGCTCAGAGCCGCGTGCCGCGCTCAGCAGTCCGTCGCGAGGCGGGCCCGAGCCCGAGCATGCCGCGGAGCTTGGTGCGCTGGTCCGCCGTGAGGACCGCCTTGCCCTGCTCGAGCGTCCGGAGCCGCTCGATGCGGAGGTCGTCCCGGAGCTTCGAGACGTCCCGGATCTTCGCCTCGACCTTGGACAGGTCGAGCATCTCCTGCGCCATGAGCGTGGTGAGGTCCATCTCCGCGATCCGGATGTCGGCCTCCCGGCGGACCTGCTCCCGGGCGAAGTCGTTCCGGAGCGCCTCCAGCCGGGCGATCTGCTCCGGCGTCAGGCTGAGCTCGTCCCGATGGTCGAGGATGTACGTGATGAGCGGACGCTCCGCCTGCGTGGCCGCGAGCTCGCGGCTGCCCGCGCCTCCCGTCCCGCGGAGGTGGCGCTCGAGCTGCGCGCCGAGGCTGCGGAACTGGTCGGCGACATCGCCCATGACCCGCCCCGCCTCTTCGTGGAACGCGAGCCGCGGCGCTTCCGCCAGCGCGAGCCCGCCGATGCCGAGCACGACCGTCACGACCAGGAGCGGAACCGTGAGTCGCTTCATGGGTTGTCTCCTACTCGGGGTCTGCCCCGGAGGCCTCCGCCCGCGGGGCTACTCGTACGTGATCAGTGAGTTGACGGCGTAATCCTTGAGCTTGGCGCGCCCGTGGAGAAAGCCCAGCTCGATCAGGAACGCCACCCCGACGACGACCCCGCCCGACTGCTCCACCAGCCGCAAGGTCGCCGCCATCGTCCCGCCCGTCGCCAGGAGATCGTCCACCACCAGCACGCGCTGGCCCGGGCTGATCGCGTCCTCGTGGATGGCGAGCGCGTCCCGGCCATACTCGAGCTCGTACTCGACCTCGATGGTCTTGGCGGGCAGCTTGCCGAGCTTCCGGACCGGCACGAAGCCCGCGCCGAGCTCGTGCGCCAGCGCGCCGCCGAAGATGAAGCCCCGGGACTCGATGGCCACCACGACCTCGACGCGCGACTGGATGTAGGCATTCGCCAGCTGGTCGAGGACGTACCGGAACGCCTGGGGGTCCTTCAGGAGGGTGGTGATGTCCTTGAAGAGGATCCCCTCCGTCGGGAAATCCTTGATGTCCCGGATCTTGGCCTTCAGCTCGGATACGTCCATGCCGGTCCCCCTCCCGGGACTGCGCGGTGAGCTTCATGATAGCCTGCCGGCTCCGCCACGCGCAACTCGACCGCCGCCGGCGGGGGCGTCGAGCCCCCCGGACGTCAGGCCAGGTGGCGCAGGAGGGTCGGGAGCTCCGCAAAGTCGCGGAAGGCGCCGTCCGCCTCCGCGGCCGGCCGTCGGCCGGCCGCGAGGAAGTGGAGGGCCCGCATCCCGGCGGCGCGCGCGCCCGCGACGTCCGCTGCCGGGTCGTCTCCGACGTGGACCGCCGCGGCCGGGTCGCAGCCGATCGCGTCCAGGGTCCGGTGGAAGATCTCGGCCCCCGGCTTTCGAGTGCCGACCTCGTCGGAGAACGTGAGCACGCGAAAGGCCGGAAGCAGGCCGGCGCGCTCGAGCAGCCGCCGCAGCACTCGCCCGGGCGTCCGTCCGGTGTTCGAGATGACCGCGAGGGCGACGCCCTGCGCGGCGAGCCGCCGGACCGCCTCCGCCGCACCCGGGACGACGAGCGGGGCATGGGTCAGGGCGGGGCCGGTGTACGCCGCCTCGACGGCGTCCCGATCGGCCGCCGGGAGCGCCGACGGAAGCTCGGGGTCCACGGCGGTCAGGAAGATCCGCACCTGCTCCGCCGAGGAGACGTCGCGCCCCGCCTGCCAGATCGCCGCGAGGCAGGCCATCGCGCGCGCGTCCGCCGCCCCGAGCGCCCGGGCATCGACGGGGTACCCGGCGCAGGCCAGGACGTCGGCGATCCCCGCGAGCCGAAGCGCGTGCGCGGCCGCCGCGCTGCCAGCCGTGTCGGCGAGGAGGGTTTGCCAGCAGTCGAAGCTCACGAGGCGAGGCCCCGGGCCGATACCCGTCGCCCCGGGTCGTCCTCGGGCCCGGGTCGATGTCCGCGACCTCGTCGCCGTCAGCGTCCCTGCCAGCGCGCCAGCGCCTCGAGGAGGAAGAAGTCGCCCCAGATCAGCTCGTGGTCGGGCGCCTCGCCCGTGTGGAGGTTGTAGCAGCCGTGGAGCAGCATGCCCGGGGGGCGGCCGTCGCGGGGCTCGACCGGCGTCAGGTAGCCGCGGAGGAGCCCCTCCAGGATGCGCTCGCCGCCGCGCCGAAACTCGGCGTGCCCGTCGAGCCGGGCCAGCGAGAGACAGGCCGACGCCAGGATCGCCGCGGCCGAGCTGTCCCGCGGCGCGTCAGGGATCCGCGGGTCGTCGTAGTCGTAGAACGGGACGCCGTCGTCGGGCATCCGCCGCAGGTGGTACTCGGCGGACCGGCGCGCGATCGCGAGGAGGTCGGGGCGCCGGGTCGCCTGGTAGGCCGCCAGGAAGCCGTAGGCGCACCAGCCGAGCCCGCGGCTCCAGCAGCTCTCGGGCCCATAGCCCTGGTGGGTGTGCCTCCGGACCGGCTCGCCGCTCGCCGGGTCGAAGTGGACCGACTGGACGCACGAGCCGTCGGGGCGGACGTGCCATGCCGCGGTCCGCTCGGCGTGCGCCGTCGCGACGTCGCGATAGCGGGGTTCGCCCGTCTCGCCGGCCGCCCACCAGAGCATCTGGAGGTTCATCAGGCAGTCGATCGTCACGTCGTCGGCGCCGGCCGAGACCTCGGCGCGCGTGCCCACCGGGATGACCCGCGCCCGGGGATGCCACATCGCGACGAGCCGGTCCGCGGCCCGCAGCCCGAGGTCCCGGAGCCAGCGCTCCTGCGCCGTCTGCCAGCCGAGGGCGGCGCCATAGTAGAAGAGAAAGCCGATGTCGTGCGTGCGGTCGCTCTCGCGGCCGCGCAGCCGCTCCGCCCACTCGAGGCCCCAGGCACGGTAGCGCGGCTCACCGGTCAGCGCGTGCGCCAGCCAGCACGCGCCGACCCAGAAGCCACCCGTCCACGAGCCGTCCGGCCTGACCTCCCACCGACCGGTCCGCCCGTCGGCGGCGTGGGGGAAGCCCCGCCCGACCTCGCCCGCGGTCTCGGCGAGACGACCCAGCAGTCGGGCCTGGGCGTCCGCGACGAGGTCACCGGTCAGCACGATCGCGCTCCGGCCCGGCGTCGAGGTACCGGACCATGTGCTCCTCGTCGATGAAGCGCTCGCCGAGCCGCATGGCGCGGCGCTCCAGCCCGAAGACCTCGAAGCCGCACGACCGGTAGAGGGCCCGGGCCGGCTGGTTGTGCGTGGCCACGCTCAGCCACACCTGCGCGAGGTCCGGCCAGGCGCGCGCCCGCTCGATGGCGGCGAGGAGGAGCCTCCGGCCGACCCCGCGGCTCCGCCCCTCCGGCACGACGTACATCCCCCAGATCAAGGCCTTGTGCCGGCGCTTGAGGCCCCGCTCCCGCGAGCACGTCAGGATGCCGACCAGCGCCTCCCCGAAGGCGCCCAGGACGAAGCTCTCGGCTCCGGTGTGCAGCGTGCGGAACTCCTCGATCATCTCGTCCAGGCTCTGGGCCTCTTCGTACGCGCGGCCGAAGAGGTCGGGGTGGTCGCGGAGGGCCCGCAGGCGGACCGCCCGGTAGGCCGCCGCGTCCGCCACGGTCAGCATCCGGATCTCCACCGCGGGGCCGGCGCCCTCACCGCCCGCGCGCGCCCCACGGAGGCGGGCACGACTCACCCCTCGACGACCTTGAGAATGTGGGTCGCCACCGCGACGACCTCGCCGTGCTGGTTCGTGCAGGTCACCCGGCTCAGTGCCTTGCCCGCCGCAGGGTCGCGCTCGACGATCTCGTACGTCACGGTCACCGTGTCACCGATGAACACGGGCCTGGGGAAGCGGATGCGGTCGTAGCCGTAGGAGACAATGGTCCCGGTGAGACCGGCGCAGATCTTGGTGGAGGCCTGGGACATGTAGGCGACCAGCAGCGCGCCGTGCGCGATGCGCCGCCCGTACCGCGTCCCCTTCATGAACTCCTCGTCCACGTGATTGGGGGCGAAGTCTCCCGAGATCCCCGCGAAGAGGTAGATGTCCGTCTCCCCGACCGTCTTCCGGACCGTCACCGTCCGCCCGACGGTGAGCCCGTCCATCGCCCCATCCGCCCCGGCGCGCGTCTCCATGGCTGCCTCCTCCGCTCGACCCTACCAGTCGTAGTCGCCGATACCCCAGCCGCCGTCCACGGAGAGCGTCTGGCCGGTCACGTAGGCCGCCAGGTCGGAGGCCAGGAACAGCACGGCGCCCGCCATGTCCCCGGGCTCCGCCAGGCGCCTGAGCGGCAGCTTCTCCGTCATCGTCCGCCGTCGCGCGGGGTCGGCCTCCAGGTAGCCGCGGGTCATCGGGGTCCGGGTGATCCCGGGCGCGACCGCGTTGACCGTGATCCCGTACGGCCCCCACTCCAGCGCCAGGCAGCGCGTGAGCTGGCCGACGGCCGCCTTGCTCGCGCAGTAGGCCGAGCGGTTCACCAGGGCGAGCGCGGCCCCGATGGAGGTGATGTTGACGATGCGGCCCCGGCCCGCGCGGCGCATGACCGCGGCGACCGCCTGGGAGGCGAGAAACACGCCCTTGACGTTGATGGCGTGGATCGCGTCCCAATCCGCCTCGGTCGTCTCGAGCGCGGGCTTGCGGCGGACCACGCCGGCGCAGTTGACGAGGATGTCGATCGTCCGGAACCGGCCGAGGGCCGCCTCGACCACGCGGTCCACGTCCGCCTTGACCGACACGTCGCCGGCCAGCACGACGAGGCTGCCCGTCGCCGGCCCGGCGACCGCCTCGGCGGCCGGCGCCGAGCGGCTCACCGCCACGACGGAGGCGCCGGCCTCCCGGAACCGCCGGACGATCGCCTCGCCGATGCCGCGCGTGCCGCCCGTCACGATGGCGACCCGCCCCGACAGATCCACGCCGGCTCGCGGCTCCATGCGCGCCTCCCTACACCGTCCGTTGCTCGCGGAACCGCCGGATGTCGGCCGCCGGGTACCCGAGCTCCGTCAGGATCTCGTCCGTCTGCTCGCCCGGCATCGGCGGCGGCCGGCGCACGGTGGCCCGACCCGTGGAGAGCTCGAGCGGAAACCGCACCAGCCGGACGCGCCCGGCCACGGGGTGCTCGAACTCCTCCACGACGTCGGCCGCCCGGACGGCCGGGTCCGCGAAGGTCTCGGCGTGCGTGAGGACCGGCGCCGCCCAGACCCCGCGCGGCACGAGGTACTCCACCCACTCGGCGCTCGTACGACTCCGCATGACGGGCGCGAGGAGGCGCGCGATCGTCTCGCGGGCCGGGAAGTTCTGGGCGACCGTCGTGTGGGGCGCCAGCTCCGGCAGGTCGAGGGCCTGCTGGAGGATGGGCAGCGGTGACATGGAGAGCACGACGTGCCCGTCCCTGGTCTCGTAGACGCCGTACGGCCCGGGGTGGAACATGCTGGCCAGGCTGGTGGGGCTCTTTTCCATGCGCGCGCCGTTGAGGAAATAGGTGACGACCTCGAGCTGGAGGTCGAGCGCCGCGCGCAGCATGCTGACCTCGACGTGGAGTCCCCGGCCGGTCCGCGCGCGCTCGAGCAGCGCGGCGAGCACGCCGAGCGCGAGCAGGGTGGCGCCGT
>JBIOTN010000171.1:0-17581 GCA_044866005.1 Candidatus Rokuibacteriota bacterium | reverse complement strand
GACCGCCGGACTTCTCCACGAGGCAGAGGTCGGTGAGGACGACCCCGCGGTCGATCGCCTTCACCATGTCGTAGATCGTCAGCCCGGCGCCCGCCGCCGCGGTGAGCGCCTCCATCTCGACGCCGGTCCTGTCCACGGTGCGGACGGCCGTCTCCACGTGCACCGCGGCAGCGCGGCGGTCGAGGACGAACCGGACGTCGACCCCCGTCAGCCGCAGCGGATGGCAGAGCGGGATGAGGTCCGACGTCCGCTTCGCGGCCATGATCCCCGCGAGGCGCGCGACGGCCAGCACGTCGCCCTTGGCGATCGCGCCGGCGCGGATCGCGGCGAGCGTCGCGGGGCGTACGCGGAGGGTCAGCCGCGCCCGCGCCTCCCGGGCCGTCTCGGCCTTGTCCGTCACGTCGACCATGCGGGCCCGTCCCGCGCGGTCGACGTGGGTGAGCCCGGCGGGCGCGAGGGCCGTCGCGGACCCCGCTCGGCCGTCGCGCGCGACGTGGGTCAGCCCGGCGAGGCGGGCCGCGGCGGAGGAGCGCCGGCGGGCCGCCTGCGGGCGCCGGCGCGTGCGTGACCCAAGGGAGGAGGAGCCGCCGCCCCCCTTGGCGGGGCGAGACATGGGACGGGGCGCCCGACCGCTACGCGGGCGTCTGGGCGGAGCTCTCTCGGATCAGGGTCTCCATCCGGTCCTTCGCCATCAACTTGAGCTTCTTCAGCTCGCTCACCCGCCACTGTTGCTCGGTCGTCAGGAACGGCCGGGCCCGGAGGTCCGCGATTTCGCGCTCGTATGCCTGGTGCTCCGTCCGGAGCCGCCGAAACTCGTCGCTGGCCTCCGTCAGTCGCTGGATGAGGACCTCACGATCGGGCATGATCCCCTCCTTGGCGGTACGCAAACAAAAACGGCCAGCGCCCACACTGGCCGCTGGCCTTTCGCCTTCACAGACTCCCTACGCACTCGGCCCTCCCGCGAGCCCCGGGGTTCGGCCTCTGGCGCTGTGCTCCACTTGTACCAAACGCCCGCCGCGACTGTCAAGCCGCCGCAGGGGGCCGGAGGCGGGCGCCGGAGACGCCGGGCGGCGCGACGCCGCTAGAAGCCGACGATCCGCAGGACGACGATGCCGTACAGGTCGGCCGACCCGTAGGACGAGGCGGTATCCAGGTAGCGGGTATAGCCGAAGTCGAAGGCGAGGCTGGTCCGGGCCGGGGCGTCGCGCCGGAGGTGCCAGACGAGGCTCGTCGAGGCCGTCAGCGTGCGCCCGTCGTACAGCCCGTCACTCAGGTAGCTCCGGGCGTAGTCGGCATACACGCTCGCGTCCAGGTCGCGTCGCACGACGTACCAGAGCGAGAGCGCCCCGAAGAGGGTGCGGGTGCCCGTCCCGCTCCACCGGTACTCCTCGTTGGAGAACCCGAGGATCGGCGTCAGCCCGAGGCGACCGCTCGGGCGGTAGGTGAGGCTCAGGTCGTAGGTCGAGGCGAGGATCTCGCGGCCGCCCTTCGCATCGCGGCTGGGGGTGGCCGTGGCCCCGAGGGTCGCGTCCCAGGTTTCGCCGCCGTAGTAGTAGAGGGAGGCGTGGACCTTGTCGTAGCTCCGCGCCTCGCCGGCCGCCGCCTCTCGCTGGCGCTCCGGCGGGCTCGGCTCGGATACCCCGTGCGCGTACCCGACGGTCAGGAGAGAGCCCGCGGGCAGCGAGGCCTGGATCGACAGGCCCGCCTCGGTGCGCGTCGTCCGTCCCCGGCGCGGGTCGTCGACCGCGTTGTCGGCCTTCTCTACGAGGTAGCCCTTGACACGGGCGGGGCCGAGGCGCGTCTCGAGCCACGTCTGGACCGCGTCCTCGTCGCCGGGCAGGCGCGGGCTCGTGACCGTCTCGAGCCCGGGCGTCACCGAGTAGCCCTGGACTCCGAGCTCGAACCAGTCCCACTGCCCGGCCAGACGGAGCTGACCGAACCGCGGCGCATCGTGGCGCTCCTCGGGCGGGACGGGCAGATCCGCCTCGAGCGCGGTGACGTGCCCCTCCGCCCGGACCTGACCGCTCCACAGCCGGGTCGTCGCATTGGCGGCGAGATCGACCAGGAGGCCGCCGTTCGGCTCGGTGCCGCCGGCCTTCGGCGTCTCACGGTATGCGCTGGTGACGCGACCCGGGAAGCGGAGGTGGAGGGCCGGCTCCCACAGGAGGTCGGCCGCCTCGTCCATGGGGTAGTCAGGAGCGTGGATGTCCCCGGCCCAGAGCCAGCGCTCGAGGAAGATCCAGACCGGTGGCGCGCCGGACGCTCCGCCCGCTTGATTCTCGGCGGCCCGGGTCACCGGCGCGGGGGCGCCCGACCCCGGCTCCTCGGCGTGCCCCCGGTCGGGCGCGGCGAGCGCGACGATCAGCATGACGGCGCCAAGCCAGACCTTCCCCCTCCCCAACGCCCAGCACCCTCCCGGTCGGGAGGCCGCTCGGGCCGCCGCATGTCAGACGGCGAGGCTCGACGCCCTCCCGATCTTCCGCCGCCGGCCGGGGGTCGCGCAGCCGCGAACGCAATGGACGCGCCGCCGTCCCCGGTCGGTCGGGGTTTTGCCGAGGGTAGGTCGGCCGCGCGGCGGGCACAATTGGGGGGGGCGCTTGCGGGACAATGAGTACGCGAAAGCCCCCGGCGGGGCCGGCCGCCACGGATGCGCGCGGCGTTGCGTCCATCGAGGTGAGCCGCGCACGGCCGGACGCGTCGGGATGCCGGCCGGCATCTGGAACGGCGAGGCGGAGGCAACCCCCGGGGGGGACGCCCCTCAGCCGGAGGCGGCCAGCATGGCCGGGAGGCAGCGCCGGGCGTCGAAGTAGGACTCGGCCAGGTCGCGGGCGGCCTTCATGTGGTGCGAGTAGCGGGCGTCGATGTCCGCGACCGCCGCGGCCGCTTCCTCCAGCGTGCGAAAGGCCAGGAGCCCGTGGCCGACCGGCACGTGCCGCGTGAAGCCGGTGTCCTCCGCGACCACCGGGCGCCCGGTGGCGAGGTACCCGGCGCTCCGCTCGCTGAACCAGCCCGTTCGCAGCGCGCGGTGGATCGGCTTCGGGCACAGGATCTCCCCGCGGGAGCGGCGGATGTAACGGCGATAGGCACCCGGCGAGGCGGCGACCCGATGCGGGTGGACCAGGCGCCAGCCGTGCCGCTCCAGGAGCTCGCGGTCGCCCGTCCGGTCCAGCGGGTGGATGTTGGTGGCCAGCTCGAAGGGCCGGCCTGCCCGCGGGGGCAGCTCGAGGTACGCGAGGTAGGCGTCCCGCTTCGACACGCTCAGGACGCGACCGTCGAGCCACAGCTCCTCCCACGTCCACTGGGTCACCGAGGTGAACGGCGCGCGCGGGCCGGGGTCTCCCGCCGGCGGCCACATCGGCAGGTAGACGATCGGCCGGAAGCGGCGCCACTCGCGGCCGAGGCTCGGGGCCTCGCACTCCGGGTCGCCGAAGTTCAAGCCGGTCGTGAGGAGGACGTCGTGCGCCTGGATGTCGAGGTCACACGTGAGCGCCGCGACCTGGAGGTGCCCGGGGTCGACGTCGAGCAGGACGCGGCGCCGGAACAGCGACAGCAGGGGCTGTCGGACGGCGCAGGCGAAGTTCCAGAGGAGATCCGCGCTCCGGACCACCTCGCCCAGGCGGCGACCGGTCATCCCGTGCGGCTCCGCGCTCTCCAGGCTCGGGCGCTCGGCGGGATCGTGCACCAGGACGGCGCACCGATCGGCGAAGCCGTAGCGGCGGACGCGCCGCAGGAATCGGCCGATCCGCCGCCGATCCCGGGAGGGCTCCCCGCCGGCGGGCACCAGCTCGAGCCAGAAGACGTCGTGGCCGAGAGCGGAGAGCCCGAAGAGGTACTGCAGGAAGAAGCTCCAGTGTCCCCCGCCCTCCGGATAGCCGACGAGGGACCCGTTGCCGAGCACGATCCGGACGCGCGAGCTCATGGGCCGGCGGCCGGCGTAGCGGTCACCCCAGCTCGAAGATCACGTAGTCGCCTGTCTCTGCGACCGCGGGGTACCGGCTGCGGAGGTGGTCGGCGAACGCGCGGTAGTAGTCGAACCACCAGAAGCCGTACCGGGTCAGCACCAGATACCGGGCTCCCTGGCGCCGGAGGCGTTCCAGCGTCGCGATGGCCTGCGCCCCGTCGGCCGGGGCGTCAGGATAGAGGAAGTGGACCCCATCCGCGCCGGCTGCCGCCAGGAAGTCGGCGACGCCGTGCTCGGGCACGACGACCGGGGAGCCCGGCGCGGCGAGCTGAGCCAGCGCGCGGCCGGCCGCGAAGTAGACCGACTCCCACTCGTCGGGCCCGTCCTTTCGGGCGACCACCCAGAGGTAGAGCTGCGTTTCGTCGGCGTGATAGGCCGACAGGACGCGGAAGCCGACGTCCTCGACGGCGCCGACGATCTCCGACATCGTGAAGCGCACGCCCTCCCACGTGTCCGTCGCCCGCTGCGCGTAGTAGTGCCGGAAGGGGTTACTGGCAAACACGCCGCCGACCTGGACCTTGAGGAGGCCCCGCGGCTTCAGCACGCGGTAGGCCTCGCGAAGGTAGTCGACGACGACGCGGCGGTCCGGGACGTGCTGGAAGACGATGAAGGAGTAGCAGAGGTCGAAGTGCCCGCCGGGGAGGCCGGCCAGGTCGGCGCCGCTATTCTCGAGCACCCGGACGTGGGGCCGGTGGGCCAGTCGCTGGCGGGCCTGCCGGATCATCTCGCCGGAGACGTCCACGCCCCAGACCTCGCGAAACCGCCCGGCCATCTCCTCCAGGAGCCGACCGACGCCGCAGCCGATCTCCAGCACCGAGGACTCCGGCCCGAGCGGCCCGCCGACGTCGGCCAGGATCCGCTCGGCGTCCGCCGCCGCCCGGACCCGGAACGCCTCCTCCGTCCGCGAGGCGGTGTCGATGTAGAAGAGGGCGTCCTCCCGAGCGCGCCGATCCCAGTCGTCTTTCATCTCCGGCGGCGCGGGCGCCGGCCGCTCGATCGCGCGCGCGGCGCGCGACAGATCGAACACCACGAGCCGATCGTTCTCCAGCAGGCAGCGGAACGTCGCCCGCAGGTACCGGTTGAGGGCGCCGTAGTACTCGAGCCACCAGAAGGCCGGCCAGGCGAACGCGATCGCCGCGACCCCCGACTGGCGCAGCCGCTCGAGCTCTCGGATCGCGGCGTCGTCGTTGGCCGGCGGCCCTCCGTAGCGGCCGTCCCGCTCGGGGTAGTGCCGGCGCACGCGCCCGGCGAAGACGTCGCCCACCGCCCACTCGTCCTGGTCGACCAGGACGACGGCGTCGGCCGGACCCAGGAGGCCGGCGAGGTCCCGGGCCGCCCGGTAGATGCGCTCTCCCCAGGTGAGCGGGACCCAGCCCGGCGGGTCGCACTCGCCGCCCTTCCGCGCGTGCATGAAGACCACGACGTCGCCGGCCATCAGCTGCTTGAACCCCAGTCTCCACTTTCGCTCGGTATAGAAGCCGTACTTCTGCCCCCACGGCGTGTCGGGGTCGAAGTAGTCGAAGCTGTCGAGATGGAACGGACGGCGGTGCGTCGGATCGAGCCACGCGGTCTCGTGGAGGTAGTGCGGGACGCTGAGGTGCAGCAGGCCCCCCGGCTGCAGGATCCGCCAGCACTCGTCGATCACCGGCACGACGTCCGGCAGATGCTCCAGGACGTTGAGGAGCCGGATGACCTCCGCGCTGTCGTCGGCCCACGGCCACGGCAGGACGCGGAGGTCGTGGGCGACGTCCACCTCCGCTCGGTGTCTGGCGACATCGTGGTTGACGTACCCCGGCACGATGTCGCCGCCGCAGGCGAGATTCAGCCGAAGTCCCATCACCCGCGCCTCGAGGGTTCCGCGGCCCGCAGACCGGGGGCACGTTCGGGCGGGCCCGCCCGCAGGTCGAAGACCACGAGCCGGTCGTTCGCCAGAAGACAGGGGAACGTCCGGCGCAGGTATCGGTGCAGGCCCTCGTAATGGTCGAGCCACCAGAAGGCCGGCCAGCCGAACACGAGGAGCTGGGCGCCGGCCGCTCGCAGTCGCGTGAGCTCGCCGATCGCCGTCGTCGCGTCCGGGGGCGGACCCCAGTAGATCCCGTCCCGCTCGACGAACGGCACGCGGCGCCGCCCGGCCATCGTCTGCGGCAACGCCCACTGGTCCTCGTCCACCAGGATGTAGGTCGCGCCGGCCGGGACGAGCTCTTCGAGCTCGGCGAGGGCCTGCTTCAGCCGGTGCAGCCAGGAATGTCGCTCCCACGAGCCGCGGTCCGCGGGGATCCCCCGCCCCTCGAGGACTCGGGCCAGCGCGACCCAGAGCTCCTCGTGGGCGCGGATCGCCAGGGGCAGCCGCTCGAGGAGCCGCCCCAGGTAGTTGTTGTCGCCATGCATGCGGTAGCAGCCCAGGGCGTCGGAGACGCTCGCGACGCGCCCGAACACCGGCGCCAGCATGGACAGGTAGGCCTCCACCGTCCCCGAGCGGAGCGGGCTGGGGGGGGCGGGGAGCACGCGCGCGAGGAAGCTGCGGGCCCAGGCGCTGCCGCAGGTGCCGGAGGTCGCGTAGGCGTTCGGCCCGTAGCGGAGGACGAGGGGCAGCAGGTCCCCCGCGGGCAGCGCGGGCCCGGGCACGATCCGATCCAGGGGCCGACCCCGCTCGTCGACGACGCGGACCGGCCAGTGCACCTTCACCACGGCCGGGTCGCCGAAGCACGGGACCGCGCGCTCGAGCGCGGTGGAGGCCAGCGTGTCGTCCGAATCCAGCAGGCACACGACCTCGCCGCGGCTCACGGCGAAGCCGGCGTTGACGGCCGACTCCTGACCGCCGTTCGCCTTCAGCACGGGGACGATCCGCCGCCCGTACGCGTCGATGACCCGTCGCGAGTCATCGGTGGAGCCGTCGTCGACCACGACGACCTCCACCCGCGGATAGGTCTGCCCGAGCGCGCTGTCGATCGCGTCCCGGAGGAAGCGCCCATAGTTGTAGTTGTTGATGAGGACCGTCGCCAGGCGCGCGCCGCCGCCCTCACTCGCTGGCGATGGCATCGAGGTCCTCGCACATCTGCCGCGCGACCCGGTCCCAGGTCCAGCCCGTGTGGATCCGCTGCGAGGCCAGCCGTCCCTTCTTCGCGCCGTCCTCGGGATGCTCGTACAGCCAGCGCATCAGCGACCGGAGATGCTCCTCGTCGGGCTCGGCCCACAGCCCGAAGAAGCGCCGGCGATGCGCCTCGGTGCCGCGCGCCTCGACGAGCCGGTACGCCAGCGGGAAGCTGTCCTCGGGATCGAGGTAGTCAGCCGGCCCGCTCCAGTCCGTCGCGATGAGGGGCAGCCCGGTGGCCATGGCTTCGAGCCCGCACAACCCGAACCCCTCGCCGCGGGAGGGCAGGACGAAGGCGTCCAGCTGCCGGAGGAAGTCGAGGAGCCCCGGGTGATCGAAGAAGCCCGTGCGGAAGACGACGCGGGGATCCTCCACGCGATAGGCGGGAGCGGGCGCGACGGTCTTCAGGATGAGCCGAACGGGCTCCGCGGGGGAGAACTCGTCCAGGAAGGCGCGAAGGAGGACGTCGATCCCCTTGCGCGGCGACAGGGCGCCATAGGTGCCGAAGGTGTAGTGGTCCGAGCGCCGGCGCTCCAGACCGGGAAACTCCTCGGGGTCCACGCCGTGAGGCAGGACCTCGATCGGGACGCGAACGCCGGCCTCGCGGAACGCCTCGCGGTTCTGCGCGCAGGGGACGTAGAGGAGCGCACTGACGCGGTTGGTCTCGTCCACGTGCGGCGCGGGGATCGCCGTGGACTCCCACATCGAGTACTGCACGATCCGCTCGGACGGCAGGACCGCCGGGCCGAGGCGGTAGTCGTAGTGGAAGGCGAGCCGCCCCCAGTGGTCCAGGGGCCTTTCCAGGCGCTCGAACCCGACGACCGGCTGGTTGCCGAAGGGCGCCAGCCGCACCTCGACCCCCCGGCGCTCCACCGCGCGGAGCAGCCGTCGCCCGACCGCGCCGAAGCCGTCGTCGGGCCGGAGCAGGGAGTGCCAGAGGAGCTCCCGCCGCCCCTCCCGCCACGTCCGGCGGTCGAACGGCACGACCCGCGCCGCCCGGCGTTCCGGCGCGTCCCGGCCGAGGCGCGCCTGCTGACCGCCGTAGACCCGCGCCCAGTCATCCCAGTGCGGCGTGGCGGAGACCGCGTCGGGGTGCCAGGCGTGGGACGCGAGCACGACGGGCAGATGGCGGAGGAGGTGTCGCTGGCCCATCCGCAGCCAGAGGTCCCAGTCCTCGTGGGCCCGGAGCGAGGGGTCGAAGCCCCCGGCCGCGCGGGCGGCCCGGGCACGGTGCAGCACGTCGGTCGCGAAGACGTAGTTGTAGCCGCTGAGGTCGACGCGGTCGTAGTCCACCGAGTAGGGAACGGCGGTCGAGCCGTCCGGATGGCGCCACACGGAGTCGCCGTACACCAGATCGACCTCCGGGTGCGCCTCCAGGTAGAGGAGCAGTGCCCGGAGGTGGCCCGGCGCCCACGCGTCGTCGTCGTCGCAGTAGGCGACGAGCTCGCCGCGGGCCGCGTCGAGCCCGGCCGCGCGGGCGGCCCCGACGCCGCGGTGGGGCGTGCGGACGAGACGGCAGCGCCCCTGGCTCTCCGGCGGCAGCCGGACGGGCGGCTCGCTCCCGTCGTCGACCACGAGGACCTCGAAGGCATCCACGTCCTGCGCGAGGACCGAGCCAAGCGCCGCGCGAAGCCAGCCCGGCCGGTTGTAGGTGCACACGATGACGCTGACGCGCGGCGCCGGGACCGGGAGGGGGCTCATGCCGACCCCGCCATCATCTTCACGTACAGCTCGTGGTATCGGCCCGCCACCGCCGCGAGATCGAAGCGCTCGGTGGCCCGGGCACGGATGAGCGCGCGGTCCAGCCCGAGGGCGCGGCTCACCAGCTCGGGCAGCCGGCGCTCGTCGTCCGTCACGTAGCCGGTGACCCCCGGCTCCACGAGCTCGGGGAGACCGCCGTTGGCGAGCGCGACCACGGGCCGGCCGCACGCCTGGGCCTCGAGGGCGACGAGCGGGCACGCCTCCTCGACGCGTGACGGCACGAGGACGCACGCCGCCCCCGCGAACAGCTCGCGCTTCTGCCGATGGTCCACGACCCCGACGTACCGGATCCTGTCGTCCAGGAACGGCTCGACCGCCGTGGCGAAGAGGTCGGGGTCGGTGATGGGGCCGGCGAGCACCAGTCTCCGGCTCGACGCGCGGGCGACCTGGACGGCGAGGTCGGGACCCTTGGTCCGATCCAGGCGGCCGATGAAGAGCAGGCCATCACCGGCGGTCGGCTCGAACGGGAACGACGCGACGTCGAGGCCGTTGTGGATCACGTCGCAGTGGACGGCGCCGTGCGCCCGCAGCTTGCCGGCCTGGAACTCGCTGACCGCGGACAGGCGCAGCTCCGGGTGGCGGCGGACGAACCACTCGAGGTCCGGGTAGATCTGGGTGTGCCAGGTGTGCAGCACCCGAAGGCCCGGGACGCCGGCCAGCGCGAACGCGCGGGGCCCGATGTGCGAGTGCACGAGGTCGAAGTCGCCGGCCCGCGCGAGCGCCTGCAGCAGCTGCTCTTGCTCGTAGTAGTCGTACTCGGACGCCGCCCCGCTGGCCATCCGGGCGTACAGGTTCTCGCCGACGACCGGCACGACCTCGGCGGCCGTCCGGGAGTCACCGGTCGCGAGCAGGGTGTTGCGGCAGCCGCGGGCCTGAAGCGCCTGGATCAGGCCGGCCAGGAAGGTCTCGATGCCGCCGATCGAGTCCGGCGAGACGGGAAACCAGAGCGGGGCGAGCTGGAGGATCCGCATGCGAGCCCGCCGGGCGCTACGGCGACAGCCCCACCTCTCGACCCAGCCGGTCGAGGACCGGCTCGGCCGCGAAGTACTCGGCGGCGATCTCCGCCGCGGCCCGGCAGTTCGCCTCGTAGTCCCGGGCGACCGTGTCGAGCGCGGCGAGGATGTCATCGATCGTCTGGAACGCGAACAGCCCCTTGCCGGTCGGGATGTACTTGCTGAATCCCGTGTCCTGCGTGATCACCGGCCGGTGGGCGGCCAGGTAACAGGCGCTGCGGTCGCTGAACCAGCCGCTCCGCGGCCGCACGTACTGATCCTTCGTGACGGTGAACTCCCCCCGGGAGCCGCGGATGTACTCCCGGTAGGGCTCGAGCTCGAGCGACAGGGCGAGGCCGTCACGGAGCCGCCACCCGTGGGTCGTGAGGAGCCGCACCGCGTCGGCGTCGACGCGGGTGAGGGCGAGCTCGAGCGCGTGGCCCGCCTGCCGCGGGAGATCGATCACCTTCAGGAACTCCAGGTGCTTGCTCCACCGGTAGACCTGTCCCTGCCATTCGACGTCCTTGCCCGTCTGCCGCCAGCTCCCGATCGTGGTGAAGGGGGCGTCGGCCGCCGGCGCGGTCGCCGCGTCGGTCGCCCACCAGTCGAGGACGATGGGCTGGCGCGTCAGACGATAGGCGAACGGGCCCAGGGGGATCGGGCAGTCGGGGCTGCCCAGGTTCTCGCCGAACGTGAAGTGGTGGGTGTGGGCGGCGAGCAGGTCCGTGGTGAAGCGCTCGCCCTGGGCGACCTCGATCTGCGGGACGACCGGGTCGGTCTCGAGGAAGATCCGGACGGGCACGCGGAGGTGCTCGTCCCGGAGCACCGTGGCCCCGGTCACGTTGACCAGCGCGTCGGCCGTGGCGAACAGCTCGGCGAGCGCGGCCTCGCCGATTCCGTAGCATCGGCCCCCTTCCGCGGCTGCCCGATAGGCCCAGCGGTCGTGGAGCCCGGCCCACCCCAGCACCCGCGCCAGGTAGCCGACGGTGTAGCGGCCGTCCCCGGTGACCGCGTTCTGCTCCGGGTCGTAGGGCCAGTCGCCGGTGTCCTCGACGTAGTAGACGTCGAAGCCGAGGCGGCGGAAGCCCTCGAGGTAGTGGAGGGCCTGCCAGGCGACCCCCGCGACGGGCGTCCGGCCGACGATGCCGAGGACGACCAGCCGGCCGCGCCGGCGCACGTCAGCCCTCCACCTCGGGCCGGGCGGCGGGCACGCCGCGGGGGGGCCGGTCGAGACCCATCTGTTGCCGGTAGAGCGTCGCGTAGAGCCCGCCGCGGGCCAGGAGGTCGCCGTGCTCGCCGTGCTCCACGATGCGGCCGTGCGCCAGGGTGACGATGCGGTCGGCCTTGCGGATCGTCGACAGCCGGTGAGCGATCACCAGCGTGGTGCGCCCGACCATGAGCTGCTCCAGCGCGTCGAGCAGGAGCGACTCCGTGCGCGCGTCGAGGGATGACGTCGGCTCGTCGAGGATGAGGATCGGCGCGTTCTTCACGAGCGCGCGCGCGATGGCCAGTCGCTGCTTCTCGCCCCCGGAGAGCGTGGCGCCGCGCTCGCCGACCACCGTGTCGTAGCCGTCGGGGAGCCCGCGGATGAACTCGTCGGCGTTGGCCGCGACGGCGGCCGCGACGATCTCCTCGCGGGAGGCGTCCGGGCGGCCGTAGGCGATGTTCTCGGCGACGGTCAGCGGGAAGATGAACGGTTCCTGGAGCACGATGGCCACCTGCTCCCGCAGCGAGCGGAGCCGGATGTGGCGGAGATCGTGGCCGTCCACCGTCACCCGGCCGGACCACGGGTCGAAGAACCGGACGAGCAGGTTGACCAGGCTCGTCTTGCCGGCACCCGTCGGCCCCACGATGGCGAGGACCTCCCCCGGCTCGACCTCCAGCGACACCCGGTGGAGAACCGGCCGATGGGGGTCGTATCCGAACGTCACGTCGTGGAAGCGCACGTGCCCGCGGAGGCGAACCTCCCTGGCGTCGCGCGCGTCGCGCACGCCGGGCGGCGTGTCCAGGATCTCCAGGACGCGCTCGGCGTTGGCAGCGGTGTAGCGGAGGGTGGAGGCGGTATAGGTGAGGGAGTTCACAGGCGCGTAGAGCGAGCTCAGGTAGGAGATGAAGACGATGATCGTCCCCACGCTCAGGCGCCCCTCCATGGCGTAGCGCGCGCCGACCCACATGATCCCCGCCGTGCCCAGGGCGGTCACCAGGCCCACGACCAGCTTGAACCACATGTCGGTGGCGACCGAGCGCCGGTACGCCGTGACCGTCAGCTCGGCGTACTGGCGGAAGCGCGTGTGTTCCAGCTCTTCACGGGTGAACGCCTGGATGGCCGCAACGGCGGTCAGCGCCTGCTGCACCACCGACATCATCCGCCCCTCGAGGTCGCGGCGGACGCGGCTCTTGTCCTGCATGGACTTGCCGAAGAGCTGGATGGCGAGCCCGAGGAACGGGACCACGCCGAGCGCCAGCACGGTCATGGTCGGCTCGAGCCGCCACATCACCGCGAACATCGCGCCCAGCGTCACCACCGCGTGGGCCAGGGGCAGGAGGGCGCCGTTCACCAGGGTCTGGAGCCCGTAGGGGTCGCCGGTCACGCGCGCGATCGTGTCGCCGACCGGCCGCCGGCTGTGGAAGGAGAGGGAGAGCCGCTGCAGGTGGAGGAAGAGATCCGCCCCCAGCTCGTAGACCAATCGCTGGCCGAGGCGGACGGAGGCCGCGGTCTGCACCATCGCGAGGAGCGTGCCGGCGAAGAAGAGGAGGAGGGTGCCGACCACCACCCAGAGCAGCAGGCCCTCGCGGCCTCCCGGGCCGGGGAGCCTCCCCAGCGCGGCCGCGACCGCGTCGGGCAACGGCTGCTGCCCGAGCACGTTGTCCACGAGGAACTTCATCGGCCAGGGCCGCAGGACGTCGACCGCAACGGCGAGGCCGGTCATGAACAAGACCACGACGACGTCGCGCCAGTGTGGCCAGACGTAGCGAAGCAGGCGAAACTGGGCGAGCATCGCCCCGCTCAGGCCGCGCGGTCCGCGGGCACGCCGGGCTCGGCCGGGGCGGGGGCGGCCGACACGGACGGAACGGCGCGGCGGGCGGCGGCCAGCGCGGCGCCGGCGTCGCGCGCGGCCCAGAGCGCCGTGGCGAGCCCCACCATGCTCAGGAGGCCGGCGACCGCCCAGGCGTCGTCCAGCGCGGCACAGGCGCCGAGCGCCGCCGCGCCGGCGGCGACGGCGAGCCACGCCGGCGACGGCCGCGGCCAGGCCTTGAGCCGAACGTATTGCCGGCCGGCGCCGTGCTCCTCGATCGCCACCAGCAGCCGAGCGCCGGCGACGGCCCCGAGCCCCACCTCGAGGTCCCAGCGATCGAAGTCGCCGCCGCGTCGCACCGTCGCGCCCACGCCGCGCAGCGATCGCTCGAGTGACTGGAGCGTCGCCTCGGGCGCTTCCCAGCGCTCGCGCCAGACCGCCGCGCGCCAGGGCCACGGCAGGACAGGCCGGATCGTGCCGCGCCGGCGCCACGGCGTCAGGCCCTGGCGCAGGCGACCGGTCAGCCGCGCCAGCGGCTGGAGCAGATGGAGGAACGCCGTGATCGCCCGAAGCCGCAGCCGCGCGAGGCGCCCCGCGGGCAGCGGGGCGAGCCGCGCGCGCAGGGCGCTCAGGACCGCGTGGGCCAGCGGGCCCGCGAGGGCGGTGACCAGGAGCGGCGCCGCGGCGAGGAGCGGCGTCCACAGGAGACCGAGGGCGGTGAGCGCCGCGAGGGTCAGGACCACGAGGTACCATTCGGGCATCAGCACGAGCGAGGCGGCGAGCCCCGACGCCGGCTCGTAGAGCGACTGGTAGGCCGCGCTGCCCCACGTGCCCTGGTAGATCCGGCCACGCCGCCAGGCGAGACCGCGTCCGGTGCCCGCGCCGTACAGCCGTCCACGCCAGGCGAGGTGCCCGGCGCCGTTGTACTTCTCGGGCCACTTCCGCTCGAGGAGCGCCTCGGCCCTCCCGTAGCCCTGCTGCTGGCGCCAGTACCCGCGGACCGACGCGCGCCGGCGGTGCCAGACGAGGGCCCCGGGGTGGAAGCCGATCGTGAAGCCACGCCCCTGGAGCCGCCAGCAGAGGTCCACGTCGTCGCCGGCGGCGCGGAACTGCGCGTCGAACCCCCCCACGGCCTCGAGCGCGGACCGGCGGAAGGCCATGTTGCAGCCCGGGATGTGCTCGGCCTCGCGATCGGACAGGAGCACGTGGGCGGGCCCGCCGGGTGCCTGGGCCACGCAGCGGGCGACCGGCGGGTCGCCCGTCGGGGGCACGTTCGGGCCGCCGATCCCGACGTGCGAGGTGGTACGGAACGCCTCGGCCAGGTAGGTGAGCCAGTGGCGGTCCGGCCAGGCGTCGTCGTCGATGTACGCCACGATCTCGCCGGTGGCGGCGCGCCAGCCGGTGTTGCGCGCGCTCGACAGCCCCCGGTTCTCGGTGCTGATCACCCGCATCCCGTATTCGCGCGCGACGGCCGGCGTCACGTCCTGCGAGCCGTCGTCCACCACGATCACGTCGAAGCTCGGGTACTCGAGTCGCCGCAGCCCCTCCAGACAGTCCCGGATGGTGCGCGCCCCGTTGTAGCTGCACACGACCACCGTGATCCGTGGCCAGCCCCCGTCCTCGCTGACCGGCACCTCGGCCAGGGCGTCTCGCACCCGGTAGAGCGCCGGCTTGGGGCGGCGGTCCCGGCGGGTGAGCCCGAAGTCCCAGTCCTTGATGTCGTCGCCCCCGCGGTGCCACTCGTCGGTCCAGGCGAAGACGAACGCGCCGGCGCAGCCGCCGGCGAACGCCGCGCGCACCTGCCAGTCGAGCACGTGCGCCTGCCTCTCCTCGCCGTGCCGGCGGCTGTCCAGTCCGAGCTCGCTCATGACGAGGGGGCGGTCCCCGGCCAGGTTGTGGAGTCGCGCCACGTACGCCTCGAGCCGGTCCCGCGCCTCCAGGTAGACGTTGAAGGTCACCAGGTCGAGGAAGGGGAGCTCCAGGTGCTCCGTCGTCGGATAGTTGACGTACGTCACCAGCGCGGCGGGGTCTTCCGCCTTCGCCGCCCGGTGGAGGCGCTCGAGGAAGCGTTCGACACGGCGAGGCCCGTGCCAGCGGACGACCGGGCTCGGGATCTCGTTGCCGACCGTGAACCCGAGCACCGCGGGGTGTCCGGCGCAGGCGGCGACGCCCGCGCGCACGCGCGCCTCGATGTCCCGGGCCCGGGCGCGATCGTCGAGGAACGTGACGTGCTGCTCCCAGGGCAGTCCGACCATCACCCAGAGACCGTGGTCGACGGCGGCGTCGAGCAGCCAGCGCGGTGGCACCGTATACGTCCGCAGCGCGTTCAACCCGTGCGCGGCGATCTCGGTGAAGTCCCGCTCGACGCGCTCGCGGCTCCCGTAGTCGCTGCCGTGGGCGTCGGGGCGGAAGGTGCCGTAGCTGACTCCCCGGATCCAGAGCTTCTCGTCGCCGAGATACACGAACTTCCCCTCGGCGCGCGGGCGGGCGTCGGCTCGTGGGGCAGGGTGCGCGCGGGCGGGACCCCGCGACCGCGTGTGGAGCGCGCGGATGGATGCCCCCCGCCCGCGGCTCGGCGCGCCGGGACGCTCAATCACGGGGCCATCGGCCGGCGAAGGGCACACTGTCGAGCATTCGGGACGGCGCGCGTGGTCGCAACCCGGGATGGGCTCTAGGGACTTTGCAGTATTGCCAGGCGGCGACCAGCGGCGGCCTCCTTCCGGGGGAGGCCGTTTTCAAACGCCGTACCGGACGAAGCGGCGCGGGGTTCGGCCGCACGAGGCCGCGTAACCCCCGCGGCGGATCGCCGTCGCGCGGCGGGACCGTCAGCGGCCCGTCGCGCGGATCAGGTGCGCCGCCGTCGCCTTGAAGCTGACACCCACGGGCACCCCCGGGGCGAGGCGGAGGGTCTCGACGGCCGGGCGGGTCACGACGCCGGTGAGGCGCAGACCGCAGTCCACGACGACCCGGTAGAGCAAGCCGACGGTCGCGACCTCGACCACGTGCCCGGTCAACCGGTTCTGGGCGCTGGTCGCGCGCGTCGCGCCGGGCGCCTCGAGCAGCAGGTCTTCGGGCCGCAACGCCACGAGCGCGCGTTCGCCCGGCTCGGCCGTGCCGGCGACGACGAGGACCCGCCCGGCGACCGTCACCTCCACGAGTCCGTCCCGGACGGCGGCCACATGGCCCGGGAGGAGGTTCTCGACGCCGACCAGCCGCGCGACGGCCTCGTCGACCGGCGCCCCGAACACGACCTCCGGCCGCCCGACCTGCGCGATCCGGCCGCCCATCATGACGGCGACGCGGTCGCCGAAGCGAAGCGCCTCGGCGCGGTCGTGGGTCACGAAGACGGTCGTGGTCCGCGTCTCGCGCAGGATCCGCGCGAGGTCCTCGGTCAGGCCGTCGCGCGCCGGCGGATCGAGCGCCGCGAACGGCTCGTCGAGGAAGAGGACCTCGGGTTCCGCGGCGAACGCGCGGGCCAGGCTGGCCCGCTGGGCCTCGCCGCCGGACAGGGTCGTGGCCCCGCGCCCGGCGAGGGTCGCGATGCCGAGCCGCTCGAGCCAGGGACGCACGCGGCGATCGGCCTCGGCGCGCGGGACGCCGCGGAACGCGAGCGGCAGGCGGACGTTCGCCGCCACGCTCGCGTCGCAGAGAAGCGGGTCCTGGAACACGGAGACCATCCGCCGGCGCAGGGCGAGCCGCTCCGCGGCCGAGCGCGGCGTGCCCCCGCGGAAGCTCACCGTGCCGCGCGCCGGGCGCTCGAGCAGGGCGAGCACCCGGAGGAGCGTGGACTTGCCCGCGCCGTTCGGGCCGATGATCGCCAGGACTTCGCCCGCGCCCACCGCCAGGGCCGGCACGTCCAGGACGAGGCGTCCGCCGTAGACGACGCGGCCCTCGTGGAGGGCGAGGACCGCCCCCGCCGTGGACTCCGGTCGCGCCGGCTCGCCGGCGAGAGCCGTCATCCCGAGGGGAGGACCTGCATGGCGCCCCGGTGCATCGACACCTCCCAGTGGCGGTCGCGCCCGACGTCCAGGATCTCGTAGACGAGCTTCGGCAGCTCGATCTCGAGGTCGTACGCGCCCTGGCTCGGCTCGCCCGGCGCGTCGAGCCGGAACAGGATCGTCCACGTCGTGCCCTGGTCGATCTCGCCGACGATCGTGCCGCGCAGGCGGTTCATGTGGTACGCCGGGTCCGGCCCGGCGCGATCCTTGCGGATCAGCCGGACGTACTCGGGACGCACGCAGAAGGCGATGGGGGTCCCGGGCGGCGCCAGGTAGGGGCGCGCCGGCGAGTTCACGGCCTCGATGCTCTGGCCTCGCCACGCGATCTCCACGCGGTCGGCGGTCGCCTTGACCACGCGGCCACGCACGATGTTCCGCATGCCCATGAGTCGGGCGACGGTCTCGGAGGCGGGACGGAGCAGCAGCTCGTCCTTGGCCGCGGCCTGGACCACGCGCCCGGCCTCGTACACGACGAGCCGGTCGCCGAGCTGGTAGGCCTCGGCGAGGTCGTGGGTCACGAGCACGACGGTCTTGCCCCACTCGTGGAGCAGCCGCGCGAGCTCGGCGCGGAGCTGGCGCCGGAGCGGAGCATCGAGGGCGGACAGGGGCTCGTCGAGGAGCAGGAGCTCGGGGTCGGGCGCGAGGGCCCGCCCGAGCGCGACCCGCTGTTGCTGCCCGCCGGAGAGCTCCCGCGGGTACCGCTCGGCCACGTCCGCGAGCTCGAGTCGCTCCAGCACGGCGGCGGCCCGACGGCGCCGCTC
>JBIOTN010000170.1:0-24110 GCA_044866005.1 Candidatus Rokuibacteriota bacterium | reverse complement strand
CGGCCCCCTCCGAAGGCAGGCTACTTCTTGCTGAGCGCCTTCACGATCTCCCGGCAGAATGCCGGCAGGTCGTCCGGCTTCCGCGACGTGACGAGGTTCCCGTCGACCACGACCTCCTCGTCCACCCACGTCGCCCCGGCGTTGACCAGGTCGTCCTTGATCGAAAAGAAGCTGGTCGCGCGCTTTCCGCGGAGGATCCCGGCGGACACCGGCATCCACCCGGCGTGGCAGATCGCCGCCACCAGCTTGCCGTGCTCGAAGGCCTCCCGCACGAGCTTCACCATGGCCGGCGATCGCCGCATGAGGTCCGGCGCGAAGCCGCCGGGGATGACGACGGCGTCGTACTCCACCGCGTTCGCCTGCTCCGCCTGGACGTCCACGCTGACCGGGTAGCCGTGCTTGGAGGCGTACGACTTGGCCCCGCCGGCGCCCACCACGTGGACCTCGGCGCCTTCCTCCTTGAGCCGGTAGTAGGGCACCCAGAGCTCCATCTCCTGGTACAGGTTCTCCGCCAGGATCGCGACTCGCTTGCCCCGGAGCTGCATGGATCCTCCTTAGCTCTTCCGTGAGGTCTTGGAGAAGAAGCTCGCCATGAGCGGCTCGAGGACGGACCGGCACTCCGGACACTTGACCTCGGTGCCTTCACGCTCCTTCACCGACAGCGTCATCGACAGTTCCTTCCGGCAGCGCGGACAGAAGAACTCGTAGAGAGGCATGCGCCTACCTCCTCTCCGGGCGGGGGTGTCGGGGTGGCGTCCAGCGACCTTCCTCTCCCTGATACACCGGCCGCCGGGCAGGGTCAAGGGGCACGAGGCCGGCGCGCGAGCTCCTGCGCGGGGTCGGGCTTGCGCGCCAACGGAGGCGCTGTTAGAGTGCCGGTGCACGCTTCCTACCAGTCAGCCGGGACGGGGGACCGTATGCCGTTTCTCGTCGTGGTCAAGCGTAGCGAGCCCGCGCTGTTCGATTACCTGAAGGCCCATTTCCAGGAACCCGAGGTGACCGTCCTCCTGGACCGCCGCGAAGGCGAGCGTCGGCGGCGCGACAACGGCGTGGTGCACGAGCGGCGCCAGCGACAGCGACGGGCGCCCCCGGAGGAGGCCGACGCGTTGTGGAGCTACGGCTTCAAGGTCGCGGTGGCCCGGGAAGACTGACGACGACGGACTTGATCTCCATGTACTCGTGGATGCCTTCCCGCCCGCCCTCGCGCCCGAGTCCCGACTCCTTGAACCCGCCGAACGGGACCTCGTGCGTGTACCCCGCCGCGTCGTTCACGCCGACCAACCCGTACTGAAGCGCTTCGGCGACCCGCGTCACCCGCCCGACATCCCGGCTGTAGAAGTAGGCCGCCAGGCCGTACTCCGTGTCGTTGGCCCGGGCGATGAGCTCGGCCTCCGTCCGGAACGTGAGCACGGGCGCGACCGGGCCGAAGATCTCCTCCCGGCAGACGCGCATCTCGTCGCGCACGTCGAGGAGGACGGTGGGCGCGTAGAAGTACCCCCGCGCCAGCGCTCCCTCGGCCAGGGCGTGGCCGCCGAGCGCGATCCGGGCCCCGCGGGCGGCGGCGTCCTCCACGAGGTCGTGGACCTGCTTCCGTGTCTCCTCGTTGATCAACGGGCCGACCTGCACGCCCGGCTCGAAGCCGGGACCCACGCGAAGCGCCCGTACGGCCTCGACGAACCGCGGGATGAAGCGCCCCGCGACCGACTCCTGCACGAAGATGCGGTTCGCGCAGATGCAGGACTGCCCGCCGACCCGAAGGAACTTGATCGCCGCCGCGCCCTCCACGGCGAGGTCGAGGTCGGCGTCGTCGAAGACGACGAACGGCGCGTTCCCGCCGAGCTCGAGCGACACGCGCTTGAGGGTGCGCGCCGCGGCCTGCGTGAGCTGCTTGCCGACGTCCGTGGAGCCCGTGAAGGCGAGCTTCTTGACCAGGGGATGGCCCACCAGGGCGTCGCCGATCGGCCGCGACTTCGCGCCGGTCACGACGTTGAACACGCCGCGGGGCAGCCCCGCCTCGGCCACGAGGCCGCCGAGCGCCAGCGCGGTGAGCGGGGTCGCCGAGGCCGGCTTGAGCACCACGGGGCAGCCGGCGGCGAGGGCCGGCGCGATCTTGCGCGTGACCATCGTGGCCGGGAAGTTCCACGGCGTGATGGCGGCCACCACGCCGATGGGCTGGTGCAGCACCCACAGGCGCTTGTCGCGGAAGGGCGAGGGCACCAGGTCGCCGTAGGTGCGGCGGGCCTCCTCGGCGAACCAGCCGAAGTAGCCGAGGGCGAAGCCGACCTCGCGCCGGGCTTCCTCGAACGGCTTGCCGTTCTCCCGGGTGACGAGGCGCGCCAGGTCGTCGCGCCGCGCCTCCATGAGGGCCTGGATCCGGTGGAGGACCACGCCCCGCTCCTTCGGGGGCATGCCCGCCCACTCCGGGAACGCCCGGTGCGCCGCCTCGACGGCCCGGAGGGCGTCCGGGCCGCCTCCGTCCGCCACTTCGCCGATCGTCTCGCCCGTCGCCGGGTCGGTCACGCCGAACGTGCCACCCCCGTACGCCTCGACCCACTGTCCGTCGATGAACATCGGGTGGGAGTCAGCCATGGAACCGTCCTTTCGCCTGTCGCGTTACCACCGCGAGGAGCCCCGCCGCCCTCCCGCGGCCGTGGAGGCCACTCTAGGCGCCCGGGGACGGGGCGTCAAGAGTCGATTGGCCGGATTTGGCGCGGGGAACTCGCCTTGCGACCGTCGTGAGCGACGGGGTAGAATCGCCTGGCGGCCCGGCCCCGCCCGCCCGCGGCGCGAGACGTGGGTGGAAGGGACGACGAGCGGGGCTTCCTCCGCGTCGCAACGCCAACCCGTGAGAGGAGGAGAGAACTCATGAGCAACCCGCAAGCAGTGCCCGAAGCCCCGCGCCGCCGGTTCCTCAAGGGCGCAGCGGCCGCCGCGGGGGCGGCGACGCTCGGTTTCCCCATGGTCGTCAAGGCCCAGGGGCCCATCACGATGCGCTGGCAGAGCACCTGGCCGCAGAAGGACATCTTCCACGAGTACGCCAACGACTTCGCCAAGAAGGTCAACGACATGACCGGCGGCGACCTCAAGATCGAGGTGCTGCCCGCGGGCGCGGTGGTTCCGGCCTTCGGCCTCCTCGACGCCGTGTCGAAGGGGACGCTCGACGGCGGCCACGGCGTGCTCGTGTACCACTACGGCAAGCAGACGGCCCTCGCCCTCTGGGGATCGAGCCCCGCCTTCGGCATGGACGCCAACATGCTGCTGGCCTGGCACAAGTACGGCGGCGGGAAGGAATTGCTCAACAAGATCTACGCCTCGATCGGCGCCAACGTCGTCTCCTTCCCCTATGGCCCCATGTACACCCAACCGCTCGGGTGGTTCAAGAAGCCGATCGCGAAGCCCGACGATTTCAAGGGGCTCAAGTTCCGCACCGTGGGCATCTCGATCGACCTGTTCCAGGGCCTGGGGGCGGCGGTGAACGCGCTGCCGGGCGCCGAGATCGTGCCTGCGCTGGACCGGGGCCTCATCGACGCCGCCGAGTTCAACAACGCGACCTCCGACCGCATCCTCGGCTTCCCCGACGTCTCCAAGGTGTACATGCTGCAGAGCTACCACCAGAACGCCGAGCAGCTCGAGATCACGTTCAACAAGACCAAGTACGACGCGCTGCCCGAGAAGATGAGGAAGATCATCGAGTACGCCGTGGAAGCGGCCTCGGCCGACATGTCGTGGAAGTCGATCGACCGCTACTCGAAGGACTACATCGAGATACAGACCAAGGACAAGGTCCGGGTCTACAAGACCCCGGCCTCCGTCCTCCAGAAGCAGCTCGAGATCTTCGACGAGGTGCTGGTGAAGAAGTCTGGGGACAACCCGCTGTTCAAGGAGGTCGCCGAGTCGCAGAAGGCCTTCGCGGCGCGCGCCGTGAAGTGGGATCTCGACACCAACGTCAGGCGTGAGATGGCCTACAACCACTACTTCGGGAAGAAGAGCTAGTCGCTCGGTGATCGGTCCCGGCCCGCGGGCCAGCCATCCGGAACACCCCGGGTGGCTGGCCTCTTTTCTGCGTCCATGAACGCCCGCGGTCTGCTGCGCACCATCGACCTGGTCAGCTACTGGTCGGGCAAGGCCTTCTCCTGGCTGATCGTCGGCCTGACCTTCGTCGTCTCCATCGAGGTCTTCAAGCGCTACATCCTGAACGCGCCGACCGCCTGGATCTTCGACTTCAACAACATGCTCTACGGCACGCTGTTCATGATGTGCGGGGCCTACACGCTCGCCGCGGCGGGCCACGTCCGCGCCGATTTCGTCTACGTATACCTCCGCCCGCGCGCGCAGGCGACGCTCGACCTCCTGCTCTACTTCCTGTTCTTCCTCCCGGGAATCCTGGGGTTGATCTACGCCGGGTACGACTACGCCGCGCTCTCCTGGCGGATCGGGGAGCACTCCACCGTCACCGCCGAGGGACCACCGGTCTATCACTTCAAATCGGTGATCCCGATCGCGGGCGTGCTGGTCATGCTCCAGGGGCTGGCCGAGATCATGCGCTGCATCGAGTGCCTGCGCACCGGCGCCTGGCCCGCCCGGCTGGGGGACGTCGAGGAGATCGACGTCATCGACACGCAGCTCTCCCACAGCGCGTACGTGGACGAGGAGTCGCGTCGCGTGGCCATGGAGGGCGCGCACGCGATCGACGACGCGGCCAGGCATCGGAGCGTGGTGGAGCACAAGAACCCTTGAATCGGGACGGCCAACGCCCTTGATCACACGTCAGTGCCGGGCCGCGCCCCGCGCAGATCAAGGACGCAGGCCCGGCCGTGATGCAGGACGCCGAGATGCGACGGGCCCCGGCCCGGTGAGGCACCGTTGAGCGATCCGGCGCTCGGCCTCACCATGCTCGCCCTCATCGTGGCCGCGATCATGATGGGCTTTCCTACCGCCTTCACGCTCATGGGCCTGGGGATGATCTTCGGTTACCTCGCCTTCTGGGCCCCCGAGCAGCACTGGTACCAGAACCGCGTCTTCGACCTCATCGTCCAGCGGACGTACGGGGTCATGACCAACGACACCCTGCTGTCGGTCCCGCTGTTCGTGTTCATGGGCTACATCATGGAGCGGGCGGCGCTGGTCGACCGGATGTTCCACAGCGTCCAGCTCGCGTTCCGGCGCGTACCCGCGTCGCTCGCGGTGACGACGCTCCTGGTCTGCGCGTTCTGGGGGATCGCCTCCGGCATCGTCGGGGCCGTCGTCGTCCTCATGGGCGTCATCGCGTTGCGGCCCATGCTGAAGGCCGGGTACGACGTCCGGCTCGCCTCCGGGGCCATCACCGCGGGAGGGACGCTCGGCATCCTCATCCCGCCGTCGGTGATGCTGATCGTCTACGCGGCGGTGGCCGGGCAGTCCATCGTCAAGCTCTATGCCGCCGCGATGCTCCCGGGCTTCTTCCTCACGTTCCTCTATCTCCTCTACATCCTGGGCTGGGCCATCATCAACCCGAAGATCGCGCCCAGGCTGTCGCCGGACCAGTACCGCGTGGCCGTGCCGGAGTGGCTGCGGCGGCTCGAGCACGGCCGGTCGCGGAGCGTCGTCCCGGGCCTCCTGGCCGCGGCAGTCCGGCCGGGCCTCCTGCGCGGGGCCACGGGCTACGGGGTCATCGCCAAGAACCTGCTCGCGCTGTCCGTGCCGGTGATGCTGATGGTCGGCACCTTCGGCATGACCTGGTGGTACGTCGTCGTCTACAACGCGCCGACGGTCGCGCCGGCGGCCGCGGCGGCCCGGCCGGCGCCGCTCGCCGCCGTCGCCACGCCGCCGCCGGCGGCGCCCCCCACGGCCGAGCCGGCGATGCCGGAAGAGCTCGGGGTCGCGGAGTCCGAGGTCGGGACGTACGAGCTCCCGCGTGCCGTGGACGCGCCCCCCGAGCAGATGGGCTCCACGCCGGCCGAGCCGACCGGCGCGGCGGGGGCGAAGATCCCGGGGCACTTCTACGCCTGGTTCTGGAGCTTCGCCGTGCTCGCCGCGGGCCTGCTCGCCGTCTACTTCTGGCGCATGGACGGCGAGCAGCTCGAGATCCTGAAGGAGCTGATCGTGTCGGTCGTGCCGCTCGGCGTGCTCACGGTCGTGGTCCTCGCGGTGATCCTGTTCGGCATCACGACCGCCACCGAGTCGGCGGCGGTCGGCGCGCTCGGCGCGCTCTACCTCGCCGTGATGGCCAAGTACGCGCGTCAGGTCTGGTGGTGGAGTCTGGTGGGCTTCATCGTCGGCTTCGCGCTCGGCTGGTGGGAGGGCGAGGACTTCGTGTCGCTGCTGGTGTCCGGCTCCCTGGGGGGCACGTTCGCGGGCACCCTCGTCCCCGGGCTCTGGAATCTGCGGACCTCGCGCGAGCTCCGCGAGAATCTCAAGCAATCGACCTTCCTCACCGCGAAGACCACGGCGATGGTGTGCTGGCTATTCGTCGGCTCGGCGCTCTTCTCCGCCGTGTTCGCGCTGCACGGCGGCCAGTCGCTGATCGAGCGGTGGGTGCTCTCCATGAACCTCTCCCCGCTCGGGTTCCAGATCATGGCGCAGCTGATCATCTTCCTGCTCGGCTGGCCGCTCGAGTGGACCGAGATCATCGTGATCTTCTGCCCGATCTTCATCCCCCTGCTGAGCCACTTCCAGATCGATCCGATCCTGTTCGGCACCATGGTCGCGGTGAACCTCCAGGCGGCCTTCCTGTCGCCGCCGGTGGCGATGTCGGCGTTCTACCTGAAGGGCGTCGCGCCCAAGCACGTGACGCTCAACCAGATCTTCGCCGGCATGATGCCGTACATGCTGATCGTGATCCTCTGTCTCGCCTTCATGTACATCTGGCCGGGCATGACGCTCTGGCTGCCGGAGTTCCTCTATGGCGGATAAGGCGAACCTCCACGCACTTTCCGCGTCCGACGCCGCGCGGCTCTGCCGCCAGGGCGCCATCAGCTCCCAGGAGCTCACGGAGGCGTGCCTGACGCGCGTGCGCGAGGTCGATGGCCAGGTCGAGGCCTGGGCCTTCCTCGATCCCGAGCACGCCCGCCGCCAGGCGCGGGCAGCCGACGAGTGGCGCCTGGGGGGACGGCCCACGGGGGCCCTCCACGGCGTGCCCGTCGGCGTCAAGGACATCATCGACACCGCCGACATGCCCACGGAGAACGGCTCCGCGCTCCACGCCGGTCGCACGCCCTCGCGCGACGCGGCGGTGGTCGCGCGGCTGCGCGCGGCCGGCGCGGTGATCCTGGGCAAGACCGTGACGACCGAGTTCGCCACCTACAGTCCCGGCAAGACCCGCAACCCCCACAATCCGGAGCACACGCCGGGCGGGTCCTCCAGCGGATCGGCGGCGGCGGTCGCCACCGGCATGGTGCCGCTCGCCCTGGGCAGCCAGACGAACGGCTCCGTGATCCGCCCGGCCGCGTTCTGCGGCGTCTACGGCTTCAAGCCCACGCACGGGCTGATCTCGCGTCACGGGATCCTCCCGCTCTCGCGCACGCTCGATCACGTCGGACTGTTCGCCCGGACGATCGAGGACCTCGCGCTCCTGGCCGCCGAGCTCGCGGGCCATGACGAGGACGACCCCGATACGCGGCCCCGCGCGCGCATCCCCTTCGTCGAGGCGGCGGCCGAGGAGCCGCCCCTGCCGCCGATGTTCGCGTTCATGAAGACCCCCGTGTGGGAGCGCGCGGACGAGGAGACGAAGGACGCCTTCGCCGAGCTCGTCGGGCACCTGGGCGACCGGGTGGAGGAGGTCGAGCTCTTCCCGTCGGCGGCCCAGGCCTGGCAGTGGCACCGCACCATCATGGAAGCCGAGATGGCGGTCAACCTCGAGCGGGAGTGGGACCGGGGCCGCGACCGGCTGTCCGAGTCCCTGCGCGCGCAGCTCGCGCGCGGCCGGGAGATTCCCGCCCTCGACTACCAGCGCGCGGTCGCCCGGATCCGACCGGTCCACGCGAGCTTCCTCGAGCTCTTCGAGCAGCGCTACGACGCGATCCTGACGCCCGCCGCCCCGGGCGCCGCGCCCAAGGGCCTGGCCTCGACGGGGGATCCCGCGTTCTGCACGCTCTGGACGTACTGCGGCATGCCCGCGGTGACCCTGCCGCTGATGCAGGGCTCCGGCGGCCTGCCGGTCGGCGTCCAGCTCGTCGGCCCGCGCGACGGTGATGCGCGCCTGCTGCGCACCGCGCGCTGGCTCCTGGCGAGGGTCGAGGCGGGCTGAGACAGCGTCGGGGGGGTTTCGGAAACCCCCCCGATTCCCCCCCATCGGTTGCGCCGGCGAAGCGGCGCCCGGAGAGCGTCCCCCCGCGGCCCTCACGTCACCCGCGAGGTCGCGCGGGAGGCGCGAGCCAGCGGGGCGCGGCCGCCACGCCGGCCGCCGCGCGGCGATCAGTGGGCCAGCGGTGGCTGGGCCGGCGGGAGCACGAGCGCGACCGGTTCACCCCGTCGCAGCACGCGCAGCCGCAGCTCGTCGCGGAGCGACACCTCCTGGAGCCGGCGGCGAAACGTCTCCGCCGTCCCGACCGGCGCCCCGTTGACTGCGAGGATCTGGTCGCCGACCAGGAGGCCGCCACGCGCCGCCGCGCTCCGCTCCAGGACCGCGGCGACGACGGGGGCGGGGACCCCTGCCCCGGGGCCCCGGACGCCGGGCTCCTCGCCGCCGCCGTCGCGCACGAGGAAGCCGAACTCCGCGGCCACCCGGTCGGCCACGGCGTCGGCCGGCATCTCGCCGACCCGCACCCGTAGCTCCCGCCGTCGTCCGTCGCGCAGGACGACGACCCGCACCTCCCGGCCGGCCGGGGTGGCGCCGACGATCCGCTGGAGGGCGCGCGTCTCCACGACCGGACGACCCTCGATCGCCACGATCAGGTCGCCCGCCCGGAGCCCCGAGCCCTCCGCCGGCGCGTCCTTGAGGACTTCGGCGACGACCACACCGTAGCCCTCGCCGAGACCGAGCCGGGTGGAGAGGTCCTCCATCTCCGCCTCGGAGAGGTCGCGGATGCGTATGCCGAACCAGCCCCAGGGCTCGGCCGCGACGGCCGGCGCGAGGGCCAGCAGCACGAGGAGTCCCGCGGTCACCGCTCGACGCGCCCCCATGCGGCTACTGGAGCGTCACGGCACGCACGGCGCCGCCGGGCGCGACCACCACCTGGAGGACGAAGGGCTCCCGGTCGAGCCGGCTGCGCGACACGAGCGGCACGACGCGCCGGAGGAAGCCATCGTCCCGCCAGCGTCGGTTGCTGAAGCGGAGGTCCCGGAACTCCACCACCTGCAGGTCTCCGATCTCGCGCAAGCTCACCACGGGAAAGCGGGCGAACCACAGGTACGTGCGGACGGGCGCCAGCGCTCGCACGTGCTCCACGAGCGCGGACTGGGGGCCGCGCGGCACCGGGTCGAGCCGCACGGGCTCGCGCGCCCCGAGGTCCACCGCGCCCACCGCGTACCCGTCCGGCGTCTCGGCGAGCCCCAGCCACCGGAGCGGGGACGGCGGCTGCGGGAGCGCCGCCACCCGCGTCACGGCGACACCGGCCCGAGCCGCCGCGCGCTCCGTCGCGGCCAGGGCCAGATCGTGCGCGGTGGCCGTGACCGCGAGGTACACGGCGAGGTACGCGCACCCGAGCCGCGCCACGCGCACGCTGCCGGCGAGTCGCGCGGCCAGCAGCGCCACGAGGAGCGGGACGGAGAACCAGAGGTCGATGATGAACAGCCAGTCCCACGCCGGCCGCGCCCGCGAGAACGGGAGGAAGAGCTGGATCCCGAACGAGGTCACGAGGTCGAGGAAGAGGTGGCCGCCGAAGACGCCGGCCGCCGCCATCGCGAGGAGGGGCGCGACGCGCCGCTCCGGGCCCATCCACCGCGTCACGGCCGCCAGCGCGACCGCGAGCGCCGCGCCCCCCAGGAGGGAATGCGTGATGCCGCGGTGCATCTCCAGCGACGCGATCCCGCGCCCCCAGCTCCAGAGGATGTCGACGTCGGGGAGCATCGCGCCGCCCACGAGGGCGAGCGTCGCCTGCCGGCCGTACCGCTGGCGGGGCCCGGCCTCGGCCAGGAGCGCGCCGGTCAGGCCATGCGTGAGGGGATCCACGGCCAGGCCCCGGGCGCCGCTCAGTCCTCGCCGCCCGGCTCGTCGCTCTCGGCGCCGGCGACGAGGGCGAGGAGGTCCAGCAGCGCGGTCGTCGCCAGGTCGAGGCGCGCGCTCACGTCCACCGTCTCCAGGAGCCGCTGGCGGACGTCGGCGTCGGGGACCACCGCCGAGACGATGCGGTCGACCACCGCCCCGGGCGACGCCCCGGCGACGGTGAGCCGGCCGACCAGGTCCGCGTGAGCCTGTCCGAGCGCCTCCAGGAGCTTCGCGTGGGCGGCCCGCAGCGTGAGCAGACGCTCCTCGAGGGAGGCGCGGTCGCTCTCGGCCAGGACGTCGCCGAGCCGCCGGGCGCGCACGACGCGGTAGGGCACGTCGCGCGGCAGCTCCTCCTCGATGCGGATGCGCATCCGCCCGTCGAGCATGATGTTGTACCGGCCGTCGGTGAGAACCTCGGACTGGATGACGTCGCCTGCCCCGGCGACCGCGTGGATCGGCGGGCGCCCCTGGTAATCGCGCTCCCAGCCGGGGCGCAGCATCACCACCGCCAGGCGCCGCTCCCCGGCCAGGCAGTCGGCGACCATCCGGCGGTAGCGCGGCTCGAACACGTGCAGCGGGAGGATGGTCTCCGGGAAGAAGACGACGTCCGGCAGGGGAAAGACCGGAATCTCGAAGTCTGACACCCGCCCGGCCTACCCTCGCGGGTCAGGCATTGGATGCGACGGTTATCGGCACGGGCCCTAGCTGATGGTGGGCAGCTTGAGCGGCGCGAGCGCCCCCAGCCGATCCACCACGGCGCCCGCCACCTTCCGGAACGCCTCGGCCTGCGGCGACTCGGGGTGCGCCACGACGATGGGGGCGCCCGTGTCCCCGCCCTCACGGATCTCCGGATCGAGCGGGACCGAGCCGAGCAGCGGAACGGCGAACTCCGCCGCCAGCCGCGCCCCGCCGCCTTCGCCGAAGACCGGCGTGACGTGCCGGCAGTGGGGACAGGCGAAGCCGGCCATGTTCTCCACGACGCCCAGCAGCGGGACGTTCATCTTCCGGAACATCGCCAGCGCCTTGCGGACGTCGAGCAGCGAGACGTCCTGCGGCGTCGTCACCATCACCACGCCGGAGAGCGGGATCACCTGCGAGAGCGACAGCTGCGCGTCGCCCGTGCCCGGCGGCATGTCGAAGATCAGGTAGTCCAGCTGGCCCCACTCGACGTCACGCAGGAACTGCTGGATGGCGGTGTGGATCATGGGACCGCGCCACACGACGGGGTCGCCTTCCTTGACGAAGAAGCCGATGGAGATGATCTTCACGTCGTAGGCGTGGACCGGGATGATCCGGTTCTCGAACATCCCGGGGCGGCCGCGCGCCCCCATCATGATCGGGATGTTCGGCCCGTAGACGTCGGCGTCCACGAGCCCGACCGTGGCGCCGGCGTCGCGGAGCGCGAGCGCCAGGTTCACGGCGACGGTGGACTTGCCGACGCCGCCCTTCCCGGAGGAGACCGCAAGCGTGTGCTTGACGTCCGGGATGAGATCCTGCTGCGGCGCGGCCGGCGCGGCGTGCTGGCCGTGCTGCGCGGGCCGGGCGGCCGCCGCCCTCGAGCCCATGGCCACCTTGACCTCGGAGACGCCGGGGAGGCCGGCCACCGCCCGACGCGCCTCGCTGTGGACCTCGATCTTGGCGTGCGCCGACTGGCCCGCGAACTCGAGCGTGAACGCGACGCGCCCGGCGTCGATCGTCAGCCCCTTGACCAGCCCGAGGCTCACGATGTCCTGTCGCTGGTCGGGGTCCTGGACCTTCCGGAGGGCGGTGAGGACGGTGTCCTCCGTGACGGTCTCCGCCTTCTTGCCGCCGAAGAACGCCATGATGCCCTCACTATACGGGAGGGCTCGGGGACGGTCAAGCAACGGCGGGGCGCGCGGCCGGCGTCGCGTGGCCCGTCACGCCGCGACGCGCGGGATCACCTCCGCGGCGAGCCGCTCGAGTTGCTCCGCATCCCAGTCCACCGGGTTCAGGACGACCCAGTCCACGCGCCCGCCGGCCGCCGCGATCCGGCGGCGGATCCGCTCGGCCACCGCGTCGGCCTCGCCGAGCAGGTAGTGCTCACGCCAGTAGTCGAGGTCCATCCCGGAGAACGCGGCGAACTTCGGCGCCGCCGCCGCGGACCGCTCGCCCTTCGCGAGGACGTACACGAAGTTCGAGTAGACGACGCGGATATCGGTCGCCTTTCGCCCGAACTCGGGCGCGGCGCGCTCGATGACCGCCCAGTCCTGCCGGACCATCTCGGGCGTCGCGGACGAGTGGGGTACCCAGGCGTCGGCGTAGCGCGCGACGCGGCGAAGGACCGGCGTGACGTCCGGGACGTGCTGGCCGTAGATCTTCTCGAAGGGCTGGCTCCCGCCGCCGATCCAGATGGGCGGGTGTGGTTTCTGGATGGGCTTCGGGTCGATCGTGAGGTGGCGCACCCGGTAGATCCGGCCCTCGTAGCTGACGTCGTCGCCGGCCCAGAGCGCCCGCACCAGCTCGAGCCCTTCCTCCATCCGGCGCCCGCGCTCGCGCCGCGGCACACCCATGAGCGCGAATTCCTCTTCCGCCCAGCCGACGCCGATCCCCAGGATGGAGCGCCCTCCCGAGAGGACATCGAGCGTCGCCCACTCCTTGGCGAAGTAGACCGGGTTGCGGAGCGGGAGGACGAGGACCATGGTCCCGAGGCGGATCCGCTCGGTCACGCCGGCGAGCGCCGAGAGCAGCGCGATCGGTTCGAGCCAGGTGCAGGAGTAGGCCGGCGGGGTCGTCAACAGATGGTCGATCGTCACCGCGGCTTCGAAGCCCAGCGCCTCCGCGCGCCTCAGGTAGCGGCCCATCGCGGCCAGGGACGCGGTCTTCGGCCCGAGGGCGAACGTGGGGAGCCGCAGGCCAAACCTCATTCTGAGCCGTCCTGGCCCAAGTTACTGGAAATCCACGGCGCGGAGCCGATCCGGATCGAGCGCCTCGAGGGCGGCCAGCTCCTCGCGAGTCGGCGGCGGCACCGGCCCCAGGTCCTCGGCCGGCACGACCTCGAAGCCGGTCTGGCGCCGCACGGCCTCCAGGCTCGCGCCGGGCATGAGCCCCTCGAGCCGGAGCCCGTCGGCAGTCGCGCGGAAGATGGCGAGCGGCGTGACGACGCGCTCGAGGTTTCCGGTCGCGGTGACGAAGTCCACGGCCGGGACGAGCGACCGCGGGTCGTGGCGCGTCCGGTAGACGATGACGCGACGGACGACCTGGAAGAGCACCGCCGCCCCGCCCCCGCCGGGCAGCCGCACCGTCGGGCGCTCGAAGGGCCCGACGACCGTGGAGTTGACGCGCCCCCGCGCGTCCACCTGGACGCAGCCGAGGAGCATGACGTCGATCGCGCCCTTGAGCGCGAGCTGGTAGACGTCCACGTTCGAGAGGACCACCGGCGAGCCCGCGAGCCAGTCGGGGCCGGAGGAGGAGCGCGGCAGCGTCGCCGGCGCAGCGTCGAGGCCGCCGCCGATCGCGACGTGCCGCAGCGCCGGCGCGTGGAGGCGCCGGGCCAGGAGGAGCGCCAGCGAGGCGAGGAGCGAGTTGACGCCGTGGCAGGCGACCTCGCCGTCGCGGACCAGGCGGGCCAGGGCGACGGCCATCAGCTCCGGCGGGCCCGGCGTCACGGCTCGGCAGCCAGGTAGGCGGCGAGACCGGCCGGCGTGCGCGCCGCGTCGAGATACCGGCGGAGGCCGGCCTCGTCCACGCCGTAGCAGCCGGCGCAGTCGCCGGGCCGCGCGCCGCCGGGCAGCTCCACCACCGCCGCAACGGTCAGCTCGGAAACCCGCGTCAGCTCGGGGATCCTGGCCAGCTCCTCGGTCGGGACGATCCGCTCGGCGGTCAGGATGATCCGCGTCGCCGCGGCGGCCATCAGGAGGTCGTAGCCCGGCGAGCCGAAGATGCGGGCGTTGCCCCGCGCGTCCGCCTCCTGGACGTGGAGGACCGCCCACTCCGGCCGGAGCGCCGGCACGACGTAGATCTCCTCGCCCGTCCACGGGTCCTTGACGGTGCGGAAGTCGGCGGCCGCCGGCAGGTCGGTCCCCTTGAGCCCGGGGATCGGCTCGAACGGCACGCCGAGGGATGCGGCCCGCAGCCCCGTCATCACGCCCACTCAGGAGAACTCGCGGACGCGCACGCGGCCGGCCTCGACCGCGCGCCGGTAGCTCGGCAGGCCCCCGCCGAAGGCCGACTCGAGCGAGGCGATCCCGGCGTCCACCTCGGCCAGGCAGCCGGCGGCGCAGAGGAGGTCGAGGTCGTAGGAGGGCGAGGGCTTGGACAGGCGAAGGCCGCGCCGGCCCTGGCGCGCCAGCTCCCGGACGAACGCGGCCGGGATGCGGTGGAGCATGACCCCGCCCAGCGTGAGGTGGGCGCCGTCCGGGACGAGCGCCCCCGCCTCGGCGAGCGAGCGCAGCCTGGAGCCCGCCGCCGGCTGCCTCACGGGAAGCGGAAAGAGACCCCGGCCAGGAAGTGGTGCGTGTCGATCTCCGGCTCGATCGAGAACGTCTGGCCGAGGCTGGTGCCCTCGAATTTCGGGGAGACGTGCGTGAACCGGTACTCGCCGAAGAGGGCCACGTTCCGGTGGAACTGCCACGCCACGCCCGCGCGCACGTCCAGCCCGAGGTCCACGCTCACGTCCGAGATGCGTTCCCCGGCGAGGCTCTCCTTCGCGTGGGTCACGAAGGCGGCGGGGCCCGCGGCCGCGTACGGCTGGATGCGCCCGCCGGGAATCTCCGGCGTCGCCAGCAGGGGCAGGCGCAGCATGAGCAAGGCTGCGATCGGCACCACGTCGAGGTCGGTCGTCGCCCCCCCGGGGGCGACACTGGGCTTGACGTCCGGCGCGAAATACGAGACGTCAGCGGCGACGCCGAGCCAGGGCAGACCCGCGAGCCAGTACCCGACGCGACCGCCGCCCGTGAGCGAGGTGTCGAACTCGCCCGTCACCGTCTGGCGCTGACCCGGCGCGCGGACGGTGACGTCCGAATCCGGCGTGACCGCCACGCCGGCATACAGGTCGGCGAACCACTCCGCGGAGGCGGGGAGGGCCGTGAGCCCGAGAGTCACGGGAACGATGAGCAATGCGCGGAGCACGCGTCCCACACCGTTCATGGGGTCATCCCTCACGCGACGCGCGGTTCGGGGGGGGCGGCCGATCGACGAGCGCCACTCTAGCCGAGGCCGCGAGGCCGGTCAATCGCCGGCAGCGCACACTCAGCGGAGGCCGTCCTCGCCCTTGGCCTCGCTCCGGGCGAGGCCGCCCACGCGCGCGTGCGGGCGGCCGCCGTCGGTCACGACGAGCGCCACCACGATCTCGCCGGGCTTCGGCGCGTCGGGCACGCGCACCTCCATGGCATCGAAGTGGCTCCGGACGAACGCCGCGTCCTTGTAGTGGAGCGGGACGTCGATGGCCGTCCCCGCGGGGCCGAGCTTCTTGGCCGATGGGATGATGGCCTTGCCGCCGCCCACCGCCGCGCGGAACGGGGTGCCGAGCGTGGGGTGGAGGATCGCCGCCGCGTGCTCGGACTCGCCGTCGAGCCCCACGATCGCGGCCTTGCCGTAGCTCTCCGCGGCCCCACCCAGCGCCTCGACGGCCATCTTGCCGAGGAGCGCGCCCAGCTCCTCCCCGACCGTGACCAGCGGGGCGAGGTCCTCGGCGTACCGGCCGGCGAACGGGTTCTCGATCACCGCGACGGCCGCCGCCTTCCGCACCGGGCGCGCCGCCTCGCGGGCGCCGTCCGCGCGGATCTCCTCCACGATCGTCACGAGCTTCCGGATCTTCATCGCCACCTCCGCTAATGACCCGCGCCCGGCGCGGAGCCGCGGGTCACCTCCGCCGCGCGGGCCGCGGGCGCCGTGTTCCGGCTCCGGCCCACGCGCGGCAGGCCGTCGATCACGACCATGGAGATCCCGGGCAGGTCGCCGGCGCGCAGGGCCTCGAGCGCCGTCTTCCCGACCGACCCGACCGGCGCGTCCACGATCACCAGGTCCGCCTCGCGCCCCGGGGCGATCACCCCGACCGGCAGCCCGTAGACCCGCGCCGTGTTGCCGGTCGCCATGGCCAGCGCCACCTCCGGGGGGCACTCGCCCAGGCTCGCGAGCAACGCGAGGGTCCTCAGGATGCCGAGCGGGACCACGCCCGTCCCCGACGGCGCGTCGTTGCCGAGGATGACGCGCTCCCAGGCGCGCGCCTCGCCGGCCACGCGCAGCGCGTGGAGCGCCGTGCGCGGGTTCCCGCAGTGGACGATCTCGAGCGCCATGCGCGTCCCGCCGACCAGCATGTCGATCTCGCGCACGTTCATCGACGTCGTGCCGCCGTTGATGTGGCCGACGACGTGGGGGTCCGCCTCCAGCACCGTCTCCGCGTTGATCGGGCTCGAGCCGGCGAGCGAGGGCCCGCCCGTGTGGATCGTCACCGTCATCCCGTGGCGCCGGGCCCACTTGACCATCGGCGCCGCGTCGCGGCCCGTGCGCACCGACCCGAGCCCGATCTCGCCGACGAGCTTGACGCCGGCCCGCGCCATCTCCGCGAAGTCGTCCTCGGTCATCCCCATCTCGAGGATCGGCGCCCCGGCGTGGACCTTCGCGCCGTTCGGGCGGAACGCCTGGTAGGCCTTCGCCGCCACGATCGCGAGCGCCTTGAGGCCCACGATGTCCTTCGGCCGGCCGGGGAGATGCACCTCCCCCGCCGAGATCATCGTGGTGACGCCGCCCTGCACCTCGGAGTCGAGGAAGTCCACGGTTCGCTGCCGCGGCGTGAAGTCGCCGAAGACGGGGTGCACGTGCGAGTCGATCAACCCCGGCGCCACCGTCGTGCCCCGGGCGTCGATCACGGTGGCCGCGTCGCCCGCGTCCACGGCGGCCTCGCGGCCGACCTGGGCGATCTTGCCGTCCACGCAGACGATCGTGTCCCCCTCCAGCAGCGGCGCGGCGATGTCGCCCGAGACGATCTGCCCGATCCCGCGGATCACCGTCTTCATGGGGAACCCTTTCCCCGGATCGCCCGGAACACGCGCTCGGGTGTCGCCGGGAGCTGCCAGACCCGCACGCCGATGGCGCGCGAGATCGCGTTCAGGACGGCCGGCGCGGTCGCGATCATCGCCGGCTCGCCGACGCCCTTCGCGCCGAACGGCCCGGCGGGGTCGCCGGGCTCGACCAGGATCGGCACGATCTCGGGCATCTCCAGCGCGGTGGGGATGAGGTACGTCGAGAAGTTGAGCGTGCGGCCCGGCACGTACTCTTCGGTCAGCGCGAAGCCGAGCCCCATGACGACGCCGCCCTCGATCTGGCCTTCCGCGGCCTGCGGGTTGATGGCCCGGCCGAGGTCGTGCGCGGCGACCACGCGCTGGACGCGGACCTCGCCGGTCTCGTGGTTGACGTAGACCTGGGCGAGCTGGGTGGCGAAGGCGTAGCTCTGGTACGGCACGCCCTGGCCGTCGGCGTCGAGCGGCGTCGTCTGCGGGTCGAAGTAGCCGCGGAACGCGCACTGCCCGTCCCGCTCCCGCAGCGCGCGGGCGACCTCCGCGAGGCCGATCGCGCCGCGGCCGTCCCGCCGCTCGACCCGGCCCGCGCGCACGCGCACGCGGTCGGGCGCCACCCCGAGGAGGCCCGCGCCCTCGCCCGCGACGGCCTTGACGAGCGCCTGCGCCGCGTCCCGGACCGCGTTCCCCACGATGAACGCGACGCGGCTCGCCGAGGTCTTCCCCGACTCGGGCGTGAGACCGGTGTCGGCCGTGGTGAGCCGCACGGCGTCGAGGTCCGAGCCGAGCGCTTCCGCCAGGAGCTGGCAGAGGATGGTGGAGGAGCCCTGGCCGATGTCCGCGGCAGAGGTGTAGAGATGGACCCGGCCGTCCGGCTCGAGCGTGAGTCGCACCTCGGCGGGGTTGGAGAGCGCGGTGTTCCCGATGCCGTACCACATCGAGGCCACGCCCTCGCCGAGGACCCACGGGCCGTCGGCCGCGGGCACGGGGGCGTGGCGCGCCGCCTCCCGCCGCCAGTCGCGCACGGCCTCGAGCGTCTCGACGAGCCCGACGCCCGCCTCGAGCCTCTGCCCGGTCGCCGTCACGGTGCCGGGACGGTGGGCGTTCCGGAGGCGCAGCTCGATCGGATCCAGGCCCAGCTCGAGGGCGAGGAGGTCCACCGCGCCCTCGGTGGCGACGGCGACCTGCGGCGTCGAGAAGCCGCGCATGGCGCCGGCCGGCGGGTGGTTCGTGTACCAGAGGGCGCCGCGGGCCCGGACGTGCGGGACGACGTAGGGACCGGTGGCGTGGATACACGCGCGCGCGATGACGGTCGGCCCCCATGAGGCGTAGCTCCCCGTGTCGCCGGTGATCTCGGCCTCGACCGCGGTGACGCGTCCCCCGCGGTCGGCCCCCAGGCGGAAGTCGACGCGGTAGGGGTGGCGCTTGACGGTCGCGAGCACGGACTCCTCGCGGCTGAAGGCGCACTTGACGGGGCGGCCGAACTTCTCGGCGGCGAGCGCCAGGTAGGGCTGGACCGACAGGTCGAGCTTCCCTCCGAAGCCGCCGCCGGTCACCGCCTGGATCACGCGCACCCGCTCGGGCGGGAGGCCGAGGACCCTGGCGGTGGCGTCCCGGTCCATGTAGGGCGTCTGGGTCGAGACGACGAGGGTGAGCGTCCCATCGGCCTCCCGGTAGGCGAGCCCCGCCTCGGGCTCGATGTAGGCGTGCTCGATCCACTGGGTCTGCCAGGTGCCACCGACGACGACCGGCGCCTCGGCCAGGGCGCTCGCCGCATCGCCTCGCCGCACCGCGGGCCGGGCGAGCAGGTTCCCCCCGTCGTGAAGCCGCGGCGCGTCGGGCCGGCCGGCGGCCTCGGCGGAGAGGAGCGGGTCGAGCGGCCGGTAGTCGACGCGGACGGCCGCGGCCCCCGCCTCGGCGGCCGCCCGGCTCTCCGCCACGACGGCCGCGACGGCATCGCCCGCGTAGCGGACGACCGTGTCGCAGAAGACCGGCTGGTCCTCGACCAGGATGCCGTAGGCGTTCCGGCCCGGGACGTCCCGCGCCGTGAGAACGCCCACCACGCCGGGCAGGACGAGCGCCGGCGCCGGGTCGATCCCGACCAGCTCGGCGTACGCGTGGGGGCTGCGGACGATCTGGAGGTGGAGGCAGCCGGGGGGCTGGTAGTCGTCGCCGTAGAGCGCCGTGCCGCGGACCTTCGCCTCGGCGTCCACGCGGGCGGCGGAGTGGCCCATCGCGCCCGCGTCGCGCGGCGGGCGTCGCCCCTCGCGGATGAACTGCGCGGCGAGATCCACGGCGTCCAGGATCTTGGCGTAGCCCGTACAGCGGCAGAGGTTCCCGCTGAGCCAGTCCTGCGCCTCGGCGCGGGTGGGTGCCGGGTTCTGCTCGAGGAGCGCCGCCGCCGCCATCACCATGCCGGGGATGCAGATGCCGCACTGGACCGCGCCGGCCTGGACGAAGGCCTCCTGGACCGGGTGGAGGTCGCCGTGGGGGGCGGCCAGGCCTTCGATCGTCGTGACCGCCGCCCCGTCGGCTTTCGCCGCGGGAACGAGGCAGGCGTCGACCAGGCGGCCATCGAGCCTCACCGTGCACGCGCCGCATTCCCCCTCCAGGCACCCCGCCTTGGTGCCGGTCAGGCCGAGGTCCTCGCGGAGAACGTCGAGCAGGCTCACGCCGGGACGGAGCGGGACGCAGACCTCCGCCCCGTTCACGGTGAGACAGATCTCAGCCATCGAGGCAGCCGTGCGGCCGCGCCGCCGCCGGCTGCGCGGCGGCGAGCGCCGCGTGGAGCGCCGCCGCGGCGACGGCCGGCAGCACGTCCTGGCGGTAGTCGGCGGAGGCGCGGAGGTCCCCGATCGGGCGGGCCGCCCCCCCGGCCGCCCGCGCGGCCTCGGCCACGAGGGTCGGCGTCGGGACGCGGCCCGTCAGGACCGCCTCGGCCGCCGCCGCGCGCACGGGGGTCGGCGCGACCGCGCCCAGGACGAGGCGGGCGAGCGCGACCCGGCCATCGGTGTCGAGGCGGAGGCGTGCCGCGACGCTCACGACGGAGATCGCCATCGGGTGCTCGGGCCACGCCCGGTTGACGAGCTTGTAGAAGGCGCTCCCTTCCCCGGCCGGCTGGGGGGCGACGCGGAACGCGGTCAGGACGCTCCCCGCCGGCAGGCCGAGGCGGCCCGGGCCCAGGACGACCTCGGCGATCGGCCGCGACACCGGCCCCTCGCGCGTCAAGGCGTCCACCCGCGCGTCGAGCGCGAAGAGCGCGGCCACGCCGTCGCCGGCCGGCGAGGCGTTCGCGACGTTCCCCCCGAGCGTCGCGACGTTCCGGATCTGGGGCGAGGCGAAGCGCTCGGCGACGCGGACCAGGAGCGGACAGGCGTCGCGGATGAGGGGGGCCGTCAGGCAGTCCGTGTAGGTGACGCCGGCCCCGAGGACGAGCGTGCCCGCCGTGAGCGCCACGCGGCGGAGCTCCGGCACCGCGGCCACGTCGAGGACGGCGGCGGCCGCGACCCGGCGCCGGGCCCGGACCATGAGGTCCGTCCCGCCGGCGAAGACCACGAGATCATCCGCCGCGCAGGCGACCGCCTTCTCCACGTCCTCGAGCGATCGCGCCACCCGGTACCCGCTCATCGTCCCGCCGTCTCAGCGCCGCACACCAACATACCTCAAGAGCGGCTCGGGGTTCGAGCGGAGCGCCGCGGCACTCGCCTCGTACACGATGCGCCCGGTCTCCATCAGCAGCACGCGGTCCGCGACCCGGAGCGCCGCGTCGATCTTCTGCTCGACCAGGAGGACGCCGACCCCGCGCGCCTGGAGCGCCCGGATCGTCTCGGAGAGCCGCGCGACGAGGCTCGGCATGAGGCCCTCGGTCGGCTCGTCCATCAGGAGCATGCGCGGCCCCGCGCAGAGGGCGCGGGCCGTGGCCAGCATCTGCTGCTCGCCGCCGGACAGGGTCCCGGCGCGCTGGCCGAGCCGCGCCCGGAGGTCGGGGAAGAGCTCGAGCGCCGAGGCCAGCCGCTCCCCGCCGTCCGGCCTCACCAGGAGGCCGATCCTCAGGTTCTCCTCGACGGTCAGGAAGGGGAAGAGCCGCCGGCCCTGCGGCACGTACGCGATCCCCCGCCGCGGGATGGCGTGGGGCGCCAGGCGCGTGAGCTCGGTGTCGTCGAGCCGGATGCTGCCCGAGCGTGGCCGGACGAGGCCCATGATGGCGCGGAGCGTGGTCGTCTTCCCGGCGCCGTTCCGGCCGAGCAGGCCGAGGACCTCCCCGGGCGCCACGTGGAGCGAGACGTCCCGGAGGACGTGGACGTCTCCGTAGTAGCAAGCGATCCGCTCCACGGTGAGCATCAGGACCCCAGATACGAGCGCTGGACGCCGGGGTCGCGCTCGACGTCGCCCGGCGTCCCCTCGGCGATGATGCGGCCTTTGTCCATCACCGTGACGCGGTCCGAGAGCTCGAGCACCACCGCCATGTTGTGCTCGATCAGGAGGACCGTCACGGTCTTCGAGATCTCGCGGATGAGCCGGCAGAGGGCGGTGACCTCGTCGGGGGCGAGCCCCTGGGTGGGCTCGTCGAGCGCCAGGAGCTCGGGCCCGAGCGCGAGCGCCATCGCCAGCTCCAGAAGGCGCTGGTGGCCGTACGGGAGGGCGCCCGCCGGCTCCCCGCTCACGGCGGAGAGTCCCACCGTCGCGAGCGCGCGCTCGACCTCGACGGCCAGCCGGCGCCGCGAGAGGGCCAGGCGCGGCAGCAGCCGCCGCGTCAGCCGGCGCTGGACCGCGAGCGCGACGTTGTCGAACACGGTCAGGTTGCGGAAGACGCTCGTGACCTGAAAGGTGTAGACGATCCCGAGCGAGACCCGCTCCCAGGCCCGGAGGCGCGTCACGTCCCGCCCCTCGAAGAGGATGCGTCCCGCGGTGGGGCGCAGGCGGCCGCCGATCATGCCGAGGAGCGTGGTCTTCCCGGCGCCGTTCGGTCCGATGATCGCGCGGATCTCCCGCCGCTCGATCCGGAAGTCCACCCCGCGCACCGCCTCGAGGCCGGCGAACGCCTTGGAGAGCCCGACGGTCTCGAGCAGCGGCGGGACCGCCATCGGCCCGGGCCGCGTCACGGGAGCCACCGCACCCAGCGGGTCCGGATCCCCCCCACGACCCCGGCCGGGAACCACAGGACGACCACCACGAGCATGACGCCGACGACCAGGAGGTAGCTCCCCGTGAGGCCGCTCGCGACGTCCACGACGTAGGTCATCACGGACGTGCCGACCAGGGGGCCGAGCGTGGTGCCGGTGCCGCCGAGGAGCGTCCACAGGAGCGGGTAGATCGAGTAGAGGATCGAGGCGAAGGTGGAGCCGACGTAGGAGAAGAGGAGCGCGTACGTCGCCCCGGACGCGGCCGACAGCCCGCCCGAGAGCGCGAGCGAGAGGAGCCGGTAGCGGCCAGTGTCGTAGCCCAGGAGCCGCGCCCGCTCCTCGTTCTCCCGCACGGCGACCAGCACGCGGCCGATCGGCGAGCCGACGAGCCACACGGTCAGCGCGAGCGCGGCCGCGAGCACGACCAGCGCCACGTTGTACTTGACGCCGGGATCCGCCAGGGCGAGGCGGAGGCCGGGCAGCTCCACGGCGTCGAGGCGCCCGCTCAGGATGAACCCCTGGTCCCCCATGGTGATCTCGTTGAAGTAGAGCGTGGCGAGGTAGAAGGCCTGCGAGAACATCATCGTGACGATGAGGAAGGCGACCCCGGTGGTGCGCAGGGCGACGAGGCCGAGGCCGGCCGACGCGACCACGCCGGCCAGGACCCCGGTCGTGAACGCCGCGACGGCGCCGAACCCGAGGTGGACGACCGTGAGCCCCACGCCGTACATCCCCGCGGCGAAGAACATGGCGTGGCCGAGGCTCATGAGCCCCGTGTAGCCCAGCAGGACGTTGTAGCCGCACGCGTAGACGGCGAGCACCATGATGCGGGCGAGCAGGGCCTGCTGGAACGGGGGGAGGACGAACTGCGCGGCGACCAGGAGGAGGACGAGCCCCCCGTGGAGCAAGAGCGCCGCGCGCGGCCGGTGGGCGATCACGCGCCCTCCGTGCCGAACAGGCCTCCGGTCCTGACCACCAGGACGAGCGCGACGGCGACGGTGGCGACGATCTTGGCGAGCGTGGGCGAGAAGAAGACCGACACGAGCCCGTCGAGCAGCCCGATGAGCAGCGCCGCCGCCAGCGTGCCCGTGAGACTGCCGAGCCCCCCCACGATGACGACCATGAAGGAGACCAGGAGCGCGTCGAGCCCCATCAGGTAGTGGGCCTGCTGCACGGGGACGATGAGGGCGCCCGCCACGGCGGCCAGGACGGCGCCGAGGGCGAAGGCGACCGTGTAGACGCGCCCCACGGGGACGCCGAAGGCCTGCGCCATCTCCCGGTCCTGCTGCGTGGCGCGCATGTAGAGGCCGAGCGTCGTCCGCGACAGGAGGAGCCACGTGCCCAGGATCAGCAGCGCCGAGACGCCGGCCACGACGAGCTTGTACCCCGAGTAGCCGAACCAGGGGAAGTCCACCCGGAAGTAGACCGGCGGGGCGACCGGTCGCGCGTACGGGCCGTAGACGGTCAGGACGAGCTGCTGGAGGATGTAGAGGAGGCCGATGGTCGCGACGATGGTGCTCTCGGGCTGGTAGCCGATCCGCCGGAGGACCAGCCGGTCGGCGACGACCGCGAAGCCGCCCACGACCAACGCCGCGCCCGGCAGCGCCAGCAGAAAGCTCCCCGACGCCGTCGAGACGTACCAGGCGACGACCGCGCCCAGCATGAAGAACTCGCCGTGGGCCACGTTCACGATCCGCATGACCCCGAAGGTGAGCGACAGGCCGAGCGCCGTCAGCCCGTAGACGCACCCCGAGACCGTGCCCTCGAGCAGCGCGAGGAACAGGTGTCCCGTGAGATTCATGTCTCAGACGGACGTGGCATGACGCGACCGGCCGTCGGGGTGCACGGCGCCTGTCCCGAACCGCTCCGAGCGCCGGCGTTTGCCGGCGC
>JBIOTN010000169.1:0-8685 GCA_044866005.1 Candidatus Rokuibacteriota bacterium | reverse complement strand
CCCGGAGCGCTTCGTTTCAGGCCATGCGCCGGTTCGGCCGGCGTGCGGGTCCTCTTCTCGGTCTGCCCGGCCGTTCGGTTCCATGCTCGCCCCCCGCCGTCGGTCCGGCCGGGCGGTTGACAAGGCGCGGTGGGACTGGCGATAATGAGCGAGCGTGCCGAGCGACGCCGCGCCGCGACCGCGCGCCCCGAACCCTGAGCGGAGTCCCGCACCCCCAAGCACTGGATGTCGCGCGACCGACTTCGAATCCTGTTCGTCGCCTCCGAGGTGGAGCCCTTCGCCAAGACGGGCGGCCTGGCCGACGTGGCGGGCGCGCTCCCCAAGGCGCTGGAGGCCCTGGGGCACGACGTGCGGGTGTTCCTGCCGAAGTACCGCGGCGTGGAGCGCGCCAGCGGCGGTCTCCGGCCGGTGCTGCCGCGCCTCGCGGTCCCGGTGGGGGAGCGCGTCGTCGAGGGCGCCGTCCTCGAAGGGCGCACCGGGCAGGCGATCCCCGTCTACTTCCTGGCCCAGGACCACTATTACGACCGGCCCGCGCTCTACACCACCGGCGAGGGCGATTACCCGGACAACTGCGAGCGCTTCGTCTTCTTCTGCCGCGCGGCCCTCGCGGCCCTCGGCGCCCTCGGCTGGACGCCGCACGTCATCCACGCTCACGACTGGCAGACGGGGCTGGTGCCGGTCTACCTGGAGACCCTCTACCGCGACACGCCCGGCTACCGGGACGTGGCGACGGTCTTCACGATCCACAACCTCGCCTACCAGGGCCTCTTCTGGCATTACGACCTGCCGATGACCGGTCTGGGGTGGGACCTGTTCACGCCGGCGGGGATCGAATTCTACGGCAAGCTGAACCTCCTCAAGGGCGGCCTCGTCTTCGCGGACCTCTTGACCACGGTGAGCCCGACCTACGCGAAGGAGATCCAGACGCCCGAGTACGGTGAGGGGCTGGACGGGGTGCTCCGCGAGCGGGCGGCCGACCTCGTCGGGATCCTGAACGGCATCGACTACGAGGCATGGAACCCGGCGACGGATGCCGAGATCCCCAAGCGGTACGGGCCGGACGACCTCGACGGGAAGGCCGTGTGCACGGCCGGCCTGCGGGGCGAGATGGGGCTCACGGGCGGGGAAAGCGGCGGCCCGCTGATCGGGATGGTGAGCCGTCTCGCGGACCAGAAGGGACTCGACCTCGTCGCGGCCTCGGTCCCGACCATCCTCGCCGGGGGCGGGCAGTTCGTCCTGCTGGGCGCCGGGGACGAGCGGTACGAGCGCGAGCTCTCTGGCCTGGCGCGCGCTCACGCCGGGCGGGTCGCCGTCAAGCTCGGCTTCAACGCGGGTCTCGCCCGTCGGATCTACGCCGGGTCCGACCTCTTCCTCATGCCCTCCCGCTACGAGCCGTGCGGGTTGGGGCAGCTCATCTCGCTTCGATACGGCACGATCCCGATCGTCCGGCGGACCGGCGGCCTCGCGGACACGATCCGGGAGTGGGATCCGCCCCGGGGCGCCGGGACCGGCTTCGCCTTCGACGCCCACACACCCGAGGCTTGCCGCGCGGCGGTCACCCGCGCCCTCGGCGCGTACGGCCACCGGACGGCGTGGTCCCGCCTCGTCCGGAACGCCATGGCCGAGGACTTCTCCTGGGAGGCGTCCGCCGAGAAGTACGTGAGCTGTTACCGCAAGGCCGTGAAGAAGGCGCGGAGGCACGCATGAAAAAGGTCGAGGCGATCATCAAGCCGTTCAAGCTCGATGACGTCAAGGAAGCGCTGACCGAGATCGGCGTCATCGGCATGACGGTGATGGAGGTGCGCGGGTTCGGTCGGCAGAAGGGACACACCGAGCTCTACCGGGGCTCCGAGTACACGATCGACTTCCTGCCCAAGGTGAAGGTGGAGATCGTCGTGCCGGATCACGTCGTCGCCAAGGTGGTGGAGACGATCATGGCCGCGGCGAAGACCGGCTCGATCGGCGACGGCAAGGTCTTCGTGCTCCCGGTCGAGGAGTCCGTGCGGATCCGGACCGGGGAGCGCGGCGAAGAGGCCATCTAGGTGCCTGGCCAACCGACTTGGCCGCGCACGACCCCAGAGGAGACATAAGCCGCACGCCTGATGTCGTCGGAGACCCTCGCGCTCCCGCCCGCCGCCGACCTGCTGGACCCCGCCGTTCCCGAGCCCGCCTGCCTGCCGGCCCTCGCCGCGCTCGGCTTCGCGACCCCGGCCGGCGCCCTGGGGAACCTGCGCCGGCTCGCCACGACGCCGCGCCAGCGAGAGGAGCTGGCCGCCGTCCTGCCCCGCCTCCTGCGCCATCTCGGCGCCTCCGCGGATCCCGACATGGCGCTCAACAACCTCGAGCGCCTGGCCGAGGCGGTCATGGACCGCGTCGTCCTCTACGACCTCCTGCGCGACCATCCCGAGGCGACGCCCGTGCTCGTCACGCTCGCCGCCACCAGCCAGTTTCTGGCCGACACCCTGGTCCGGTCGCCCCAGATCGTCCCCTGGCTCCTCGACCCCCGCGTCATGCGGCCGCGGCCGCGGGAGGAGATGCACGAGGAGATCCGCCGCGCCTGCCGGCCCTTCCGCACCGAGGAGGCGCGCGCCAACGCCCTCCGTCGCGTCAAGCGCCGCGAGCTCTGCCGGATCGGCCTGCGGGATCTCCTCGGTGACGCCGACCTCGTGACCACGACGCAGGAGCTCTCCACCCTCGCCGATGCCTGCCTCGAGCAGGCCTGGGCGATCGTCCGGCCGGGGCTGATCGCGCAGTACGGGGTCCCCCGGCACCGGGCGGGGGGCGACGGGGAGTCGGGCGGCGCGGTGACGAGCGTCGCCATCATGGCGCTCGGCAAGCTCGGCGGCGAGGAGCTGAACTACTCCTCCGACATCGACCTCTGCTTCGTCTACGATGCCGAGGGCGAGACGGACGGGCCCGAGCGCGCGCCGAACCGCGTCTTCTTCGCCCGCGCCGCCGAGCGGCTCCTCGCCCTCCTCACCACGATGACGGAAGAGGGCGCGCTCTACCGCGTGGACCTCCGCCTGCGCCCCGAGGGAACCGCCGGCGCCCTGGCGTTGCCGCTCGACGCGTACCGGCAGTACCACGAGAGCCGCGGCGCGCTGTGGGAGCGGCAGGCCCTCATCAAGGCGCGGGTCGCGGCGGGGGACGAGCGCCTGGGGCGGGCATTCATGGAGCTGGCCCGCGGGATCGCCTATCGCCCGGGCCTGGAACGCGAGGCGGTGGCCGAGATCCAGGCGGTGAAGGCGCGGATCGACCGGCAGCTCCGCGCGCGAGGCCGACACGAGCGGCACGTCAAGCTCGGCGTCGGCGGGATCCGCGAGATCGAGTTCCACATCCAGGCCCTGCAGCTCTCCTACGGCGGGCAGGACCCGTGGCTCCAGGAGCGGAACAGCCTGCGGGCGCTCCATCGCCTGGCCGAGCGGGGCTACCTCTCGTGGGAGCAGTCGGGGGCGCTCGGGCGGGACTACACGTTCCTGCGCCAGGTCGAGCACCGGCTGCAGCTCCTCCACGCGCTCCAGACCCACACGCTGCCCGGCGATCCCGCGGAGCTCGCCAAGCTCGCCCGGCGGCTCGGGTATGCGGGGCCGCGCGACGCCGCCGGCGCGCGCTTCCGGGCCGACTACGACGCGACCCGTCGTCGCGTCCGGGCGGCGTTCGAGGAATTCTTCGCGGCGCCACGGCCGAGCGCCACGCCCGGGCCGCTGCCCTGGACGCCGGAGGCCGTCCTCGCCGTCGGCTTCGCCGACCCCGAGCGCGCCCGGCAGAACCTCCGCCTCCTCTGGGAGGGCCCGCCGCTCTCGCCGGCCCCGGCCACCGTGCGGAGCGTCCTCGCGACGCTCCTGCCCGCGGCCCTCGCGGCGCTCCGCGCGGTCCCGGACCCGGACGCCGCGCTCGACGCGCTGGAGCGCTTCGTCGCCGCCGCCGGGCCACGGACCGCGTACCTGGCCCGGCTCGCCGGGGACCCGGCGCTCCTCGGCCGGGCCCTCGCGCTCTTCGCCCGCTCCGACCGCCTGGCACAGTCGCTCATCTCGCGTCCCGAGCTGCTCGACGACCTGGCCGATGCGGCGCGCCTCGGCCGCCGGCCGTCGAGCCGCCTCCGCGCCGCGTTCCAGGCCGGCGAGGTTCCCGAGGTCGATCCCGTCGACCGGCTCCGGCTCTTCAAGCACGCCGAGGAGCTCCGGATCGGGTGGCAAGACCTCGCCGAGAGCCTTCCCGCCCCGCGCGTCGCCTGGGCGCTGACCGAGCTCGGCGAGGCCTGCCTCGGGCTCGCCTGGCAGTGGGCCGAGACGGTCGTGCGCCGCCAGTTCGGCGAGCCGCGGGCTGGCGGCGCGGGGGTGCCGGCTCTCGTGGTCGGGATGGGCAAGCTCGGCGGGCGCGAGCTCGACTACGGGTCGGACCTCGACATCGTGGTCCTCTACGCGGCGGACGGCGAGACCACCGGCCCCACGGTGGTCCCGGTCTCGGTCTACTTCGACCAGCTCGTCGAGCGCCTCCACCGACTCCTGTCGGCGATCACGCGCACGGGCCAGGCCTTTCGCGTCGACCTCCGCCTGCGCCAGGGCGGCAAGGGCGTGGCGCTCGCCCACTCGCTCGCCTCGCTCGAGGCCTACCTCGAGCGCGAGGCGGCCCTCTGGGAGCGTCAGGCGATGGTCAAGGCGCGAGCGGCCTCTGGTGACCCCGGCCTGGCGCGCGCGTTCGCGGCGGTGCGCCGCGCCCGGGTCTTCGGGCCCGGGCTCACCGACGCCGAGCGCGCCGAGATCCATCGGGTACGGACGCGGATGGAGCTGGAGCTGGGCCGCGAGGGACCGGCCCGCACGCACGTCAAGTTCGGGGCGGGGGGGCTCGTGGACCTGGAGTTCCTGGTGCAGGTCCTCCAGCTCACCCACGGGGCGCGCCACGGCGCGCTCCGCACCCCCTCCACGCGACGCGCGCTCGCGCGGCTCGGCGAGCTCGGCCTCCTGCCGGCCGAGACGGCGCGCGCGCTCGTCGCGGCCTACGACTTCGAAAAGGACCTCCTCCGCGCGCTCCGCCTGGCGCAGGCGCGGCCGCCCGACTGCCTGCCGGGCACGGGCCAGCTCCTGGCCCGGCTCGCGCGCGAGGCCGGGCTCCCGAGCGGACGCGCGCTCCGGGACCGCTACCGCGAGGTCGCGGACCTCGTCCGGCGCCACTACCACGCCGTGGTCGGAGAGCGGGCGTGAGCGGTCCCGGCCCGTCCCCGTGGCGCCAGTGAACGCGGCCGAGCGCTTCTACCTGGTCGACGGCCCGTCCTACCTCTACCGGGCCTACCACGCGATCGGCCACCTCTCGACCTCGCGCGGCGTCCCCACCAACGCGACGCTCGGAATGACGATGATGCTCTGGAAGATCCTGCGCGAGGAGCGCCCGACCTACATGGGCGTCGCCTGGGACGCGCCGGGCCCGACCTTCCGGCACCAGAAGTTCGAGGCGTACAAGCTCCAGCGGCCGGGCATGCCGAAGGACCTCGTGGAGCAGATCCCCTGGATCCGCACCTCGCTGGAGGCGCTCGGGCTCCCCGTCCTCGAGCTGCCCGGGTTCGAGGCCGACGACATCCTGGCGCGGGTCGTCGCCGTGCTCCGCCAGAGCCCGGTCGAGGTGGTCCTCGTGACCGCCGACAAGGACGCGCTCCAGCTCGTGCGGCCCGGGGTGACCGTCCTCTCGGTCCTCGGGCGCACCGGCGAGCGGATCGTCTACGACGAGGCCAAGGTGGTGGAGCGGTGGGGCGTCCCGCCGGCGCGGATCCCGGACGTCCTCGCGCTCATGGGCGATTCGATCGACAACATCCCGGGCGTCCCCGGGATCGGCGAGGTGACGGCCCAGAAGCTCATGCGCCAGTTCGGCAGTCTCGAGGCGCTCTACGAGAACCTCGCCGTCGTCGCCGGGCCCAAGCTCCGCGAGACGCTCGGCCGCTCCCGCGACCAGGCCTTCTTCTCGCGCCAGCTCGCCGTGCTCGACGAGACCGCGCCCGTGGAGATCGAGCTCCCGCGGTTCCGCATCCGGGAGCCTCGGTGGGAGCGGCTCCGCGCGCTCTGGACGGAGCTCGAGTTCTCGAACCTCCTCCGCCAGCTGCCGGCGCGCGCGGTCACGCTGCCGACGACGGCGATCCCGCGGCTCGACGAGCCGGGCTGGCGCGAGTGGCTCGGCCGCGCCGGCGAGGCGATCGCGGTCGAGCCCATCCTCACGGGGAGCCCGCCGACCCTCACGCTGGTGGGGCTCGCCGGCTACAGCCCCGCGGCCGGCCCATGCTACGTGACGACGCTCGGGACCGTCCCCGCCCCCGTTCGGGTGGTCGGCCATGACCTGAAGCTCCTCTGCGCCTTCACGCTCGCCCGCGGCGTGGCGCTGCCGCCGGAGCGCCTGGAGGACACCGCGGTCGCCGCGTATCTCCTGAATTCCGGTCGCGCCGGCTATCCGCTGGAGGAGCTCTGCCTCGAGGCGGTCGGCCAGCCCGTGCCCGGCGCCCTGACCGGCTTCCTCGAGGGCCGCCTCCCCGCCGAGGCGGATCCCGCCGTCCTCGCCGCGTGGGCCGGAGCGCGGGCCGAGGCCATCTTCCGGCTCTGGGAGTGCCAGCGGCCGCTCCTCGACCGGGACGGGCTCGCGCGGCTCTACCGCGAGCTGGAGGTCCCGCTCATCCCGGTGCTCGCGGCGATGGAGCAGGTCGGGATCCGGGTGGCCCCGGAGCGGCTCGAGCGCCTCGCCAAGGAGCTCGAGCGGCAGCTCGACGCGCTCCTCCGCGAGATCCACACGCTCGCCGGCGAGCCCGTCAACCCGAACTCGCCCAAGCAGCTCGCGGTCATCCTCTTCGAGAAGCTCAAGCTCCCGCCCGTCAAGCGGACCAAGACCGGCTACTCGACCGACGTGGACGTGCTGGAGGAGCTGGCCCTCGGCCACCCGCTCCCGCAGAAGCTCCTCGAGTACCGGCAGCTCGCGAAGCTCAAGGGGACCTACGCCGACGCCCTCCCCCTCCTGGTCCGCCCGGAGACGGGGCGCATCCACACGTCGTTCAACCAGCTCGTCGCGGCGACCGGACGGCTGTCGTCCTCGAACCCCAATCTGCAGAACATCCCGATCCGGAACGAGCTCGGCCTCCGGATCCGCCGGGCCTTCATCCCCGAGGACGGCTGGCGGTTCCTGGCGGCCGACTATTCCCAGATCGAGCTGCGGATCCTCGCCCACCTCTCGGGCGAGGAGGCGCTCCTCGACGCCTTCCGCCGCGACGAGGACATCCACACGCGCACCGCCGCCGAGATCCTGCGCGTGCCGCCGGCGGACGTCACGCCCGAGATGCGCCGGCTCGCCAAGGTGGTCAACTTCGGCGTGATCTACGGGATCTCCGGCTTCGGCCTGGCCCAGGCGGCGAGCATCGCCCGCGAGGACGCCCAGCGGTACATCGAGCAGTACTTCGCCGCCCACCCCAGGGTCCGCGCCTACATCGATCGGACGCTCGCCGAGGGGCGCGAGCGGGGCTACGTCACGACGCTCTCCGGGCGGCGGCGCTACCTGCCCGAGCTCGCGGCGCGCCACCAGGCGGTGCGCGGCGGCGCCGAGCGCATGGCGGCGAACGCCCCGATCCAGGGGAGCGCGTCGGACATCATCAAGCTCGCCATGGTGCGCCTCGCCGCGGCGCTCGCCGAGCGCGGGCTCCGCAGCCGCATGCTCCTCCAGGTCCACGACGAGCTCCTCTTCGAGGTGCCCGAGGCGGAGCGCGAGGCCGTCCGGGCGCTCGTGCCGGCGGTCATGGAGTCCGTCATGCGGCTTCAGGTGCCGCTCAAGGTGGACCTCAAGGAAGGCGCCGACTGGGCTGACGTCTGACCGGATGGCGATGGCCGAGTTCCGCTACGTCGTCTGCGACGTCTTCACCGATCGCCCGCTGGCCGGAAACCAGCTCGCCGTCTTCACCGACGCGCGCGCGGTGCCCGAAGGGCTGCTCCAGCCCCTGGCCCGCGAGATGAACCTGGCCGAGACGGTCTTCGTCTACCCGCCCCAGGCGGGCGGCCACGCCCGCATCCGGATCTTCACGCCGGGGACCGAGCTGCCTTTCGCCGGGCACCCCGTCCTGGGCACCGCCTTCGTCCTGGCCGGGCCGCTCGAGCTCCCCGAGATCGCGCTCGAGACCGGCGCCGGGCTCGTCCGGATCGCGCTCGAGCGCGACGGGCGGAGGATCGTCTTCGGGCGGATGGCGCAGCCGCTGCCGTCGGTGGAGCCGTTTCCGGGCGAGGCCGCGCTGCTGGCCGCGCTCGGCGTGGCGCGCTCGGCGCTGCCGGTCGAGCTCTACGTCAACGGGCCCCGCCACGTCTACGTCGCGCTCGCCAGCGAGGCCGACGTGGCGCGGCTGACGCCGGATCTCGCCGCGCTGGCGCGGCTGGGCCCCATCACGAACAGCTGCTTCGCCGGCCACGGCCGCCGGTGGAAGACCCGGATGTGGGCACCCGCCCTGGGGATCGCGGAGGACCCGGCCAGCGGCTCGCCCGCCGGGCCGCTCGCCTGGCACCTCGCGCGTCACGGCCGGATCGGCTTCGGCGAGGAGATCGAGATCAGCCAGGGGACGGAGATCGGCCGCCCGAGCCGGCTCTACGCGCGCGTGGAAGGCTCGCGGGAGCGGGCCACGAAGGTCGAGGTGGGCGGCGCCGCCGTCGTCGTCGCGCGCGGCGAGTTCCGCCTGCC
>JBIOTN010000168.1:0-15285 GCA_044866005.1 Candidatus Rokuibacteriota bacterium | reverse complement strand
GACCGCGCTGTTCGCCGCCGAGCCCCGGCCCTGGACGAGGATCCCGCGGGCGCGCGCCTCCCGTACGATGTCCCAGACGATCAGGAAGTAACCGGCGAGGTCGAGTTTCTCGATGAGCGCGAGCTCGCGGGCGAGCTGCTGGCGCACGCGCACCGTCATGGGGCGGTACCGCTCGCGCGCGCCGGCCTCGACGAGCTCGCGGAGGTAGGCAATCTGAGGGCGCCCGGCGGGGACCGGGTAGGCGGGAAAGCGGTAGCCGAGGTCCTCGAGCGTGAAGGCGCAGCGGGCGGCGACCTCCCTGGTCGCGGCCACGGCGGCCGGGAGATCGGCGAAGCGCCGGGCCATCTCGGCCGGGGCCCGGAGGTGTGGCTCGGCGTTCGGCGAAAGGCGCCGGCCGAGGACTTCCAGCGGCGTGTGGAGCCGGATGGCCGTCAGGACGTCGAGGATCGGGCGCTCGCCCGGCGTGGCATGACGGACGCCGGTGGTGGCCACGATGGGCAACCCCGCCGCGCGCGCGAGGGTCACGGCGCGGCGGGTGACGAGCTCGCTCTCGCGCGTGCCGTGTCGCTGGAGCTCCACGTAGACCCGGTCCCGGCCGAAGCTCCGGACGAGCCGCGCGAGCGTCGCCCGGGCCACCGCCCGGCGCCCCGCCAGGAGATCGGGGGTCAGCGGGCCGTCCGCGCCGCCGGTCAGGCACAGGAGCCCCGCGCCCGCGCCGTCGAGGTCGTCGAGCGTCGCGCGCGCCTGGCCCTTCGGCGCGCGCGCCTTCACCCGCGTGAGGAGCCGGCAGAGCCCGCGGTAGCCCTCCGCCGTCTCGACGAGGAGCGGCAGCCGCGTGCCGTCGGCCAGCGTCAGCTCGGCGCCGACCAGCGGGCGGAGGCCGAGCTCGGTCGCCGCGCGATAGAAGCGCGGCGCCGCGTAGACGCCGTCCGCGTCGAGGAGCGCGAGCGCCGGGTAGCCGAGCGCCGCCGCCTGCTCGGCGAGCCGCTCGGGCTGCGCGGCGGCCTCGAGGAAGCTCATCGCGCTCGCCGCGTGGAGCTCGACGTAGCCCGCCATCGACGCGCCGATCACCGCCTCAGGGCCGCGGCCCGCCGCGGCGCGGGTCCCGTACCGTTCCGGTCACGTCCTGTCGCCACCCATGCACACCTTGGCCCGAGTACCATCCGGGTCGTACGCGTTTCCGTGCGCGGTTCCCCTCCTTTCCGCCGGCGCTTTGGTTTCCCCCGGCCGGCCATGGCCCTCACTCGATCCCGTCATCATCTGTTGACCTCGATGAGCTGCAGGAACCGTTCCTCTTCGCCATCGATAAGCCGAGGATTGGGCGGGTCAGGCTCCGAACTTCGGAGACGACCGCCCGCAGACCCGCGCGGCGCGCGCACGCCCGGTGTGCCGACGCGATTCGGTGACCCCGGTCAAGAGACTCATGATTCCTTGATAAAGCCGATGCGACGCTTCATCGCGGCGGGCGGCGGCGCCATCAGCCGTCGGATGGCGTCGAAGACGGCCTTGAACTGGGCGTCGTACTTCTTCTCGAGCGCGTCGAGCTTTCCCGCCAGCTCCTTGAAGGAGGCGGCCATGGAGCGGAGTTGCACGAAGGCTCGCATGATCTCGATGTTGACGAGCACCGCGCGCCGGCTGCGGAGGACGCTGGAGAGCATGGCGACGCCCTGCTCGCTGAATACGTACGGGCGGTAGCGACGACCGCCCCATCCACTTGATGTGCCAAGTCGTAACCTCGAGCTCGAGGTGCCATCTTGGTACCTCAAGTTGTCGGCCTCGTCTGGGGTCAGCTGGAGCATGAAGTCGCCGGGAACCCGCTCCCGGTTTCGTTTTACGGCGCGGTTGAGCGCCTTGGTCTCTACGCCGTAGAGCCGGGCCAGATCACGATCGAGCATCACCTTCTGGCCTCGGACCACAAGAATCCGCTGCGCGATCTCCTCGGCCTGCGCGAGCGTCGTCACGGCTGCGCGCCCCATCGGTGGCCGAGGGCCTCCCAGATCGCCTGACCCGTCACGCGATCAGTCATAGACGGCATCGACGGTCCAGGCGCCCGCCGCCCGGTCGAGGACGAGGCGGTAGACCGCCCCGTCCGTGAGCGCCACGTCCCACTCCTCGCGCGACCACGCGGTCTCGGCCCACCACTCGCCGGCCGTCCGCCAGGGTCCCGCGCACGCGACCACCGCCCCCCGCACGCCGGCCGCCTCGACCGCGGCCGGCCGGTCGGCCGCCGTCACGACGGCCGCGGGCCGCGCCGGGCTGAACCGGCGGCAGGCCAGCCTGGCGGCGTCCGCGAACGCGAGCGCGGCGGCGGCGGCCCGGCGCGCGGCCGTCTCGCCGAAGGGCCGGAGCCCGATCGCCGTCGGGCGGTGCGTGTCGCCGAGGGCGGGCGCGCCGACGTTCTCCCGGCCGACGAGCGCGACGAGCCGCCCGAGCGTCTGCGCCAGCTCGTGCGGACTCGGGCGGCGGGGCTCGAAGAGATCGGGCTGGACGGGGTGGAGCGGCGCCGTCTCGGCCTCGATGGCGAGCGAGACGACCGGCGCCGGGAGCGTGAGGCCGTCCAGGTCCGCGCGCAGGAGGCCGAGGAGCGTCTGGGGCTCGCGGAGCGGGGCGACGAGCGGCAACCGCCGCCGGTGGACGCCGCCGTCGGCCAGGCCGGCCTGGAGGCCGAGCGCGGTCGCCCCGAGCTCGCGCACGGCCAGCCGCGCGCAGAGCCGCTCGAGGAGCGGGCGCGCGACGAAGACGAGCGCCTCGAGCTCGGCGACCTCCCAGTCGAGCGTGAGGGCCTCGACCACCGGCTCCGGCGCGCTCCAGGCGACGAACGGCTCCCCGTCCTCGCCCCGCGCCCGGGCCGCGAGGCGGACGCCCGGCATCCCGAGCCGGCCGAGGAGGGCCGCCGTCGGCAGCGCCGCCAGCTCGCCGAGCGTCCGGATCCCCCAGCGCTCGAGGCACGCCGCGAGGTCGGGCGGCGGCGCGGTGAGCCCGATCGGCAGCGGGGCGAGGAAGGCGGCCGTCTCGGCCGGCGCGACGACGGTCACGCCACCCCGTGCCCGCGCCGCGAGCTCCGCCGCCGTGCGGCTCCCGGCGATCCCGACCCGCGCCGGCAGCTCCACGCTCGCCCCGCCGAGCGCCAGGCGCTCGCCGATCCGCGTCTCGTCACCGAAGAGCCCGGCCAGGCCGTCGAGCTCGAGGCAGACGCGGTCGGGCGCCGCGGCCTCGAGCCGCGGGGAGGTGGCGGCGGCCACGTCGAGGAGCGCGCCGGCGGCGGAGCGCTCGGCATCCGGGTCGCGCTCGAGGCCGGCGAGGCCCGCGGCGCGGGTCGCGGCCTCGCCGGCGCTCATGCCGGGGCGCACGCCCGCCGCCCAGGCCTCCGCGCTGACCTCGAGGACCGTCCGCGTCGCCGGCGTCCCGACGAGCGCGGCGACGGGCTGGCCGCGGAGTCGCGGCGCCCGGCGCACGAGCGCGGCCGCGGCGAAGTGGGGGACCCACAGACACGCGTAGCGAGCCATGCTCAGCTCGCCACGGCTCCGACGGGGATACGGGGCGCGGCAGGAATCGCCGAGCGCCGCGCGTCGTCGCCTGCAGGCTCCATGATCCGCCACGCCAGTCCCACCGACGCCCCGGGCGCCCGGTCGCGCGCGCGGAGCACGCGGGCCTCGGTCGCGAGGCCCACGGGCAGGCCGGGACCCCCGGCGGCCCAGCGCACCCGGCCCGGGCCGAGCGCCAGCGCGAGGGCGGCCATGCTCCCGGCGACGCGCCGGAGCCCGGCGAAGAGGAGCGCCGTCGACGTCCCCTCGACCGCCCGCTGCAGGCGGACGAACGTCGCGGCGGGCGCGCGCGCGAGCGTCCGGGAGCCCAGATCGCCGAGGTCCACCAGGACCAGCCCGAAGCCCCCGCCGCGGACGACGACGTCGGCCGCTTCCACCGCCCGCCGGAGCGAGCCCCCGCAGCGGACCCAGAGGAGGCGGCCCAGCTCCACCCCGAAGGCCCGGGCCGAGGCGGGATCGAGCGCGTCGGTCGCATCGACGACCGCCGCCAGCCCGCCGCGCGCCGTCTCCCCGGCCAGCGTGGCGCAGAGCAGGCTCGTCCGCCCCGAGCCGCGCGCTCCCACGACCTCCGAGACGCGCCCGCGAGGAAAGCCGCCGCCGAGCAGGGCGTCGAGCGACGCGAGCCCGGTGGGGAGCGTGGCCCGGGGCCCGGGCGTCAGGCCGGGGCGGACGAGGAACGGCGCCACCGCGGGCAGGCTGCGGAGCTCCTGGTGGAGCGCGGCAAGCTCGGATCGGGGCACGCCGGCCATGTCCTGTGGGTCCCGGGACTCTCTCGTGTCGGGGCCGCGGTGCAGTGCAGCCTCGACCGGTATACTAAACAGGAGTTGTGTAGTCTCGCAACCCCAAGATCTGGGGGAGTGGGCGCGGGTGGACCCCTACGGGCCGGGGGACGCGCCCGCGGCGGGCGGGTGGAGCCAGCGCGCCACGCCCCGGATGCCGGGCAGCGCCAGCGAGAGGAGGCCGACCACGACGAGCACCGCCGCGATCGGCCGCGTGAAGAAGATCGCGAACGAGCCGTGCGACATCTGGAGCGACTGCTGGAGCGCCGTCTCCATGAGCGGCGTCAGCACGAGCGCCAGGACGACCGGCGCCGCCGGGAACCCGCCCTTGCGCATCGCATAGCCGACCGCGCCGAAGACCAGCATGACCGCGACCTCGGTCACGCTGTTGCTGACCGCGAAGACCCCCGTGACCGAGAAGGCGACGATGAGCGGCAACAGCACGCTCGGCGGCACGCGGAGGAGTCGCGCCCAGAGGCCCACGAGCGGCAGGTTCAGGACCAGGAGCAGGACGTTGCCGACGTACATGCTGGCGATGACGCCCCACACGAACTCGGGGTGCTGCTCGAAGAGGAGCGGCCCGGGCCGGAGCCCGTGAATCATGAGGGCGCCGAGCATGACGGCCGTCGTCCCGGACCCGGGGATCCCGAGGGTGAGGAGCGGCACGAGCGCCCCCGCCGTGGCCGCGTTGTTCGCGCCTTCGGGGGCGGCCACGCCCTCGATCGCGCCGTGGCCGAACCGCTCCGGGTGTCGCGACACGCGGCGCTCCAGGGCGTAGGCGAGCATCGAGGCGATGGTGGCGCCGGCCCCCGGCAGCACGCCCACCAGGAACCCGATCACCGAGCCGCGCCAGAGCGCCCCCCGCGAGGCCAGCCAGTCGGCCGCGGTCGGCAGGAGGCCCGAGATCCGGGCCTGGCCCGGGGCGAGCCGCACCTCGCGCTCCACGCTCTCCAGGACCTCGGCCACGGCGAACAGCCCGACCGACACGCTCACGAACGACAGCCCGTCCGCCAGGTGGAGCGCGCCGAAGGTGAAGCGCTCCTCCGACGACATGGGATCGAGCCCCACCATGCCGAGGAGCATCCCGAAGGCGGCCGCGGCGATCCCCTTCGCCGGCGAGGCCCCGACGAGCCCGGTGACGAGGGTGAGCGCGAGGAACGTGAGCGCGAGGGTCTCGGGCGGGCCGAAGCGAAGCGCCAGCGCCGCGACCGGCCGGGCCAGGAGCATGAGGCCCACGACCCCGAGCGTGCCGGCGATGAACGAGGCGAACGCCGCCATCCCGAGCGCGGCGCCGGCCCGCCCCTGGCGGGCGAGGGCGTAGCCGTCGAGACAGGTCACGACCGAGGCCGACTCCCCGGGCAGGTTGACGAGGATGGAGGTGGTCGAGCCGCCGTACATGGCGCCGTAGTAGACGCCGGCCATCAGGATCATCGCGGTCGTCGCGCTCATGCCGAAGGAGAGCGGGACCAGCATCGCCACCCCGGCGACGGGACCGATGCCCGGAAGCACGCCGATGAGCGTCCCCGCGAAGACGCCGAGGAAGCAGTAGCCCAGGTTCCCCGGCTGGAGCGCGACCGCGAAGCCCGCGAGGAGGCCGGCGCCGACGTCCATCGAGCGGCCCGTCGGGCCCGGCTACCAGTCGAGCAGGCCCCGGGGGAGGGGGACCCGGAGCCAGACCCGGAAGACGAGCAGGAGGAAGGCGGCCCCGCCGAGGCCGACGGCCGCGGCGCGGCCCGGACGGCGGGGATCGAGCAGCCAGACCGCGCCGACGAGGAAGGCGGCCGTGGCCGCGAGGTAGCCGAGCGGCTCCAGCAGGAGCAGGTAGGCGAGGAGGACGGCGAGCGCGCCCGCCGCGCGCCGGAAGCCGCCCGGCGCCGGCCCCGCACCGTCGGCGACCGCCGCTGGTCGCGCCGCGATCCACGCGCCACAGGCGGCCAGGACGAGGCCGGTCCAGAACGGCAGGAACGCCGGCCCGAGGCCGAACCCCGCCGGGCCCGGAAGCCGCCGCGCGAGCCCGGCGGCGACGACGCCGAGGGCCAGGACGGCCAGGCCGGGGAGCCGGCTCACGAGCGGAGCATGGAGCTGCGACGCGGATCGGCCCCGAGCTATTTGATGACGTCCATCTCGCGCAGGATCCGCCCTATCCGCTCCGCCTCGGCATCGAGATAGCGGGCGAACTCGGCGGGCGCCAGGTAGTACGGCGTCAGCGCGTTCTCCCGCAGATACTTCTCCTGCCACGCCTTCGACTGAGACAGCCGCTTGAAGGCGGAGACGAGCGCCGTCTCGGCGTCCTTCGGGATCCCCTTGGGCGCCGCGACCCCGCGCCACTGGTTCACCACCACGTCGATGCCGGTCTCGCGGAGCGTCGGGACGTCGGGCAGGAGCGCGAGCCGCTTCTCGCTCGCCGCCGCCAGCACCCGCGCCTTCCCGGCCTGGATCTGGGTGAGCGCCTCCCCGGGGTTCGCGGAGGCGACGTCGATGTGGCCGCCCAGCAGGTTGGTCATCACCTCGCCCCCGCTCTTGAAGGCGATGAAGTTGAGCTGGACGCCGGTCGCCCGCTCCAGCAGGTGGGTGATGATCGAGTCGATGCTCGGGACGCTCGTGCCGCCGACCTTCACCTGCTTCGGCGCCCGCCGGGCCGCCTCGATCAGGTCGCCGACCGTCCGGTACGGGGAGGCGGCGGGGACGACGATGACGAACTCGTCGAGGGCGAGGCCGGCGACGAGCGTGTAGTCGCGGTGCGAGAGCTTCATCTTGCCGAGGAGCGGCTGGATGATGAAGGACGAGGTGGCGGTGGTCAGGGCGTAGGGGTCGCCGGTCTTCTGGCCCACGTGCATGTACCCGAGCACGCCGGAGGCGCCGGGCCGGTTCACGACCACGAGCGGCTGCGGCAGGAGCTTCTCCTGCTCGACGATGGCGGCGATCGTCCGGGCCATGATGTCGCTCCCGCCGCCTGCGGCGAAGGGCACGGTGAACTCGATGGGTCGCTCCGGGAACGCCGCCCACGCGGCCCCCGGGCCGAGCAGCACCGGGGACAGCGTCAGGGTCAGCAGAACCGCCAGGCGGCGTCGCCGCGCGCTCCGACCGCTCATGGTCGCCTCCTTCAGGGCTCCAGCGTGTCTCTCAGCACGTCCTCGTTCGGCGTGAGCCCGAGCCCCGGGTCGTCGCGAAGCGTCACCGTCCCGCGGACGGGACGCGGCGGGTCCCGGAAGACGAGCTCGCCCATGACCCACATCGGCACGTGAAACTCGACCCGCCAGCCGTTCGCGATCCCGGCGATGAGATGCATGTTGTGGTGCGGCCAGCCGCCGCCGTTGGCGACCGGCAGGTGCCAGGCCTGGGCCATGGCGGCGACCTTGACCGCCTCCGTGTAGCCGCCGACCCACACGACGTTCGGCTGCACGATGTCCACCGCCTCGTGGACGAGCAGCTCGCGGTGCCGCCACTTGTGCCCCTCGTTCTGGCCGGCCGCGATCGGGATCCGGGTCTGGCGCCGCAGGTTCGCCAGGAGCCGCGCGTCGTTGCCGTAGACCGGCTCTTCGAACCACGTGATGCCGTACGGCTCGATCCGCCGGCAGAGGTCGAGCGCGTGCGGAAAGGAAAAGAGGTAGTTGGCGTCGACCATCAGCTCGACGCGGTCGCCCACGGCCTCCCGGACCGCGCGGACCCGCGCCGCGTCCTCGGCCGGGTCCTGCCCGTGGTGGACGGCCACGACCATCTTGAGCTTGTCCGCGCCCTGGCCGAGCCAGTGCCCGGCGGCCTCGACGAGCTGCTCCCGAGTATATTCCAGCAGGCCGAAGGTGACGTAGGCCGGCACCGTCGCGCTGTGGCCGCCGAGGAGTCGCCAGACCGGCTGGCCGAGCTGCTTCCCCTTCAGGTCCCAGAGCGCGATGTCCACGGCGCTCACGGCCGAGGACCAGGCGCCGGTCTGCGCGCGCGGGTTGAGCGCGTGGAAGAGCTCGTGCCAGTGGCGCTCCGTCGCGAGCGGGTCCTTGCCCACGAGCCGCGGCGCGATTTCCCGGTTGATCAGCTCGCGGGTGGCGAAGCGCTGGATCGGCCCCGTCACCCCGTAGCCGACCGGTCCGGCGTCCGTCTCGACCCGGACCAGCACCAGCTCGCGCACGACCGGCTCGCGCAGGATCGGCACCGGGGCCGGCACCCGGTGGGTCGTGGCGACCACGCGCGTGACCTTCATGACCCCCTCGCCTCCCCGCGGTGGCTCACCGCGACGCGGTGGTGAACGGCCGGGAGGGCTCCGCGCCGTACGGGTAGCGCCGGATGGCCTCGTCGTTCAGCGTGACGCCGAGCCCCGGGCCGCCGGGGACGGTCACCCAGCCGTCGACCGCCTGGATCGGGTCCGCCAGGACCGGCGTCTCGAGCTCCCCGCCCGGAAACTCGACGTAGCCGAGGCCCGGCGTGGAGGCGATCAGCTGGAGCGTCGCGGCGAGCCCGGGGCCGAAGTAGAAGGAATGCGGGACGACCGGGACGTTCCAGGCGGCGGCGAGGGCGCAGATCTTCTTCGCCTCGCCGAGGCCCCCCACCTTCGTCACGCTCGGCTGGAGGATGTCCACCGCCTGGGCGGCGATCATCTCGCGGAAGCCGAAGGCCGTCGCCTCGTTCTCGCCCGCCGCGATCGGCGTGTCGAGCGCCGCCGACACCGCGGCGAGGCCCCGATAGTCCTCCGGCGGCCACACCGGCTCCTCGAGCCACGCGAGGTCGTGCTCGGCGAGGGCGCGCCCCATCCGGATCGCCTCGGCCGGAGTCCAGGGGCAGTTGACGTCCAGCATGAGCGCGACCTCGGAGCCGACGCCCTCGCGGGCGGCCCGCACCGAGGCGACGTCGGTCTGGTGGAGCTTCACGGCCCGGAAGCCCTGGGCGGCCAGGGCGCGCGCCGCGCGCCCGACCTCGTGCGGGCGCTCGTAGCGGAGCAGGCTCGCGTAGGCGCGGACGCGCGGCTGCGCGAGCCCGCCGAGCAGCTCGTAGACGGGGACGCCGCGCGCCTTGCCCGCGAGATCCCAGAGCGCCAGCTCGACGCCGCTGATGGCGAACATCCCGAGGCCCCGGCGCCCGAAGAGGAGCGTGGCGCGATGGAGCTTGTCGGTGAGCCGCTCGATCTCCGTGGCCGGCTCGCCCAGGAGGAGCGGGCGCAGGGCCTCCTCGATCACCTGGCAGACCGCCCGCGGGGCGCCGAGCGCGAACGCCTCGCCGACGCCGACGAGCCCCGCATCCGTCTCGACGCGCACCAGGAGCTGCTTCCGGAGGCCCCCCGTCCAGGGCGAGGGCGGATCGAGCGGCCGGTACGGGATCGCCAGCAGGATCGGCTGCACGTCGGTGATCTTCATCCTCGCGGCTCCCTGGCCGGCGGGCCGGCGTCCCCCGGGCCCCCGCTCAGTACCCCACCGCGGCGCCGTCCGAGCGGGGGTCGGCCGCGCCCATCCGGGTCCCCGTGTCCGGCTGCACCTCGATCCCCTGGGCGTGGCCGCAGAGCTCCGCCCAGGGTTCCCAGCGCGTGACGACGTGCCCCCGCGCCTCGAGGGTCGCCAGCGTGGAGGCCGGCAGCCGGCTTTCCACGTTCAGCCGCTCCCGCGGGTCTTCGAGCGCGAAGCGGCCCGCCAGCCAGCGCGGGGCCTCGATCGCCTGCTGGAGGTCGAGGCCGAAGTCGATCAGCGCCGAGTAGACCTGGACGTGAATCTGGGGCTGGCCGTCCGCCCCCATGCAGCCGAAGACCCAGCGCAGGCGATCCCCCTCGAAGGCGAGCGAGGCCATCAGCGTGTGGAGCGGCTGCTTGCCGGGCGCGAGCGCGTTCGGGTGCGCCGGGTCCAGCGAGAAGTAGGCGCCGCGGTTGTGGAGGAGGACGCCCGTGCGCCCGGCCACGACCCCCGAGCCGAAGCCGTAGTAGAGGGACTGGATGAGGGAGACGGCGTTGCCGTCCGCGTCCACGACCGCGACGTAGACGGTGTCGCCCTCCAGGCTCCCGGCGGGCACCCGGTCCCAGGCCTGCGCGCGGTCCGCCTGGACCAGGCGCCGCCGCTCGCGCGCGTACGCCGGGTCGAGCCACCGCGCCACCGGCACCGTGGCGAACGTGGGGTCCGCGAGGTAGCGGTTGCGGTCGGCGAAGGCGAGCTTCTTCGCCTCCACGAGGAGGTGGATGGCGTCGGCCGACTGATGGCCCAGGGCGCGGAGGTCGTCGTCCGCGACCATGGCGAGGATCAGGAGCGCCGTGAACCCCTGCGTCGGCGGCGGCGTCTCGTGGAGCGTCACGCCCCGGTAGGTTCCGGTGAGCGGCGCGCCCCAGTCCGCCCGCGTGGCGGCGAGGTCCGCCTCGTCGAGGAGGCCGCCGCCGGCGCGGCTGGCGCGGGCGATCTCCTTGGCGATCTCCCCCTCGTAGAACCCCGCCCGCCCCGCCCCCGCGATCGCCTCGAGCGTGCGCGCGAGGTCGGCGGACCGGAGCACCTGACCGGGACGTGGCACGACCCCGCCCGGCAGGTAGATCGCCGCGCTCTCCGGCACCGCCGCCAGGACCTCGCGGGTGCGCGCGATCCAGCCGGCGAGACGCGCGGTGACCGGGAAGCCGTGCCGCGCGTACTCGATCGCCGGCGCGAGGAGCTCGCCGAGCGGCCGGCGGCCGTGCGCGGCGTGGGCTGCCGTCCATCCCGCCACCAGGCCCGGCGCGTTGGCGACGGCGAGCCAGCCGCGGTGCGGGATCTCCTCGAGGCCGCGCGACCGGTAGGCCTCGACCGTGGCGGCGGCCGGGGCGCGCCCGCCGGCGTTGAGGAACCACACCGCGCCGCGGCCGGCGTCGTAGACGAGCCAGAAGGCGTCACCGCCGAGCGAGGTCATGTGCGGGTAGACGACGTTCAGGACCGCGCTCGTCGTGATCGCGGCGTCGACCGCCGAGCCGTCGGCGCGCAGGGTGGCGGCCCCGGCCGCCGAGGCGAGCGCATGCGGCGAGGTGACCATCCCCCGGGGCGCGAGCGTGAGCGGCCGGCCGGTCGCGGGGCTGGTCATCGGCCCGTCCATGGCACCGACGGGGAGGGGGACGCCGGGGGCCCAGGGCACACCAGGGATGATGCCCGCTCGCCCCGCGCCTTGACAAGCCGGCACCCGACCGGTAGAAGCTTCGGGCGAGTGATGGACTACTGCCGGCGCCTCGATCTGGCCGACGCCGCCCTCACCGGGACGGCGCCGGACCCACGATACGCGCTGCCCGGGACGGAGCCGCGCTACGCCCCCGACCGCGCGTTCGACACGCTGCACATCCGCCTCGCCATCGAGCTGGACATCATGCGGCGCGCGGCGGCGGGGCGCTGCACGACGCGCCTCCGGGCGTTCCGGGACGGCGTGGCCGAGCTCGGCTTCGACGCGGTCGGCTTCCGCGGGGTGCGGGTCCGCGGCGCGACCGGCCGCGCCCTTGGCCACACCTACGACGGCCGGCGGCTCACGGTCCGGCTGCCCCGCCCGCTCGCCGCGGGGCAGGAGACGGCGGTCACCGTGGACTACCGGCTCGTGCGCCCCCGCCTCGGGCTCTACTTCATCCGTCCCGACCGCGCGTACCCGCGGCGGCCCACGCAGGCCTGGACCCAGGGGCAGGACGAGTACGCCCGCTACTGGTTTCCGTGCCACGACGCCCCGCACGAGAAGGCGACCACCGAGCTCCTCGCCACCGTCCCGCAGGGCTTCGTCGCCGTCTCCAACGGCCGGCTCGTGGCGCGGCGCCGCGCCGGCCGCGGCCGCGTGACCTACCACTGGCGGCTCGCCACCCCGCACTCGCCCTATCTCGTCACGCTGGCGGTCGGGCGCTTCCGGGAGCTCCGGGAGCGCTGGCGCGGCATCCCCATCACCTACTACTGCGAGCGCGGGCGCGAGGCGGAGATGCGTCGCGCCTTCGGGAAGACGCCGCAGGCCCTGGCCTTCTTCTCCCGCGCCACCGGGCTCCGCTACCCCTACGAGAAGTACGCGCAGGTCGCCGCCGCCGATTTCATCTACGGCGGCATGGAGAACACGACCGCCACGACCCAGACGGACACGGTGCTCCACGACGCGCGGGCCCACCCCGAGGTCGAGCCGATGGCGACCGGGCTCATGGCCCACGAGCTCGCGCACCAGTGGTTCGGCGACCTCCTCACCTGCCGCGACTGGAGCCACGCCTGGCTGAACGAGTCGTTCGCCACCTACTTCGACGCCCTCTTCACCGAGCACGACCGGGGGCGGGACGAGTTCGCCGTGAAGATGTGGCAGAACGCGCGGGCCTACCTCGACGAGGACCGCGAGCGCTACCGCCGGCCGATCGTCACCAACGTCTGGCGGACCCCGTCCGACCTCTTCGACCGCCACCTCTACGAGAAGGGCGCCTGCGTCCTCCACATGCTGCGCTACGTGCTCGGCGAGCGCGACTTCTGGCGCGCCATCCGGCACTACGTGCGCCGCCACCGGGGAAGCGCCTCGGTCGAGACGGCGGACCTCGTCGTCGCCATCGAGGAGGCGACCGGACAGAACCTCCGTCGCTTCTTCGACCAGTGGGTCTTCAAGGCCGGGCACCCGGAGTACCGCGTCGCGTACTGGTGGGATGCCCGCGCCCGGCGCGCCCACCTCGTCGTCCGCCAGACGCAGAAGACCGGGGACGACGTGGCGCTCTTCGCCATGCCGCTCGAGGTCGAGCTCGTCTGGGGACGCCGCCGGGGCGACCGGCGGCGCGTCCGCGAGACGGTGGACGGGAAAGAGGCACGCTTCAGTTACCGGCTGCCGCGCGAGCCGGAGCTGGTCCTCGTCGACCCCGAGCACTGGATCCTCAAGCGGCTCGAGTGGAGCCGCGCGCCGGCGCTCTGGCGGGCGCAGCTCCGCCGCGACCCGCATCCGATCGGCCGCGTGGAGGCGGCCCAGGCCCTGGGGCGTCTCGGGACGGCCGAGGCCGCGACGTGGCTCGTGGCCGCGCTCGGGCGCGAGCGCTTCTGGGCCGTCCGCGCCGAGATCGCGACGGCGCTCGGCCAGATCCGCAGCGAGGCCGCGCTGGCCGCGCTCGTCCGCGCCGTGCGGACGCCCGATCCGCGGGTTCGGCGCGCCGTCGTCCGCGCGCTCGGCGAGTTCCGGAGCCCGCGCGTCCTCCCGCTCCTCGGGCGGCTCGGTCGCGAGGACCCCTCGTATTTCGTGGCCGCCGAGGCGCTCCGCGCCCTCGGCCGGGCCCGGGACGGGACTCTGGCGCCCGAGCTCACCCGCGCGCTGCGCGACGCCGAGTCGTGGAACGATACGGTACGGGTCGGGGCGGTGGAGGCGCTCGCCGAGCTGGGGGCGGACGGGACGCTCGCCCTCCTGCGGGCCCGGACGCGCTACGGCTTCCCGCACCCCTCCCGCATGGCCGCCATCCGCATGCTCGCGCGGCTGGGGCGCGGCGACGCGGCGGCGCTGCGGACGCTGCGCGCCCGCACGCGCGACCGGTATCTCCGCGTCCAGCTCGCCGCGATCGCCGCGCTCGGCCAGTTCGGGGACGAGCGGGCCGTCCCGCGGCTCCAGCAGCTGAGCCAGGCGCCGGACGTGGACGGCCGGATCCGCCGGACGGCGGCGGAAGCGCTCCGCGCGATCCGCGGCGACGCCGAGCGGCCCGCCCCGCGCCCGCGCCAGCCCGCCCGCACTCCGACACCGCGCTGACGCGCGGTCGGTCCGGCGAGGCTCAGGCGGCGCCGCGCCGCCGCGTCTCGCTCCGTTTCCACGCCGGGAGCGCGGCGGGGGCCGGCACGGACGGCTCGGTCTCGGCGACCGAGACGACCCGGATCGTCGACGCGGGCCGCGCCAGCGACGCCTGGACGACGTCGGCCTCCACGCTCAAGAGGTCGAGGCCGTGCAGAGAGAGGCGCGCCGACGCCTCGCCCATCTCGATCACGAGGCCCTTGTCCAGGACGCGCTCCAGGATCTCGCCGAGGCTGGCGCTGGGGACGCTTCGTTCGATGGGCATCTTGCGCTCCGACCGAGGGCCGCGCGCCTCGGTGGGCTCGCGGCCGGCGCCGGCTGTCAGGTCAGGTGGGATGCAAAGGGGGAACCGAAGCGGCCAAGGCGCCCCAGGGGGAGCACCGGCCGGTACGCGGTTTGCTGCGTCAAGCAAGCCCGGGTGGCGTGCGCGGCGGCTGGCCAGCGTAGTGGCCGGCCGGCGGCCTGTCGAGAAGAGATGGCCGGGATGCCGCCCGTGGCGTTCAGTCGGAGCCTCCAGGAGCTCATGCGTCGTATTCGGAACGGTCGGGCGGTGATCGAGTTCGTCCACGAGTACGCCCAGGTCGTCGAGGGGTCTGATGGCCTGTGGTACGTCGCGCGCGTCTACGCGAGCCACTGGGCGAGCCACCGGGCCCGGGGGTCGTGGGAGGGCTGGTTCGCCTTCCTCCCGCTGTCCGGCGGCGCCCCCTTGACGACGGGCCGCGAGACGAGCCAGAGCAAGCGCGAGGACCTCGTCTACTGGGTGAGCGGCATCACCCCGGTTTACCTCCAGGGCGCGCTGAGACGCGCGCGCGACCGGCGGTATCAGGCCGGACGCGTCACCCCGGAGCGCGCGCCGGTGCACGCGCGGACGAGCGCCGCCCCGGCCAGCCGGGCCGAGGCCACGATCCTCGCCCTCGGCGTCGGCGCCGCGACTGCCCGCGCCGGGATGGGGCCCGTCCTGGAACGTGGCGGCCTGGCGAGCCCGGGCGCGAGCGAGGCCTGGCCCCGGACGATCTCCCCGGCCCCGGGGCGGCGCGGGGCCCGGCCGGGACCCCGGCTCGTCTCCGGCGCCGGTCCCCGGGCGGGGAGACTCCTCTGCCCGCGCGGCTGCACCTTCCACCGTCGGCGGCGCGCCCGCCGCCCCGGCGACGCGGACCTCTACCCCTGCCCGTATCAGGCCGACCGGGTCTGTCGCCTGACGACCGTCGGCCGCGGCCGTGCGTGAGCCCGCCGCCGCGCCCCGAGCACGCGGGCGGGATCGACCGCCCTCACTCGGACAG
>JBIOTN010000167.1:0-25151 GCA_044866005.1 Candidatus Rokuibacteriota bacterium | reverse complement strand
TGAAGACCGGCATCCGGGGCAAGAACAACCAGATGATCCTCTTCAGCCGGGTCGAGCCGCTGGCGGGCACCCGGTGGCTCCACGCCGACGCCGAGAGCCTGCCCAACGACCGCGGCGCCGACCGCGTGAGCGAGCCGCGGCCGGCTCGCTCGGCCGATCGGGTCGTGATCTCCTTCGGGCCCGAGCACGCGCCGCTCGAGCAGCGGCAGGTCGAGCTGGCCTGGGAGGAGGCGCGGACGCTCCACCCGCGGCCGGGCATCCTCGTCTTCGCGGCCTTCCAGTTCGACCCCGAGGCGGCGAAGGACATCGACGAGCTGACGCGCGAGAAGACCGGGATGACCTTCCTCAAGGTCCAGATGAACCCGGACCTCCTGACCGAGGACCTCAAGAAGAAGCGGGCGAGCAACGAGTCGTTCTGGCTCATGGGCCAGCCCGACGTCGCGCTGCGGCCGATCGGCAGGGGCGAGCACAAGGGGAAGCTCGAGGTCGAGGTGCACGGCTTCGACTACTACAACACCAAGACCGGCCAGATCGAGTCGGGCGACACGCGGCGCATCGCCCTCTGGATGCTCGACCCCGACTACGACGGCCGGAGCCTCTTCCCGCGCCAGGTCTTCTTCCCCATGGCCGACGAGAGCGGCGGCTGGGCGCGCCTGGCCCGGAACCTCAAGGCCGAGGTGGACGCCGAACGCATCGAGGCCTACCGCGGCACGGTGTCCCTGCCCTTCGCGCGGGGCGCCCACAAGCGCGCGGCCGTCAAGATCGTGGACGACCGCGGCATCGAGAGCCTCAAGATCGTCCCGGTGCCATGACGCCGAGCCGCGCCCGCATCCCGGTTCCCCGCGAGGAGATCGCGGACTTCTGCCGCCGCCACCACATCCGCCGGCTGGCCCTCTTCGGCTCGGTCCTGCGCGACGACTTCACGCCGGAGAGCGACGTGGACGTGCTGGTCGAATTCGAGCCGGGCACGACGCTCGGGTTCAAGCTCTTCGACATCCAGCAGGAGCTGTCGGCGATTCTCGGCCGGCGGGTCGATCTCAGAACGCCTCAGGAGCTGAGCAAGTATTTCCGCGACGAGGTCCTGGCGGAGGCCGAAGAAGTGTATGTCGCGGCGTGACGATACCGTCCCGATGCGCCACATGCTGGATCATGCTCGGGAGGTCGTCGCCATGGTTCGCGGCCGAGCACGCCGGGACCTCGACACGGACCGCATGTTCCAGCTCGCGCTCACGCGATTGATCGAGATCATCGGCGAGGCGGCGAACCGGGTGACCCCGGCTGGCCACGCTCGATACCCCGAGATTCCCTGGCCCAAGATCGTGAACACCCGGAACCGTATCATTCACGGATACGACAGCGTGAACTACGACGTGGTCTGGGAGATCGCCACGCTGGAGGTCCCTGCGCTGATCGCCACGCTCGAACGGGCGCTGCCGGGGCACGTGAGCTGATGGGCGGCACGATCGACCAGCTCATCGTCAACGGCCCCTACGACGAGCCCGAGCGCCACTGGCGCTACGAGCGCGAGAGCCGCAGCTTCAGCCTGGAGCCCGGCCGGCGCCCGGCGGGCTACGTGGTCGCCACGCCGGGTTCCCGGTCGTTCGACGACCCGGGCGTGTTCGTACCGCTGCCCCTCGTCAACCGCATTCGACCCCGCGTCCAGGCCTGGCGCGAGGCGGGCTATCCCGGGGTCACGGGCACGACGCTTCGGCTCCTCCAGCACTGGCGGGATCCCGAGACCTGGGAGGCGCGCCGGTTCTTCTTCTGCCAGCTCGAGGCCATCGAGACGCTGATCTGGCTGACCGAGGCCCCGGCCGGAGACCGTCAGGGGATCGCCGTGCCGGGGGACGGCGGGCCCTTCACCCGGCTCTGCGCCAAGATGGCCACCGGCTCGGGCAAGACGCTCGTCATGGCGATGGCCATCGCCTGGCACGTCCTCAATCGCGTGGCGAACCCGCAGGACCCGCGCTTCTCCAAGCACGTCCTGGTGCTGGCGCCGGGGCTCACCGTGAGGAAGCGGCTGGCCGTGCTGGAGCCGGCCGACGCCGGGAACTACTACGACCGATTCGACATGGTCCCCTCGGCCCTCCGCGAGCGCCTGCGCCAGGGGCGAGTCCGCGTCCGCAACTGGCACGTGCTCAACTGGGAGACCGACGAGCAGCTCGCCAGGAAGCGCGGCGTGGACAAGCGCGGCGCCAAGAGCGACGCCGCCTACGTGCAGGAAGTGCTCGGCGACATGGCCTCCGCCTCGAATCTGCTCGTCGTCAACGACGAGGCGCACCACGCCTGGCGGGTGCCCGCGGAGTCGAAACTGCGCGGGGTCGCGAAGGCGGAGATCGAGGAGGCGACGCGCTGGATCGGCGGCCTCGACCGAATCCACCGGAGCCGCGGCATCCTCTCCTGCTACGACTTCTCGGCCACGCCGTTCTCGCCGTCGGGCAAGGAAAGCTCGGAGGAGGCCCTGTTCGACTGGGTCGTGAGCGACTTCAGCCTGAACGACGCGATCGAGTCCGGCCTGGTGAAGACGCCGCGCGTGGTGGTCCGGGACGACGGCGTGCCCGACGCGGCCGCCTACCGGTCGAAGCTCTACCACATCTACCAGTGGGTCCGCGACGACCTCGGTCGCAAGGCCGAGCCTCACGAGCCGCTCCCCGACCTGGTCGTGAACGCCTACTACCTGCTCGGCAAGGACTGGCTGGAGACGGCCCGCCGCTGGGCCGCCGCGGGCCTCGCCACCCCGCCCGTGATGATCACGGTCGCCAACCGGACGGAGACGGCGGCCCGCGTCCACCACGCGTTCGTCCACGGCAAGGTGCGCATCGACGAGCTCGCGGTCCCCGAGCGCACCCTGCACATCGACTCCCGGGTGCTGGAGAAGGCCGAGGCCCGGGAGGAGCCCGAGGGCGCCGCCGCGGCGGCCGACGACGATGAGGCCGAGGGCGATGACGACCAGCGCCCCGGCCGCAAGCTGACCAAGGAGCAGCAGGCCGAGCGCCTCCGCGTCCAGGTGGACACGGTCGGCCAGCCGGGCAAGCCGGGGGAGCACATCCAGAAGGTGATCTCGGTGGGGATGCTCACCGAGGGCTGGGACGCCCGGACCGTGACCCACATCATGGGGCTGCGGGCCTTTTCGAGCCAGCTCCTCTGCGAGCAGGTGGTGGGGCGCGGCCTCCGCCGGACGGCCTACGAGCTGGACCCGGCGACCGGCCTCTTCCCGGCCGAGCACGTCAACATCTTCGGCATCCCGTTCACCTTCCTGCCGCACGAGGGTGGAGAGCAGGTCGTCCCGCCGCCGCCCCCGCCCAAGTCCCGGATCGAGCCGGTGCCCGAGAAGCGCGCCTTCGAGATCACGTGGCCCAACGTGGTGCGTGTCGAGCACGCCTGGGCGCCACGTCTGACGCTGGACTGGACCGGACTGCCGGTACTGGGGCTCCCTGCCACGGACACGCCGACCCTGGCGCAGCTCGCGCCGGTGATCGAGGGCAAGCCGGACGTCAGCCGGATCACCGAGATCGATCTCGACGACCTTGCCCGCCGCTTCCGCATGCAGACGATCGTGTTCGAGACGGCGCGGGACGTCTTCGACCAGATGGCCCCCACCTGGGCCGGGAGCCGGGAGGTCCTGATCGGCCAGCTCGTGCCCCTGGTCGAGCGCTTCCTCGCCTCGGACCGGCTCGCGATCTCTCCCGCGGTCTTCGCGGCCGATCCGCGCCGGCGCCGCATCCTGCTGACCCTCAACATGAACCGCATCGTCCGCCACCTCTGGGGCGCGATCCGCCACGAGAACACCCTCGCCCTCACGCCGGTGTTCGACAGCGAGCGGCCGATCCGCGGCACCGGCGACATGCTGCCCTGGTTCACCGGCCGTCCCTGGGCCGCCACCGAGCACTCGCACGTCAACCGGTGCGTCTTCGACAGCACGTGGGAAGCGAGCGAGGCGTTCACGCTCGACCGTCACCCGGCCGTGGACGCCTGGGCGAAGAACGACCATCTCGGCTTCGAGATCGTCTACGTCTTCGACGGGGTCGTCCGGAAGTATCGGCCGGACTTCCTGGTACGCCTGACGACCGGGACGACGCTCGTGCTGGAGGTCAAGGGCCAGGACTCGCCCCAGAATCAGGCGAAGCGCGCCGCGCTGGACGAGTGGGCGCGCGCGGTGACCGAGCACGGCGGCTTCGGCCGGTGGACGTGGGCCGTGTCCAGGCTGCCGTCGGACGTCCCGGACCTGGTCGACGCCGCCGCGCGGTAACCCGTCAGTCCCCGCTGACGCGACTCCGCCACGCGAAGCGGGGCGTAGCCGCCTTGGCGAACCGCGGTCGATCAGCGCGCCGGCAGTCGCCGAAGCGGCGTCTCGACCGCGTCGGCCGCGTAGACGCGGAAGATCCCCCAGAGGCCGGCTTCGCGGTACGGCTCCCGGTGGTCGCCGTAGAGATAGTCGCCCGGCAGCCGCGCCGCCCCCCCGGCGCCGGGGGCGAGGACGAGCGTGAGCGCCTCCATGCCGCCGACCTTGACCGAGGCGAGCAGGCTCGTGCCGGCCCGCCCCGGCTCGAGCGGCCACTCGTGCCCCTCCACGCTGAACACGTGGGATTGCTCGCTGAACGGGACCACGAGATGGATCCGGACCGGCTCGCCGACGAAGGCCTCGAGAAGCGGCGTCGCCGGGTCCCCGTGCACGCCGCTTCGGAAGACCGCGGCCGGGTCCGCGTCCTTCGTCAGCCGCGCCTGCGCGGGCTCCGCCCGGTAGTTCACGCCCACCACGCCCCGGACGTGCTCCGTGTAGGGCATCAGCGCCGTGCCGATCACCTCGTCCTGATCCTGGAGAAAGAGCACGAAGTCGCGGTAGGGCCGTCCGGCGGGCGGAACGACGTCGGCTCGCCAGGTCGCTTTCGCGGAGACGTCCTCGCCGGTGACGGGATGTCGATACGTGGCCCCGGGGGGGCCGACGACGATGGCGCCGTACAGGCCGAGGCCGGGGTTCTCCAGGACGTTCCCCCAGTCCCGCACCAGGGCCGCGGTCTCCCCCACCTGGGGATGCGCGAAGTAGGTGTAAGTCCGGCGCTCGCCAGGGCCCGCGACCTGCCGGTATTCCCCGGGGTCCGCGGCCAGCCGATCGGCATGGAACGAGACGGGACCGGTCCGGGTCTCGTTCGTCAGGTGGACCAGGATACAGTCCCCCACGTTCACGCGGAGCACCAGGGGCTCGCGGGGCTTCGTGCCGGAACGCGCGGCCGCTCTGTCCTCCTGCAGGACGTAGAGCTTTCCTCCCGCCTCGCCGAGCATCGGGAGCGCGGCCTCGATCGCGGCGACGGCGAACTCCCTCCGCGGCGCGCCGGCCGGGCAGACCGACGGCGGGGACGGAGGGATCGTCTCGCGGCCCGGCAGCTTCTGCAGGGAGACGCTCGCCGCGCCGTCATGGACCCGGATGATCCCCCAGCTCCCCTCGCGAAGCTTGAAGGACCGCCCGCTGTAATAGAGGTAATCCCCGGCAAGGCCCTGGGGCCCGCCGGCCCCGGGGATCGTCAGGTCGTATCGCTCGGAGATCCCCAGGTGGATCGTGCTGAGAGGGGGCGAGGTGTCGCTCCAGGGTTCCGCCCGGAACCAGTGGCCGTCCAGGTGCCAGGTGTGGGCGTCATTGCTCCCCGCGACCAGCGTCCGGATCACGAGCGGGTCCCCCAGGAACGCCTCGAGGAGCGGGGTCTCCGGGTCGCCGTGCACCTCGCTGGCGAAGAGGCGCGCCGGATCCTCCCCGCGGGCGGCCAGCGGCTCGACGCGAAGGTTGAAGGAGCTGCCGCTGGAGTTGCCGACGCGCGTGAGGGGGTTGTCGTCCTGGATGAACAGGACCAGCTCCCGGAAGCTGCCCGACACGTCGGCCGAGGCCCGAGCCCGGGTATGGATGTCCGCGACGGGGCCGCTCTTCACCTCCGCCCGGCTGCGGGGGTCGTGGTAGGTGGAGCCCGGCGGCTCGGCGATCAGGGCGCCGAAGAGGCCGTGCCGCCACGAGGTGAGGGCATGGACGTGGTCGTGGAAGTACGCGGTGCCGAACTGGACGTCCGGGTACCAGCGGTAGCGCACGAACTCGGCGCTGACGATCTCGCCCCGGCCGTGGGCGAATCGCAACGGCTCGTCGAAGACCAGGCCATCGCCCCGGATCTCGTGGATCCGCTTGAGCTCGAACGTCCGCTCCTCGTCCATGCCGACGCCGACCAGGGTGCCCGGGTGGAAGCGCTCCACGCTTCGGAGGCGCACGCCGGTCTCGCCCGCGGCGACGTCCGCGGTCAGGCGCTCCCCCTCGACGGTGAACGGGCGCACGGACTGCTCGTAGTTGAAACCGGTGTTGACGCCGTCGCTCCCCTGGACGTCGAACTGGACGAAGTGGATGTGGAGGTTCACCTTGCTGAAGAAGGCGTTCTCCCGGACGTCCGGCAGCTCGCTCTTGAGGAGGACGTCCACGCAGTCCTCGCCGGCATTCGCCCGGATCGCCAGCGGGCTCTTGAGGCGATTCGTGGCGCGGAGTGCGCTCTCCTGCTCCTTGAGCACGTAGAGCTGACCGACGGGGTCCACCAGGCTGGCCTTCTCGCTCAGGGTGATCGGGACGGTGACGGCGTGGATGACGAATTCCTTCAGCCTCGTGCCGGCCGGACAGAGACTCCAGGGTCCGCTCTCGCCGGGCCGGGGCGCCGCGGTCCCTGGCTCGACCGGGTCGAGGAAGGGCGCAGGGCCATGATTCGGGGCGAAGGGCGGGCGCGCGCCCAGGTGGGGGCGGAGGAAGGGATAGGCCAGCTTGCCGGTGACCGGATCGAACTGAACGGGCGGCCGGCTCCCGGGCGCCGGGGAGCGGAATCCCGGCCAGGTCTCGCCGCTGTCCGGCTCGCCGAGGTAGCGATCCCCGTCTCGACTCCAGTCGAGCACCGAGGCGTCGTAGCCTTTCGGCACGCCGCGGGGCGGGAGCTGGCGCTCCACCCAGGACGCCAGAGTGCTCGGGGTGACCTGGAAGGTCGTCCCCTTCCAGTCCACGGTCCGGCCGATCAGGGCCTCGGAGGTGACCGCGGGCGCCATCCGGCCGCGCCGGTCGGCGAGCTCCGCGAGGGGCGGCAGCGCGTCCTGGGAGGCCCGGCCATCCTGGCGCGTGTTGTAGACCCGCCAGATCATCCACATGCCGGCGATGTAGTGATGGGCCACGTGGCAGTGCACGAGGTAGTCCCCCGCGCCCTGCTGGCACCCGCCGCTTCCGCATTCGTGCGCCAGATCGTAGCTCTCCGACGGGCCGATGGTCTGGGCGTCCACTCGTTCCGTGGCCTGCGGAATCAGCGGCGGACGCTTGTCGAGGCCGCGGTCGAAGGCGGACGGCTCCACGCCCGGCTGGCGCCGCCAGCGGATGGCCCCGCCGTGGACGTGGTGGACGTGGAAGACCTCCGACCCGCCGTGGACGACGCGCTCCTTGACGGGATCGCCGAGATAGCTGCGCGCGATCGGGGTCGCGGGGTCACCGAACACGTACGACGAGTACGCCTGGGAGAGGTCGAACCGGCCGGACCGCTCACGCTGGAGCGCCAGCCGGTTCATGAACGGCTCGCTCCGGTAGTTCAGCGCCCGCGCCCCCGGTCGGTACGCGGAGGTGAACGGATCCACCTGGGTCACGAACTGCCCGGCCTTGTCCAGGAGGCGGTGCCGCTCGTTCCCGATCTCGTGGTAGAAGATGACGAACTCCCTGAAGTGGCTCCCGCTCGGCGGCTGGATGATGGCCGCCCACCCGCTGCGCAGCTCACCCCCACGCACGGGGTCCAGGTAGCGGGAGCCTCCGGGCTCCACGATCACGGCCCCGAAGAGGCCATGGGCGCTCTGGAGGCGACTCGCGCCGTGGCTGTGGAAGTAGTGGGTGCCCTCCGGCTGGTCGTCCGCGACCCACCACTCGTAGGTCACGCGGTCGCCGAGCGCCGCGACGGCGTCGGGATTGGCGGCGATGGCCGGCGTGCCGTTCTTCGCGAGGTGGAGCGAGGAGCCGTGGAGGTGGAGACTGGCCGGCTCGCGGCCGTTCCCGAGCTCGTTCCGCAGCGTCACCCGCAGGCATTCGCCCTGGTTGACCCGGAGGGTCAGCGGCTGGATGGCATCGCCCTGGAGCCCGAGCGAGACCGCGGGCTCCGCCCGATCGGTGCGCGCCGCACGGTTCCGGGCCTCTTCCTGTCTGACACGCGCCAGGTCCTCCTCCAGCACGTACATGCGGCCGTGGGGGTCGTGATCCAGGAAGCGGTTCAGGGTGATCTCGACGTTGATGGCGACGAGCGTGTACTCCCGCCGCGGCGATGAGGCGGGACACCGGGGCCCCGGCGCGACGCTCTCCGGGCCTTGATCCGCCGCCAGGGGCACGCCTTCGCCCTTCTCGTGGCCGGACGGCGGTTGAGCGCCGCCCGTCGCGGGGGCCAGGGCCCACAGGATGGCCGCGGCCACGCCCGCGAGTCTCGCCACGAGACGGACGTCGGTCATCAGGCGATTCCCCGTCAGCCGGGACGAGGCTGAAGGTGCCAGGGCCACCTTCAGCCCGCGCCTCCTAGCGGCCCAGGACCGTGATCGTGCCCTTCATCCCCATCTCGTGGTGGAAGGCGCAGACGTACTCGTAGACCCCGGGCGTGTCGAACGTCAGCGCCCAGCTCGTCCCTTCCCGGGTCGTCTGGCCGAGCGGCGCCGAGTTGAAGTGCTGGGCCGGGTCGTAGACGCCGGCCGGCTTGGCGGCGCGGAAGACCTTGGCGTTCTGGAAGAGCAAGGGATAGGCGTCGGCCTGCGCCCTGGCGATCAGCGGCTCGGGGGCCGGGGGCGCCGGCGCGAAGGTGATGGTGTGCGGGTCCACCGACTCCCAGATCACCGTGTCCCCGGCCTTGATCGTGAGGTTCTTCGGCACGAAGTCGAAGACCTGCCCTCGCAGGTCGGCGCTCGGGAGGTCATGGGCGCCGGCCCGCACGAACCAGAACGTGGCCCCGTTGACCCCGGGCTGCCGGCGCACCGAGTTGGTCTGGGTCTTGGCCCGCTCGATCACCGACAGGAGGTGGGCCATCTCCGCCTTGGCCTGGGCGTCGATCTGCGCCGGGTCGGGGACGTCGGCCGTCGTGGCCGGCATCACCTCGATGGTCCCGACCATGTGCGGGCGGTGGAAGAGACAGACGTAGCGATAGGTGCCGGCCTTGGCGAAGGTCAGCGAGAACGTCTCGGCGCCCGGGACGCCCGCGATGCGCGGCTTGGGCGAGAGCTCGCCGGAGTTGGCGTAGGCCGTCCCGTCATAGACCTCGATGGGCGCGCCGGCCCGTCGCGTCGGCGACGCGAAGACCGGATTGCGCATCAGGTCGCCGGGGGCGCCACCCGCCGCCGGCACCCAGCGGCCCGGAATGACCTCGCCGGGCCGGCCGCCCGCCACCGGGTCTCGGGGGCCGGGGAAGGCGCCGCCCACCATCGTCGCCGTGTGTCGGTGAATCGGGTCCGCGTTGAACTTCCAGGTGACGGTGTCGCCGACCCGGATGCGGAGGGTCTGGGGGAAGAAGCTGTCGAGCACCGTCGTGTCCTGTCCGCCCCCCACCAGCACGGTGAGGGTTCTCGGGGCCGCCTGGGGCTGCGCGCCGAGGTTCCGGTCCCCGGCCCCCATGAAGGCCGCCCCGGCGAACAAAGCGACCGTGAATACCAGAGGTTTCCGTCCCATCGACCATCCTCCTCCGTGCAAGGCCGGCCATCGTCCCAGACCCGTTCTCTCTGAGCGCCGCCTGCCTCGGCCGCCTCCCGCCAGCCGGTAAGGGCCCGCGCACGCCGGACATCGGCCGGGTCTGGATGAGCACGAGGCGTGCCAGGCCCGAGACCCTGAAAAACTGCACAGTTAGCGCCCCAGCCGCGACCGGTGCCGAATGATGGTGGTGGTGGAAGGTTGGTCAGACGCGGGCCAGGGAACCGGGCGTCAACTGGCGTCGGACCGTCGCGCGGCGCCCGCCTCAGCCCCGCCCGAAGAGGCCCGTCGGCCGGACCGCCAGGATGGCGGCCATGGGCGCGAAGAGGGTGAAGTAGGAGAGCTCCGGGAACAGGGCCTTGCCGAAGTTGTCGAGGAGGCCGACCATGAGGCTCCCGATGACCGCTCCCTTGAGGCTCCCCATGCCGCCGACGATCACCACGACGAAGGCGTACGGGAGGATCTCGAAGTCCGCGCCCGGATAGACCCCGACGAACCCGCCGGCGACCACGCCCGCCACCGCCGCCAGCCCCGCCCCCAGCGCGAAGACGCCGAGCGAGATCCGCGGCACGTTGATCCCCACGCCCCGGGCCATCTCCGGATCGTCGACCGTGGCCCGGATCATGGCCCCGATCCGGGTCCGCTCGAGGACGAGCCAGAGGACGACCGCCACCGCCGCCGCCACGAGGACGATGAAGACGCGGTAGACGGGGAAGTAGAGCGGGCCCACGCGGAACGCCCCCGACAGCGCCGCCGGCACCGGGATGGTGTAGGGGTCGCCGCCCCAGAGGATGAGGCCGAGGTCCTGGAAGATCAGCGCGAACCCCATGGTGGTGAGGACCTGGCCGAGCTCCTGGCCGGAGAGCCGCCGGAGAAACGCGCTCCACTCGCCCATGCCCACGACCGCGATGGCCAGCGCGCCGGCCAGGATGGCCAGGGCGAAATGCCCGCCGCGCCAGATCACGGTCAGCCCGACGTAGCCGCCCAGGAGGTAGTAGGAGCCGTGGGTCATGTTCACGATGCGCATCATGCCGAAGATGAGCGAGAGGCCCCCGGCGAGGAGGAAGAGGAGCGCGCCGTACGAGACCCCGTTGAACGCCTGCGTCAGCCAGAATTCCATGCGTGCCTCAGGAGACGGCCGGCCGCGGCGCGGGACGGCGGTCCCCTTCGCTCTCCGTGGGAGGGGCAGCCGGGGCTCCGGGAGGGGCCGGCGGCGGGGCCCCGAAGTCCACCGCCGTGGTGTTGCCGCCGCTGATGACGACGCCGACGCGTTCGCCGGGGCCGGGCCGGTAGCCCCCGCTGAGCAATGCGGCCAGGGCGGCGGCGCCGCCCGGCTCGGCCACCAGGCGCAGCGCGGTCCACAGCGCCTCCTGGGCCTGCCGGATGGCGGCATCGCTCACGAGCAGGACGTGGTCGATGTAGCGCTGCGCGATCCCGAACATCAGCTCGCCCACCCGCCGTGGCGACAGCGAGTCGGCCGCGACGCTCCCCGTCGGGGCATCCACCGGCCGGCCCGCGCGGAGCGCCGTCGTCAGCGTCGGCGCACCTTCGGGCTCGACGCCGATGACCCGGATGCTGCCGGCGTACCAGGCCGCGACGCCTCCGATCAGCCCGCCGCCACCGACGGGGACGAGCACCGTGTGCAGGGCGGGGGCCTGGGCCGCGAGCTCGAGCGCCAGCGTCCCCTGGCCCAGCAGCGTCTCCGCCTGATCGTAGGCGTGCACCGGCAACGCCCCCGACCGCGCGGCCCAGGCCTTGCTCGCCGCGAGCGCCTCCGCGTACCCGTCGCCCTCGATCACGAGGTCGGCGCCGTATTCGCGGATCCGCCGGACCTTCGCGGGTGAGGAGACGGTCGGCACGAATACCTTCGCCGGCACGCCGAGGCGCCGGGCGGCGTAGGCGACGGCGGCGCCGTGATTGCCGCCCGAGGCAGCGACGACGCCCGCCCGCGGCAGCTCCCGCATGAGCAGGTTGGCAAAGGCGCCGCGCGCCTTGAACGACCCCGCATGCTGCAACTGCTCGAGCTTCAGCGTGAGCGGCACGTCGGCCAGCCCGAGGTCCGCGCCGCGCACCTCGACCGTGGGCGTCACGCGGATGTAGGGCCGGATGACCGCGTACGTCGCCTCGATGCGCTGCCCGTCGATCCTCGTCCCCGCCACCGGTGTCCTCCCCGGGTCCCGCGCGCGCCGCGCGGACACGCCGTCCGCGACCTCGTCCGTGACGGGGTCTGCGGCGTCCTCATCGCCCGGAAGCTCGGCGTGAGCCAGCCCACCGCCAGCGAACACCTGAAGGTCCTGTCGCAGGCCGGCCTCGTCCGCGCCAAGCGGATCAAGCAGTGGACCTTCTACAAGCGGGACGAGAAGCGCATCGCCGATGTCAAGCGGGAGTTTCGCTCGGCCTGGTAGCCATCCACGGCCCAGGTCACCGGCCGTAGACCTCGGGGTTGTAGACGTTGGGGGGCCGGCGGCCCTCGATCGCCGCGACGACGTTGTCGGCGACGATGTCCGCGATCCGGGCCCGCGTCCCCCGCGCCGCGCTGCCGAGGTGGGGCGTCAGCACGACGTTCCCGAGCGTGAGGAGCCCCGGCTCCACCCGCGGCTCCTGCTCGAAGACGTCGAGCGCCGCGCCCGCGATCGTCCCGTTCCGGAGCGCGTCCACGAGCGCCTTCTCGTCGACCACCGGGCCGCGCGCGGTGTTGACGAGGAACGCCGACGGACGCATGAGCCCGAGCTCGCGTGCCCCGATCAGGTGGACGGTCTCCGGGGTCAGCGCGACGTTGACGGAGACGAAGTCCGCCTCGCGCAGGACGGCCTCCAGGCCGGCGTAGGTGGCGCCGAGCGCGGCCTCCGCCGCCGCCTCGAGCCGCCGGCGCTTCGTGTAGAGGATCCGCATGCCGAAGCCGCCCGCGCGCCGGGCCACGGCCTCGCCGACGCGCCCGAGCCCGACGACCCCCAGGGTCTGCCCGTACACGTCGGCCCCGACGAAGCGCGCCGATTGCCCGCCCGGGAAGACGCCCGCGCGGACCGCCTGATCCCCCTCCACGACGCGCCGGGCGACGGCGAGCAGCAACGCCCAGTGGAGGTCGGCGGTCGCCTCGGTGACGAGCGGCGGGATCGTGGTCACCGGGATCCCGCGCGCCGTGGCGGCCTTCACGTCCACGCCCGCCGGGACGATCGCCATGGAGGCGATCAGCTTGAGGCGCGGGCTCGCGCCGATCACCTCGGCGTCGATCGTGTCGTGGAGCAGGCAGACGAGGTACTCCACGCGGGGGACCGCGGCCAGGAGCTCGGGCTTCGTGACGATGTGGAGGGGATCGGGGTTCAGCCCGACCTCGGCGACGGCCCGTAGCCGGGCGAGCGCGCTCTCGGCGATCGGCTGCGTGACGAAGACGCGGGGGGCCACGGGCTACCCGAGGCCCAGGAGCCGCACGGCGTTAGACCGGAGGGGGCCTCGACGGCCCCCTCCGAAGCCTCTCCCGGGAGGGTTGCGGCGGCAAAGCCGCCGCTCGGACGCTGCTCCCGGCCCAGCAAGCCCGTCCACTACTCGGTCGGCCACCGCAGGGCCTACCCGAGCCCGAGAAGCCGCACGGCGTTGCCGCCCAGGATGCGCGCGCGGGCGTCGGGGTCGAGCGGCTCGGCCGCCTTCAGGGCGCCCACCGGGTCGTCCGATCCCATGTCGAAGCAGTAGTCGCTGCCGAGCATCACCCGGTCGGCGCCGACGAGCCCGATGAGGTAGCGCAGGGCCTCGGGGGAGTGCGTGATCGTGTCGAAGAAGAACCGCTCGAGATACGCCGACGGCGGCTGCGCCAGGTGCCGGCACTCGGGGCGCACGCGATGGCCGCGGTCCAGCCGGCCCAGGAGGTACGGGAACGCGCCCCCCGCGTGGGGGAGGCAGACGCGCAAGGTGGGGAAGCGGTCGAGCACGCCGCCGAAGACCAGCCGGGCCGCGGCGACCGCGGTGTCGAACGGGTTGCCGAGCAGGTTGTGGAGGTAGTAGGCGCCGACGCGGGCGCCCCCCACGACGTTCAGCGGGTGGAGGAAGACCGGCACGCCGAGGGCCGCGATCCGGCCGAACACGGGGGTGAGCGCGGGGTCGTCGAGGTCGGCGCCGCGCACGTTGGTGCCGAGGTACACGCCCCGGAGCCCGAGCTCGGTGACGGCCCGGCCGACCTCCGCGACGGCGGCCTCCGGAGCCTGGAGCGGGAGGGTGGCGAGGCCCACCAGGCGGTCGGGACGGGAGCGGACCGCGTCCGCGATCGCGTCGTTGACGAGCCGGGCCAGCCGGAGCCCGAGCGCGGCGTCCGCCCAGTAGACCATCGGCGGCATGAGCGAGAGGGCGTGGATCGCGACCCCCTGCCCGTCCATCGCCACGATGCGGCGGCCGAGGTCGTGGTAGGCGGGCGTGATGGGCCCGATCGGCTGCTGGCCCACCATGATGAGCGGGCCCTGCGGGCCGGGCCGGAGGGTCAGGCCATGGGCCGGCCCCTCCGTCTCGATGAGCCGCAGGTAGCCCTCGGGCACGAAGTGGGCGTGGATGTCGACGACCGGCGGTGAGGCCATGGCGTCCGTGACGGGTGGCGGCGCCCTACCGGCGCGCCGCGACCGAGCGATACCAGTCCAGGATCTCCTCGCCCTTGCAGAAGAGCACGCCCCGTCGCTTCTTCATGTACGCGTAGATCTGCTCGAAGTACTTGATCCGGTGCGGGACTCCGCTGATGTAGGGGTGGACCGCGATGGCCATGACGCGCGCCGTCTGGCGGCCCTCCTCGTAGAGCCGGTCGAACTGGTCCCGGGCGCGCTGGAGGAACTCGGAAGGCTCGCGGAGCCGGACCAGCATCATCGGGATGTCGTTGACCTCCACGGTGTAGGGCACCACCACGAGCGGCCGTGACGTCGTCTTCATCTCGTACGGCTGATCGTCGTTGACCCAGTCGCAGACGTACTCGATCCCCTCCTCCGCCAGGAGGTCCGGCGTCGCCCAGGTCTCGGTGAGGCCCGGGCCGAGCCAGCCGCGCGGCGGCCGGCCGGTGAATTTCCGGATGGTCTCGACCGACTTCCGGATGACCTCGCGCTCGTCCTCGACGGCGTGGAGCGACTTCTGGACGTAGCTGTGCCCCATGAACTCCCAGCCGGCGTCGCGGGAGGCTTCGGCGATCCGCGGATAGGAGTGGCAGACGGAGGCGTTGATGGCGAGCGTCGCCTTGATCCGGTAGCGGTCCAGCGCGGCCTTGAGCCGCCAGAACCCCACACGCATCCCGTAGTCGTGCCAGGCCCAGTTCGGCACGTCGGGGATCCCCACGCCGCCCGCAGGCGGCGGCAGCACGGTGCGCGGCATGGGGCCCTGGATGTCCCACTCCTCCACGTTCACGATCGTCCAGACCGCCACGCGCGCCCTCTTGGGGAGCCTGAGCGGCCGGCGGTCCACGATGGCCGAGTAGTCGAAGCGCTCGCGGGGCAGCTTCATGGTGCCTCCTTCCTGGTCCGCGCGGGTCTCACCCGAGGACGACGTGGGCCACGACTGGGCGATGGGGCGTGGTGACCGCACCATAGGGGATCGGGCCCGGCGTCGTCAATCGGCTTCAGCCGCGCTTGCGCCCGGCCGCTCGGGGGGCCAGGACGAATCGCTCCAGGACCTCGCGGAACCCTTCCTCCTCGCTGGTCCCGCAGACGTAGCCGGCGCGCGCGCGCATCGCCGCCGGCGCGTGCCCCATCGCCACGCCGAGCCCCGCGGCCTCGAGCATCTCGAGGTCGTTCCAGTTGTCGCCCACCGCGATGACGTCCGTCGCGGCGACGCCGAGGGTCGCGATCATCGCGCGGAGCGCGGTGCCCTTGGAGACGCCGGCGGGCAGGATCTCGAGGTAGGTGGGCTCGGACTGGACGGCGTGGACGGGGACGCCGCCCTCGCGCACCGCGCGGCCGAGCGCCTCCACCCGGTCCGGCGGTCCGATCACGAGGAGCTTGTGCGGGTCCTCCGCCAGGAGGTCCTCGAGCGCCGGCACCACCTCGTAGCTGAGGCCGTCGTCCGCGGCGTACGCCTCCGTCAGCGGGTGCCGCCGGTGCACGTAGACCGTGTCGCGGAGGTAGAGGTGCGGCTGCACGTCCGGGTCGCGGTGGACGATGGCGAGCGCCGCGCGCGCGGCCTCCCGCGGCAGGCGCCGCTCGTAGAGGAGCCGGCCCGCGGCGAAGTCGAAGACCTGTCCGCCGTTGTAGAGGACGGCGGGGGGGTCGGCGCCGGCCAGCCGGACCCACGGGGCGGCCGAGCGCCACATCCGGCCGGTCGCCAGGCAGACCCGCACCCCGCGCTCCCGGGCGGCGGCGATGGCCGCCCGGACGCCCGGCGTGATCCCGAGCGCGCGGGAGCGCACGGTCCCGTCGAGGTCGGCCACCACGAGGCGGTACGCCACGGCGGCGGGACGGCTCAGCGCGCCGGCTCCGGGAGCGGCAGCCGCACGGGGCCGTCCTGCCGCACCGCCCGGTAGCAGGCCTCGACGAGCTCGGTGGCGCGGTAGCCGTCCTCGGCCGTCACGGGCGGCGGGCCCTCGCCGAGCGCCGCGTCCACGAAGAGGCGGTCCTCCTCGACGTAGCCCCACTTCTCCTCGAACGGCATGTGGCGGCAGTCGATCGCCTCGACCTCGGCCCGCGGGCCGGGGCTGAACGCGGCCGACTCCATCTCCTCCGTGACCACGGCCTGGTGGACGCCGTAGAGCTCCACCCGCTCGAAGGGGAAGAGCCACGTCGTGTGCGCCACGGTCGCGAACGTCGCGGTCACGCCGCTCCCGAAGCGGACCAGGAGCGTGAACCCGTCGGGCTCGGCGTAGGCGCTCTGGCGCGCCCAGCCCTGGAGCTCGGCGACCTCCCCGAGGAGGTGTCGCATCATGTCGAGGAGGTGGACCGGCGTCTCGTAGAGGTAGCCGCCGGTCACGCCCGGGTCGCCGGTCCAGGGCGGCTCACGCAGCTCGCCGCGGTTCATCTTGAGGTGCGCCACGCGCGCGGCGAGCCGGCCCTCCGCGAGCAGGCGCTTGACGAAGCGGTAGACGTGGGAGAAGCGACGGTTGAAGCCGATCTGGTAGACCCCGCTCGCCTTCCGCGCGGCCTCGCGGATCTGCCAGGCCTCGGCGAGCGAGGTCGCCATGGGCTTCTCCGAGAAGACGTGCAGGCCGCGCGGGAGCGCCGCGAGGACCGGCGCCCCGTGCTGGCTGTTCGGGGTGCAGACCCAGAGCGCCTGGATCCCCGCGTCGAGGAGCGCGGGCAGGGCGTCGAAGGCGCGGCCCCCCACCTCGTCGGCGAGCCGGCGGGCCATGCCGGGCGCCGAGTCGGCGATCCCCACGAGCTCGACCCGCCGATCGCGTGCGAGGATCCTGGCGTGGATGCGCCCGATGAAGCCGGCGCCCACGAGACCGGCGCGGAGGGGCATGGCGCTCCGAGCCTAGCCGTGTTGCGTGGCGTCGTCAACGGGCCGGGGATTACCGGTCTATTCGATCACCCGATCCGCTCTGACCCTGACCGGCTGCGGGATCGTGATCCCGAGAAGCTTCGCCGTGTTCAGGTTGACAACGAGCTCGAATCGCGTCGGCTGCTCGACGGGCAGCTCCGCGGGCTTCGTACCGCGGAGCAGTTTGTCGGCATAGCTCGCGAGCCGCACGAAGGCGTCACGCTGGTTCGCGCCGTAACTCATCAGTCCGCCGGCGTCGGCGTATTCGCTCCAGCCGAACATCGTGGGCAGGCGCTGTGCGACCGCGAATTGCGCCAGCTTCACGCGGTTCGCCATCGTCGCGCCTTCGGGAAACACGACCATCCCGTCCGGCTGAAGGCGCCGTGCGCGCTCCAGCGCATGGTCCAGCTCGGGGCTGGGGCCGAACGGAAACTGCGAGAACGGGACATAGAGGAGGGTGATCCCCAGCGCGTGGGCGGCCATCTCCGTGGCCAGCCGCTCCGATTTCTCCCCGGGATGCTCGGTGTTCGAGAGCGCGACGAGCGTGCGGAGCCGAGGGAGGGTCTCCTTGAGCAGCTCGACGCGCTTGCCCGCGACTTCGAGGGAGAGAAACGTGGCGCCGGTGAAGTTCCCGCTCGGGCGTGCCAGACTCGTGGCGATCCCCGCCTCGACGGGATCGCCGCTGATGACGAAGAGGATCGGGAGATCCTTGACCCCGCGCACGGCGCGGACCGCGGTCATGCTGGCGACGATCATGGCCGCGTTCGACTGCGTCAGCTCGGATGCGCCGGCCCGGAGCGCGTCGAAGTTGCCCTTCGCATGGCGGAGCTCCAGCACGACGTTCTGGCCTTCGATGTAACCGAGCCGCCTCAGCCCCTCGCGAAATCCCTCGAGGAATGGATCGGGCTGCGACTCCGCGGACAGCCAGCCGATCCGAGGCGGCGCCGTCTGCGCACGCGCGGGCCACGGGCACAGCATCGCGATCGTCGCCGCCAGGAACCCCCGTCGGTCCACGATTCCCTGTCCCTGCCTACCGTCCGTCATGGCGTCGACCCCGACGAGGGTCACAGGCCCAGGATGCGGAAGGCGTTCGCCCCGAGGATGGCCTCCTTCTCCTCGCGCCCGAGGAGCGGCAGCGCCATCACGCGCTCCACCGTGTGGTCCAGGTCGTACCAGGGGAAGTCGGTCCCCATCATCACCCGCCCCGGCCCGATCTCCTGGATCAGCCGCGCGAGGTCCGCGTCGGTGGGCGCCGCGGGCGCGCCCGTCCACTCGAGGATCTCGCAACAGTCGAAGGCCACCTGCGGGAACGCCCGCGCCAGGTCGCGCGTCTGCCGCCAGGAGCCGCCCCCCAGGTGCGCGAGCACGAGCCTGAGGTCGGGGAACTCGCGCACGAGCGGGGCGAAGGCCGCCGGCTCGGCGTACTGCTCGACGCCCCGCGCCGTCCCGGAGTGGGCGAGCACGGTGAGGCCGAGCTCGACGCAGGTGCGGTAGACCGGCCCCATCCGCGGATCGGCGGGCGCGAAGCGCTGGACGACCGGGTGGAGCTTGATCCCGCGCGCCCCGTGGCGCTCCGCCAGCTCGCGCAGGTGCCGCGCGCCCGCCTCGCCGGGCAGCGCCCACGGATCCGCCGCGACGTAGGGCACGATCTCCGGCCGCGCCCGGGCCAGGTCGCAGGCCCAGCGGTTGAATGCCCGCAGCTTCTCCGGCATCGCGGCGTCGATGTCGGCGATGGCCCGCTCCCGGTCGCGGCCGCGAAGCTCGGCCGGCAGCTCCGCGATCGCCTCCTCGCGGGCGAGGGCCGCGGCGAAGAGGTTCACCGCGACGGCGCGCGCGTACCCCGCCTCGGCCATGGCCCGGACCACGTCGTCCACGTCGCCGCGGTACCGGCTGAAGCGGACGTCCGGCTTCGGCCCGTACTCCCAGATCTCGTAGCTCTCCTTCAGCCGGTCGCCGGCCTCCTTCGTCGGAAAGATGTGCATGTGCACGTCGACGAGCGTGGGGGATGCCATCGGGGCTGGCCTCCTCTGGCCGCCGAGCCGCTCAGGCGCCGCGCGGGCCCGGTGCGCCGTGCCCGAGCGCCTGGCGCGGGGCCTGCCGCCGCGCCGCGCGCGCGTCCCGCCCCGCGATCCAGCGCGGCTGATCGCAGATCCGCCCGAGGAACTCGAGGATCAGGTGAGCGGCCAGGTAGGAGGTGATGCCGGTGCCGACGTCGAGCTGGGGGTTGACCTCCACCAGGTCGAAGCCGACGATCTCCGCGTGCTCGGCGAGCGCGATCAGCGTGTCGCGGAGCTCGGCGTAGAGCATCCCGTTGGGCTCGGCCGAGACGCAGCCGGGGACGAGCGAGAGGTCGAGCACGTCGATGTCCAGGCTGACGTAGCAGGGCGCGTTCTTCGGGACCGCCTCGACCACGCCGCGATAGGCGACGTCCCGGAACTCCTCCATGGTCATCACCCGGTTGCCGTCGCGGAGCGAGTCCTCCAGCATCGCCTCGCTGTTCCGGAGGCTCCGGATCCCGACCTGGGTGAGGCTCCGGACGTGCGGGAGGCGGGTGATGTGCCGGAAGGCGTGGGCGTTCGTGAACTCGAGGCCGTGGATGAACGGCGCGTAGTCCAGGTGCGCGTCGAAGTGGACGACGTGCACGGGCTCGCTGAACCCCCGCACGATGGGGAAGCTGATGGCGTGGTCCCCGCCCAGGACGACCGGCATGGCGCCCCGGTCCAGGATCTTCCGCGTCATGGCGGTGATGTTGTGGAAGGTGTCGACGACGTTGGTCGGCAGGACGTCGGCGTCGCCCACGTCGACCAGGGCGCCCTGGGTCATCTCGTGCTCGAGGAAGTGCCGCCGGGCCTGGGGGTCGTAGTAGCCCCGGCCGCCCATGCCGAACCGGATGGAGTGCTCGCGGATCGCCCGCGGCCCGAACCGCGAGCCCGGCATGAAGGGCGATCCTTCGTCCGTGGGCGCCCCCATGATCGCGACGTCGGCGTCGAGCGTCTCCAGATTCGTGCAGATCGCCGCGCGGAGGAACGACGGGATGCCGACGAACGGCATGTCCAGGCGCCCTGCCCCATCGCGCTCGTGCTGCGGCATCGTGCTCTCCTCTCTTCTCTTCGGGGGGTCTCGGAGGCTCCGACGCCCCCCCGTCGTGGCGGCGGCCAAGCCGCCGCTCGGAGTGGAACGTCCCGAGCGTTGCGGTGCGCCGGCTTACTCCGACAGGCTCCTAGGCGATCGAGCGGTGGAACGCCTCGAGTCCCGCGCGCGCGACCGCGGTGTCCTGATCGCCGGTCCCGCCGCTGATCCCGAGGCCGCCGACCACGGCGCCGTCCGCCTCGATGGGGAAGCCCCCCACGAAGATCGCGAAGCGCCCCGGGTGCATGGCGTGGATCCCGAACGCCTCGTTCCCCGGCAGGGCCGGCCCGGCGGGCGGCGTGGTGAAGAGGTGCGTGGCCCGCCGGTGCCCCGCCGCGGTGAAGGCCTTGGCCAGCGCGATCTCGACGCCCGTGAGCCGCGCGCCCGTCATGCGGTGGAGGGCGATGGCGTGGCCGCCGTCGTCGCAGACGCAGATGGTCTCGGCGACGCCGAGGTCGCGCGCCTTCTTCTCGCACGCCTCCAGGATGAGCTTCGCGTCCTCGAGCGTCAGGCGCTTGACCGTGATCACCGCCTCACGCTCCCCGTCATCGGCCGGGGCGGCGCCGCGGAGGCCGGCCGGCGGCGCGCCTCACGACGCCGCCACCCGGATCTCGCCCCCCGCCAGGGGCGCCACGCGGCCCTCGCCCACGTCAGAGCTCTTCCTTGAGGACGTACGCGCGGTAGAGGCCGGTCATGTACTGCCAGCGCATCTCCGTCGCCTCGCGCACGGCGTCGGCGGCGCGCGCCCGCATCTCCGGGGTCGTGCACGCGCGCTCGACGATCTCGTACCCCCGGTCGCCGTGCACCTGGTCGGCCTCGATGTGGATGGCGAAGAACTCCACCTCGCGGTCGTTGAAGCCGTAGAGCTCCCGGAGCGGCGGGAGGTTCCGCTGGTAGATCCCCGGGACCTGGGACTCCAGCCCCACCAGGAGCCCGGCCGCGGCCTCGTAGAAGGGCCGGTGCGACATCTGGTACCCCCACGCGGTGAGCGCGCGCGTGGTCGACAGCTGCCGCGTGGTCTCGACCTGATTGCGCGTCAGGCCGCAGGCCTCGGCGAAGCGGACGAGGAGGTCCACGTGCTTCGTCCCCGACTCCTCCTCGATGATGTTCTCGAGCAGGAAGTCGCGCGCCTCCGGGTACGGGCAGTCGGCGTACACGGCGGCGCACCAGCGCGGGAACTGGGAGACGTACTGGTAGTGCTGGGCCGCCCAGGCCCCGAGCTGCCCCCGCGAGAGCTCGCCGCGGACCCAGCGCTCGGTGAACGGGTTGAGCCGACTGTGCTTGGCGTTCACCGCGGCTTCGAGCTCGTTGCGGAAGGCGCTCTTCTCGGGCATGGTCGAGCCTCCTGTCGTGATTATGGGCGCTCCGGATGGCCCGTCAAGAGGCGCGCGCGTCGGCGGGCGGCCCGAGCTCGAGGCGCCCGTCCTCCAATCGAAGCGGCGGCCACTCGATGGCGAACGGCGGGTCCTCCACCTGGACCACGGGGTTCGCCGCCGCGAGGGGGAGGTTCCCGAGCGCGGCCGGCAGCGGCAGCCCGCCCACCCGCAGCCGCTCGAGCCACACGGCGAGGGCCGGGGCCGCCGTCCCGGCCGGCTCCGGCCGGACGGCCGCCTCGACCGCGATGCCGTAGAGGCGCCCGGTCACCGTGAGCCGGCCGCCCCGCACGCGGACGGTCGGCGAGCGGAGCGCGGGCAGCGCGGCGGCGAGCCCGTCACGGAGGTCCGCCTCCGTCAGCACGGCCCGTCGCACGACCAGCCGGCCGGCGCCGAAGAGCTCGAGCGCGTCCCGGAGGACGAGGGCTTCGGGGTTCAGGCGGACGTCCTCGAGCGCGACCTCCAGCTCCCGCAGGCGGAGGGCGGTCGGCTTCCGCCGGAAATCGCCGAGGCGCGCGGAGTCGGCCCGCACGGCGAGCCGCGCGAGATGCCCCCCGCGCGTCTCCCGCTCCGAGATCTGCTCGACCTCGACCCGCAGTCCCTCCACGTCCCGCGCGAACCAGGCCAGCGCGCGCGGCGGCAGCGATCGGAGGCGCGCCACGACCGCGTCCGCCCCGACGCCGCGGACCCGGGGCGAGGCGATCCGGTAGAGCGCGGCGCGGCTGCCGTCCGGCAAGGCCATCTCCGTGACCGGGCGCAGCAGCGGGACGAGCGTCGGGTCGCCGGCCGTGAGCCGCGCCATGAGGGCGCGCGCCTCGCCGGTCGTCTGGTCCGGCCCCTGCGCGCCGCTCTTGGTCAGGACGTAGTCGACGAAGAGCGGCGGACCGGACCAGGCCGGGACCACGCGGACGGGCAAGCCGGCCCGCGTGGCCTGGTAGCGGAGCGTGAAGCGCGACAGGTAGGGATGGTCGGGGAGGACGCTCAGCCGGGCCGGCCGGGGCCCGCCGGCGCGGTCGTGCACGACCGCCTCGAGCAAGGCGGCCCCCGGCCAGGCCTCCCGCGCCGGCGGATCGGACGGCAGCTCCACGCCCCACGCCCCCGCGCGCTCGCGGACCCAGGCGACCAGGGGCCGGTCCGCGCCCCAGCCCCAGCCAAGGTAGGCCGCGTGGCCCACGACGGCGAGGGCGATCCCGCCGACCGCGACGGCGGCGCGGCTCGGCCGAAGCCGATCGATCCACCCGACGCTGAGCAACGCCACGGCCGGCAGGACGGGCATGGTGAAGCGGTAATCCTTGTTCCGCACGAGGGTGAAGCAGGCCAGCGGCAGGAGGAGCCAGACCAGGCAGAGCCCGAGGCCGCGCGTCCGCCGCGCGAAGGCGAGGCCGACCAGGAAGAGGGCGGCGAAGGGCGGGCCGAGCTGGTAGACGAGCGCGCGGGCGTACCAGGTCCAGCCCGCCAGGCGGTCGAGCCCCGGGTCCCCTTCGACCACGCCGTAGGTGTAGGCCGACTGGAAGAGCGAGAGCGGCAGGGTGAGGTGCCGGAGATACCAGGGCGCCGCGACGGCCGCCATGGCGACGAGCGCCAGGGCGAGGTGACGGCGGCGGGCGCCGGTGGGCGCCCCGCGCCCGTCGCGACGCCAGAGGTACGCGGCGACCGGCCCGACGAAGACGGGCAGCGTCCACTTCGCGAGGAGGCCGACCCCGGCGATGAGCCCCGCCGCCAGGCTGAAGCCCTTGTGGGCGAAGCCCTCGCTTCGGACCACGGCCCAGACGGTCAGCGCGACCAGCGCCGTCAGGGGCAGGTCGAGCATGAACACGCGCGACTCGAGAAAGACCTCGGTGTAGGCCCCGACGAGGATGCCCGCCGCCAGGCCGCGGGCCGGGGAGCCGAGCGCCCGCCCGATGGCGAAGGTGGCGAAAACCGCCACGGCCAGCGCGCCCTGGATGACCGTCAGCGCGACGAGCGGGGAGGGCCCGAAGAGGCGATGGAGGAGGCCGGCGACGCAGTGGGTCAGCGGGGGGTAGTACCCGGCGAGGCCGAGGACCGCTCCCCACTGCCCCTCGCCGAGCAGACGCCCGCACCGGAGCGCGGCGTCGAGGTGGATCGCGCGGTCCCAGGCTGGCGGGCGCGTGTCCCACGCCGCCCAGAGGAGGTGGCTGGCTCCCAGGGCGAGGACGAAGGCCAGGAGCGCGAGGGCGGACCCCCGCGCGCCGGCGCGGCCGGGATCGGCCGGAGCCCGGCCCGGCGGCGCCTCCCGACTCAGGCCGTGGTGCCCGAGCCGGGGATGGGCTCCAGGGCCTGGACCCCGGTCTTCCGCTGCCGCAGGAAGCGGAAGAACTCGACGCCTTCGCGGAGCCGCCGGCGCATGACCGCGGGGTCGCGGAGCATCCCGCCCACCATGGAGACGATCTTCCGCGGCCGGAAGTAGAAGCGGCGGTAGAACTCCTCGACCGAGGTGAAGATCTCGCCCTGGGAGAGCCCGGGGTAGGAGAGCGCCGCCACCTGGACCCCGTGCGGGTCCACGAGATCGTTCGTCGGCGCGGCGAGCCAGCCCTGCTCCTGCGCCTGGCGGTAGAGCTCGGTCCCCGGATAGGGCGCGGCGAGCGAGACCTGGATCGTGTCGGGCTCGATCTCGCAGGCGTAGCGGACCGTCTCCCGGATCGTGTCGGGGGTCTCGCCGGGCAGCCCCAGGATGAAGGTCCCGTGGAGCGTGATCCCGAGCGCCTTGGCGTCCCGGGTGAACCGCCGGGCGACGTCGAGCCGGAGGCCTTTCTTGATGTTGTTCAGGATCTGCTGGTTGCCCGATTCGTAGCCGACGAGCAGGAGCCTGAGGCCGTTGTCGCGCAAGACCTCCAGGGTCTTCCTCGGCACGTTTGCCTTCGCGTTGCACGACCAGACGAGCCCGAGCCGCCCGAGCCGCCGGGCGATCTCCTCCGCGCGGGGGAGATCGTCCGTGAAGGTGTCGTCGTCGAAGAAGTACTCCTTCACCTGCGGGAAGTAGCGCTTGGCCCGCGCCATCTCCGCCTCGACGTTCTCGGGGCTCCGCACGCGGTAGCGGTGGCCGCCGAGGGTCTGGGGCCAGAGGCAGAAGGTGCACTTCGACCGGCAGCCGCGGCCCGTGTAGAGCGACACGTAGGGGTGGAGCAGGTAGCCGATGAAGTAGTGCTCGACGGTGAGGTCACGCCGGTAGACGTCCACCACGAAGGGGAGGGCGTCCATGTCCTCGATCGGCGGCCGCGGCGGGGTGAACCGGACCCGCCCGTTGTCCCGGTAGGCGAGCCCGGCGACCTCGCGGATCGGCTTGCCCGCCGCGATCTCGGCGCACGCATGGTCGAACTCGCCGACCGCCACCCAGTCCACGGCGGGGGCGCCCGCGAGCGACTCCCGCGGGAGCACGCCGACGTGGGCGCCCACCATCCCGACCAGGAGCCGCGGGTTCTCCGCCTTGAGGCGCGCGGCCACCCGCGCGTCGTTCCCGAACGACGGCGTGCTCGTGTGGAGCACCGCGAGGTCGTACT